>CBDUKE010000005.1:0-57293 GCA_965367725.1 uncultured Maribacter sp. | reverse complement strand
ATGTCTGACGATAAGAAAGTCATTTTCTCCATGTCTGGAGTTACAAAGACCTATAAGAATGCGAATACTCCGGTTCTTAAGAATATATATTTAAGTTTTTTTTATGGAGCTAAAATTGGGATTTTAGGTCTAAACGGTTCAGGTAAATCTACCCTGCTGCGAATTATTGCAGGAGAGGACAAGAATTACCAAGGCGATGTTGTTTTTTCGCCGGGCTACAATGTTGGTTATTTGGAACAGGAACCCAAGCTGGATGAAGACAAGACCGTTTTGGAAATCGTTAAGGAAGGAGCTGCGGAAACAGTTGCAATCCTGGATGAATACAACAAGATCAACGATATGTTCGGACTGCCTGAAGTTTATGAGGATGCAGATAAAATGCAGAAACTTATGGATAGACAAGCTGCCCTGCAAGATCAAATTGATGCCTCTAATGCATGGGAACTTGATACGAAGTTGGAAATAGCAATGGATGCCCTTCGTACACCGGAGCCCGATAAGAAAATCGCAGTACTTTCCGGTGGGGAAAGAAGACGCGTTGCACTTTGTAGACTATTGCTCCAAGAACCTGAAATTTTACTGTTGGATGAGCCAACAAACCATTTGGATGCAGAATCGGTGCATTGGTTAGAACATCATTTGGCACAATATAAAGGCACCGTTATAGCGGTGACCCATGACCGATACTTCTTGGATAATGTCGCAGGATGGATTTTGGAATTAGATCGTGGGGAAGGAATTCCTTGGAAAGGGAATTATTCCAGTTGGTTAGACCAAAAGTCAAAACGATTGGCACAGGAGAGTAAGACAGCCTCTAAACGACAAAAAACATTGGAGCGAGAGCTAGAATGGGTACGGCAAGGGGCTAAAGGTAGGCAGACCAAGCAAAAGGCTCGTTTAAAGAGTTATGACAAACTCATGAGCCAAGACCAAAAACAGCTCGATGAGAAGTTGGAAATCTACATTCCCAATGGTCCGCGTTTGGGTACTAACGTGATTGAGGCCAATGGTGTAAGCAAAGGCTATGACGATAAATTACTTTACGAGGATCTGAATTTTAAACTACCTCAGGCAGGAATAGTTGGGATTATTGGACCGAATGGCGCAGGTAAGACGACCATTTTTAGAATGATCATGGGTGAGGAAACCCCAGATAAAGGCGAATTCATTGTTGGTGATACTGCCAAAATTGCGTACGTAGATCAAAGTCATTCCAATATTAACCCAGAAAAAACCATTTGGCAAAATTTTAGTGATGAACAGGAACTGATTCTGATGGGTGGTCGCCAGGTAAATTCAAGGGCATATTTGAGCCGTTTTAATTTCTCGGGTAGCGAACAGAATAAAAAAGTGAACATGCTTTCTGGTGGAGAAAGAAACCGCTTACATCTCGCCATGACATTAAAAGAAGAAGGTAATGTATTACTTTTAGATGAGCCCACTAATGATTTAGATGTCAATACATTAAGAGCATTGGAAGAAGGTTTGGAGAACTTTGCAGGATGTGCAGTGGTCATCTCACACGACAGATGGTTCTTGGATCGGGTCTGTACCCATATTTTGGCTTTTGAAGGTGATTCCCAAGTCTATTTCTTTGAAGGTTCATTTTCTGAGTATGAGGAGAATAAGAAAAAACGTTTAGGAGGGGATTTGATTCCAAAACGTTTAAAGTATAAGAAATTGATTCGGTAATTTTTAAGAGACCCTTCAGGTTTTCAAAACCTGATAGGTCTTCTAGAAATCTGAATTTGGATACCAATCCAATAGAATGACTTCAATATTGGGATTTTCGGTATTTACCAATTTTTTAAAATTTGCAACATCGCTTACGTCGGGCCTTCCCCTGTAATGGTACGGATACACTTGTTTGGGTTTGAATTCAAGTACGGCATCCACAGCACTTTCCACAGTCATGGTATAGGGGAGATTCATACAAACAAAGGCCATGTCAATATTTTTTAAGGCCCTCATTTCAGGAATATCCTCTGTATCACCCGAAAAATAGATACGTTGATTGCCCATATTCAGCACATAACCATTACCACGACCAATTTCATGAAAGCCTTTGGCTTCTTCCCTTAGATTGTACATGGGTATAGCTTCCACATGAATACCATAGCGTTCCTTGCTTTCCCCGTTGTTCAATACATCAATTTGTGGGGTGAATTCGGCAGGTAGTTTATCGGCCACCCCTTGAGGCACCATTATTTTAGCCTTTTCTGTATTCAAGGCCTGTAGCGTTTCCAGACTAAAGTGGTCTCCATGAATATCGGTTATCAATATTAAATCGGGCTGTTTTTGGCCTTTGAATGCTTCAGACCCTCCTATAGGGTCAATGTAAATCACAATGTCATTCCATTCTAGAACTGCGGTGGCATGTTCAATGGGAATGATTTTAGCTGTTAATTCATTTTGTAAGTCAATTATTTGAGTCGTAGGCGGGGATGCTACTCCATCAGCTTCTAGTTTGGGTTCAGAATCGATTTCAGGGCCAATATTTTTTTTATCCTTACAGGAAATGATACAAAGGCTAATGACCAACGTGGAAAGTATAAGATTTTTCATTTTGTTAACTTTAATAATTAAATTTCAATTCCATTTTAACATCACTTCTAGCATAGGGCAGGTCTTTTTCCAACTCAACATCTATAAATCCATATTTTTTATAAATATAGAGGGCCGTAGGTAACTTGGTACTTGAATAGAGCACCAGTTTATTCCAGTTCTTTTCCTTGGCGAAATCAATAGCAAATGACATCATCTTTTGTCCAATTTTAAGTCCTTGATAATTGGGGTCCACTGCCATCTTACCAAGCTCATAAACGGTGTCATCAATTTTAATAAATGAAAAACATCCCACAATTTCATCTTCATACTTGGCGAAAAAGATATTTCCGCCGCTGTCAATAATAGATTTTTCACAATTTTCCAGTAACTCCCTGTCTTTTGGTTCAACATAAAAATACTGCTCTAACCAAGCGATGTTCAAATCACGAAAGTTCCTGATATACTTGGTGTTAAAAGGAATTATTCGCAATGACATGCTCGAACTTTAATTTATTTGATTTTATAAAGTTAGGATTTGGGATTCTTATTCTACCAAAAATGTTAAATATTTTAATCTAAAAAAAATCCAATACGGTAATTGAACCGTATATAGAAAACGAACAAACACTTTATTTAAAGTAAAAAGGTAATTAATTTTAAGATTATGACTGAGACAAAAAACAACAATGGATTAAAAGTATTGGCAGGTTTGCTAGGTGTGGTACTTTTAGGTACAATCATCTACACAGTTAGTCTTTACCAAGACAAGAAAAAGACGGAGACTGTGCTTACTCAAGAAAAACAGTTGGTAGTTGAAGATTTGAACAGCTTAAAGTCAGAATATGACAAAGCTATTTTAGAGAGCAATGCTACTAATGAGGAGTTGGTTTCTGCAAGGGACAATATTGCAAAATACATTGATTCTGTTAAAACAATGAAAGCAGATATTACTTCTTTGGCAAGATATAGAAGACAAGTAGGTGTTTTAAAAGCTGAAAGAGAGCAATTGCTTGCACAAGTTGATTCGCTTACTAGATCAAATAGTTTTATTGCAATGCAACGTGACAGTACATATGTTGAATTGGAAAAACAAACTGTATTCAACGATTCTTTGGTTGTACAGAACACTCAGTTAGCAGATGTTGTTGAAAAAGGTTCTGCTTTGAATCTTTCTAAATTCAAAATAGATGCAGTAAAAGAGCGTACTAGTGGTAAATTGGTTTCTACATCAAGGGCCACGCGTACCGATAAATTCAAAATCTGTTTTACAGTTGCAGACAATGTAATTGCTGAAGCAGGTGATAGGGAATTTTTCGTAGAGGTTCTAGATCCCCAAGGAAATGTTCTTGGTGAGAGCTATTCAAAAACCAACGAAGGTGGTGCTTCTGTAACCTATAGTAAAGGAACAAACTTTTACTACGAAAACAAGTCTTTGGATGTTTGTGATTATATAAACAAGCCATCTGGTGATTTCCAAAAAGGAAATTATATGGTAAATGTTTATGATGACGGTTTAAAATTATTGGGAACTTCCAAGTTCACTCTTAAATAGAACACACTATCCATTTAAAATAAAAAAGGGGCAATCTTAATAGATTGCCCCTTTTTATTGTAATGTACCGGTAAATTATTTTAAACTACCTACCATATCCTCTGGTTTAACCCATTCATCATAATCCTCTGCCGTTACATATCCTAAGTTAACAGCTTCCTCTTTTAGGGTAGTGCCATTTTTATGGGCCGTATTGGCGATTTCTGCCGCCTTATAATACCCTATTTTAGTATTTAAGGCAGTGACCAACATTAAGGAGTTGTTAAGCAATTCTTTGATTACTTCGTGATTAGGCTCAATTCCTGAAGCACAATTAATATCAAAACTAACACAGGCATCACCTAGTAATTGGGCAGATTGTAAAATGTTCGCCGCCATAACAGGTTTAAAAACATTAAGCTCGTAATGCCCTTGTGTTCCTCCTATGGTAACCGCCACGTCATTACCCATCACTTGTGCGCAGACCATTGTTAGTGCTTCACATTGCGTAGGATTCACTTTCCCGGGCATTATAGAACTACCCGGCTCATTGGCTGGAATGTTTATTTCCCCAATACCAGAACGTGGTCCTGAAGCCATCATACGAATATCATTTGCAATCTTATTTAAAGAAACAGCCATTTGTTTCAATGCGCCATGACTTTCAACAATAGCATCGTGGGCAGCAAGGGCTTCAAACTTATTAACCGCTGTTTTAAAGGGAAGGCCAGTGAATTTGGAGATGTATTTGGCAACAAGGACATCATATCCTTTTGGGGTATTAAGCCCGGTGCCAACAGCAGTTCCTCCTAAAGCTAATTCGCTTAAGTGGTCTAGCGTATTCTCTAACGCTTTAAGACCATGCTCCAATTGTGAGGCATAACCAGAGAATTCCTGTCCTAGGGTTAGGGGAGTGGCATCCATTAGATGGGTGCGTCCTATCTTGACCACATCTTTGAAATCCTTTGCTTTTTTAGTCAAGGTGTCCTTTAATTGTGTAACACCAGGAATGGTGACATCGACTATCTTTTTATAGGCAGCGATGTGCATTCCCGTAGGGAAAGTGTCGTTGGAAGATTGGGATTTGTTCACATCGTCATTGGGTTGTATGGTCTTTTCACCTTCCCCAATAACCTTTCCCGCAATTTCATGTGCACGATTGGCAATTACTTCGTTCACGTTCATATTGCTTTGGGTACCCGAACCTGTTTGCCAAATTACTAATGGAAATTGGTCATCGTGCTTCCCATCCAAAATTTCATCACAAACAGTTGCAATCAAATCTCTTTTTTCGACGGCAAGAACACCGAGTTCGTGGTTTGTATAGGCTGCTGCCTTTTTCAAATAGGCAAATCCGTAAACAATATCCAATGGCATGGAGGCCGATGGGCCAATTTTAAAATTATTTCGGGAACGTTCGGTCTGAGCACCCCAATATTTATCGGATGGCACCTCAACTTTTCCCATTGTGTCTTTTTCTATCCTGAAACTCATAATAGGGTATTTTGGTTTACACAAAGGTACTTCATTGGTGGATTTTAATGCTCCTTGTCAAACTTAAATTTTAAAAAAGTGAAGATTTTTTTCGCATTTGATTTGCTCTTTTAATTGTTTTCAAAGTATCTTAGCGCCATAAAATAAATACAGATGTTCGAATTCGACCAATATTTAGGATTTTTAGCGTTTTTAACCATCTTGACCATTGGGTTTTGGTTAATGATTTTTTTATTGATGTTCGTAGTGCCTTATTGGTTAGGTGGTAATATCATGGAGTTTTGGAAAGAAAGGCGTAAGGCCAAAAAAGCTGCTCGCTTAGAGGAATAAAAAAAGAAGCCATTTGGCTTCTTTTTTGTTTTGTTACATGCTGTATTTTTTGATTTATCCTTCAAATTCATCTTCATCACCGCCATTTCTTTCGCTATTTCTATTTCTTTGGCTTTGTGGTTCATTGAACCTATAAAGAAAAGATAATGTAATAGAACGCTGTCTCCATTGAAATTCGCTATAGGTATACACATTATCCGTTCTTGTTTCACTTCTACGTTTCCGTGTATTGAACAAATCGTTGATATTCAAGGATAATGTGGCTTTATCTTTTACGATGTCCTTGCTAAAGGCCATATTTGTGCTTAATATACCTTTGTTCTTCGATTGTGCGTCTTCAGATGCCCCCCTATAGAATAAATTGGTTTGAAAATCAATTTTTCCAGGTAAGGGTAGTTTAGCGCTGAATCGTGTAAACCATGTAAAATTATCAGCATCAAAATTTTGGACGATTTCTTGATCCTGAAAATTTACATAGCTGTAATCTCCCCTTAATTGTCTTTGGAACAAATTAATATTCCAACTTAACCTCCAGCTTCTTTTTGGAATATACGAGGTAGTGAACTCCATGCCATATCTACTTTCCGTGGCAAGATTAATAGGCGTACGAACCTGTACGGGAACCAAAACTGGATTTGCTGGATCATCCGGATTTTCAATTTCCACAAAATCACCTCTTTCTTGGGTAATAAATTGAAAGACTCCTGAGGATCGATTGTAATACGCAGATGTATTAAAAGTAACTTTATCCCATCTTTTCAAATAACCTAGATCAAAGGCATTGGTATATGTTGGATCTAAATTGGGATTTCCTTGAAATAAATTGGTGTTACTGGATCGTGATGGAAACGGATTTATGAATCTTGAACGTGGTCTGCGCAATCTTCGACTATAACTAATGGTAAGTTGTTCTTTCTCGGAAAACTCATAGCCCAAAAATAAGGAAGGGAACCAATCTACATATTGTTTATTGCTTATTTCATTGGTTTTAACCAGTTCTACTCCAATGTCTGAGGCTTCCATACGCAAACCTCCCAAAATATTGAACTTATTTATTTTGGTGCCAAGCTGGGTATAGGCTGAATTCACATATTCCTTATAATTAAGTTCATTGCTAAAGTTGGGGTCGCTGTTTAAAGTCCCATTTTCGAGAATGCCAAAATTGAAATCGGTATTGAAATTATTGAAGGTGCCTCGATAACCCAATTCAAATTGCGATTTGTCGTCCTTACCAAAGGGGAGTACATAATCCATTTGAACCAGCTGCCTTATTTGTCTTTCATCGTTAATGGTTTGCTCGGTAGGCAGTGTTGAAGTTTCACCTATTATGATCTCGTTTATAATTGAATTTTCAAGTTCAGTCCCAGTTGAGTATTGATAATCCAATGTAAGTTCATGACCATCTTTATCAAAATTCTTTTTATAATTTACAGAATATTGTATGTCTTCATCATCTTCAAACTCGTTGGTGAACCTGTTTCTTTGTATGGTGGGGTTTCGGCTGGCATCAAAATTGAAAAAATCAATATCAACATTATCGTCACCGTTGGATTTTCTATATACAAATGAGTTGGTGATGCTACTGGTAGAATCAATGAAAAACTCAAACCCTATGTTGGTGTTAAAACCGTCCCTTTGCCTTTGATAATCCCTATATTCATCCTGAAAGCTGGCTGTACTCCCATCAAGATTGAAGTTTTCTTGCTCAAAGAGCGCATTTCCAGGGCCACTACGATAACGATAAGAGGTATTTGTGAAGATATTGAAATTCTCCCGTCTTAGATTAAGGCTAAGGTTGCCGCCATAACTATCTGGGTTACCAACATTTACACTTACTGAACCATTAAGGCCTGCCGTTTTACTTTGTTTTAGAATAATATTTAGTATTCCGGCAGTTCCTTCAGCATCATATCTTGCAGAGGGGTTTGTAATTACTTCAACTTTTTCTATGGCTTCAGCGGGCAATTGTTGTAAAGCTTCAGTGCTTAGGCCAGATAGGGCAGAAGGCTTGCCATTAATAAGAATGCGAACACTTTCATTACCTCTTAAACTAATATTTCCTTCGACATCTACGGTTACAGAAGGTACATTATCCAATACATCGGTAACAGAGCCTCCTTTGACCGTAAGATCGGAGCCTACATTGTATATTTTCTTATCGAGGCGTAACTCAACAGTAGTGCGTTCACCAACTACTTCGACACCTTCTAGTTGTTCAACATCAACACTAAGCCTAATCGTTCCTAAATCAGTAGAGGTACTAAAAGTCTGTTCTTCTTTTATATAGGTCTTATAGGAAATATACTCAACACGTACATTATACCTACCAGGCATGGTCTGTACATTGAATTTTCCGAACGCATCTGTAATACCTCCTGTAACTCTATCAGGATTACGCAAACTTTGAAGGATCAATGTCGCATATTCCAATGGCTGCCCATCATCTTGGTCTAGTACTATTCCTGTTATATTAATTGGTTCTGATCCTTGCCCCTGGGGTCTTTGTGCTATTGAAATGAATGAGGTGCATACAAGCAATAACAAGAATAGTTGTTTCATTTTTATTTATTAGTTAGCCTTTATCTGTCTTTTTTTTCTTCTTTTTCCTTTTTTGTTTTTTCTTTTTCTCTTTGTTCGTCTTTGCTACTCCGTTTTTTTGAAGTTCAACAAAAGCCTCATATTTTTCCAATGGTAATCCAGCTTTGAGCTCTTCATCTTGGCGCGCCGTGATTTCCTCCATTTTTTCGCGCATCTTATCAGGAGACAATTTTAATATTTGCATTTCAATACGCTCTTGAACATACTTTTTTAGAACACTGCTTAAAACGGCAGTTTCAAACTCATTTAATTCCAAAGCTCCTGCTATGGCAGGCATTTCTTTATCAACAATCTCTTCGGCAGTTAAATTTTCTGGCTCTTTTTGTGGTTCTTGGGCTTGTGGGATTGAACTTCTTCCTCGCCCATACGTGCCTCTACCGCCATAACCATAGCCTCCGCCACCGTAGCCATATTGTGCTTGTAATTCTACTCCTGTTAACAATAAGGCGAACAGGGCAACCCAGTATGTTTTATTGATTTTCATAATGCTGCTGGTTTTTAGATTTCAAAAATAATCGAAGGTTTAATCCCTTAGGGTTAAAACTTTGTTAAAGAGTGTTTATTCGTATTGATTAGGATAACAAGAAAGATGCCAAAAATTTAAGGATCTATCTCTATTTTAGAAGGTCATATATCTTTTCTGTAGGTCTGCCAATCACAGCTTTATTGTTTTTAATAACTATTGGCCTCTCGATGAGCTTTGGGTATTGAATCATGGCATCTAAAATTTCCTCTTCGCTTAATTCTTTACCGCGAAATTTTTCCTTCCAAATGGCTTCATTTTTACGTACAAGATTTTCTGCCGGTATGTTCAAATAAGCCAATATCTCTCTCAATTCATCTTTGGTTGGCATGTTTTCCAAATACTTGATAATCTCAAATTGTTCCCCTGATTTCTCTAAAGCTTCCAAACCTTGACGTGATTTAGTACATCTTGGATTATGGTATATTTTTATCATTTTGATCGATTTTAATTAAATAGCAACGTTCATTGCCCTCAACTCATTTAGTAATTGCGTAGCACTTTTGAAATGTATCCCATTAATGCCCAGTTCTTTAGCGGCTTGAACATTGTTAAAGTTATCATCAATGAACACAGCTCTTTCAGGAGTGATGTTATACCGTGCTAATGTAATGTCATAGATTTTTTGAAATGGTTTTCTTGTTTTTTCTGCTCCAGATACGACAATACCTTTAAAATGCCCTAAAAAATCAAATCGCTCTAAAGCAATAGGGAACGTTTCTGCGCTCCAATTGGTCAATGCATATATAGTATAGGCATTTGATTGCTTTAGCTGCTGCAATAAAGCTACTGTATCAGGGATAGGACCTCCCAACATGTCTGGCCAGCGGTCATAATACATTCTTATCCAAGATTCATATTCGGGATATTGTTTGACCAATAATTCAGTTCCTTCTTTTAAAGGCCTACCAGCATCATGTTCAACATTCCATTCCGAAGTGCAGATATTATTTAAAAACCAAGTTACTTTTTCTTCGTCTCCGTTAAAAACGTCCCGGTACACATATTTGGGATCCCAATCGATCAGTACGCCGCCCAAATCAAAAATAATTGTATTAATTGCTGCCATTTTTCAATAACTTCTTCGTTATTCTTCCTCCTTTTGCCCCATCATCATCAAAAAGGCCTTTAAAAACTGATCAATATTGCCGTCCATTACGGCATCAACATTCCCAGTCTCTTCTGCTGTTCTAACATCTTTCACCAATTTATAAGGGTGCATTACGTAATTTCTAATCTGCGATCCCCATTCAATTTTCATTTTTGAGGATTCTATTTCCTCACGGGCTTCCAATTTCTTCCGTAATTCGATCTCATATAACTGGGATTTAAGCATTTTCAATGCCGTAGCCCTATTGTCGTGCTGTGAACGTGAATCGGAACATGATATCTGTATTCCTGAAGGTTTGTGAACCAATTGTACTTTCGTTTCTACCTTATTCACATTTTGTCCACCCGCACCACTTGATCTAGCAGTGGTTATTTCAATGTCGGCAGGGTTAACATCAATCTCTATACTGTCATCCACTAATGGGTAAACATATACCGATGCAAATGACGTATGCCTTTTGGCATTGCTGTCAAAAGGGGAAATACGCACCAAACGATGCACCCCATTTTCACCTTTTAGCCATCCAAAAGCATATTCGCCATCAATCTCAAGGGTAACTGTTTTTATGCCAGCAACATCGCCCTCTTGATAGTTAAGCTCCTTTACCTTGTAGCCATTTTTTTCACTCCACATCATGTACATGCGCATGAGCATAGCAGCCCAATCGCAACTTTCTGTGCCGCCGGCTCCTGCGGTTATCTGCAAAACGGCTGTAAGTTCATCGCCTTCTTCGGAAAGCATATTCTTGAACTCTAATTTCTCTATTAATTTGGTCGCTTTGTTGTAATGGGTGTTGACCTCAGCTTCGGAAACCTCACCTTCTTTCTGAAATTCAATAAAGACCTCTAAATCCCCAACTAATGCTTTTGCGGCGTTAAAGTCATCAACCCAATGTTTTTTGGATTGTATGAATTTCATTTGTTCCTGGGCTTTTTTTGGGTCATCCCAAAAATCGGGGGCAAGTGTTTTTTCCTCCTCGTTTTCTATTTCAATAAGCTTGGCATCTATGTCAAAGATACCTCCTTAACGCACCAAGGCGCTCTATGAGATCTTTAGATTGATCTACTGTTATCATTATAAAATATTTTTAGCAAAAATAGGATTTAACTATGGTTGTGCAATCTATTTTATATAAATTTAGTCCAGACTAATTCAAGCCTAAACCCATTATGAAAAATTATTACATCTTCACCTTGATTTTATTTATTGGACTATCAAAAGGCAATGCGCAGTTTGCTGAAAAGAGCGCGGATTTTGAAAAATATACTGGCCTGTTCAATTTTTATCATGATGACAAAAACGATAAGATGTATATGGAGGTCAGTGAACTTGAAAAGAATTTTCTTTATGTCTATGCATTGAGTAGTGGAATTGGAAGTAATGATATAGGTCTAGATAGAGGACAGCTTGGAAATGAACAGGTTGTGTTTTTTAGAAAGGCAGGAGGCAAGTTGCTTTTAGTACAGCCTAATTTGAAATTCAGGGCATTGACAGACAATGAATTGGAACGAAAGTCGGTAGAGCAAGCATTTGCAAAATCCATCTTATTTGGATTTAAAATTGAGGAAGAGAAAGATGGTAAATACATAATTGACATTACAGACTTTTTAATGCAAGATGCCCATGGTGTGGTTTCAAGACTCAAGCGATCTAAACAGGGTACCTATAGTCTTGATAAGTCAAAAAGTGCTTTTGCAATGGATCGTACCAAAGCTTTTCCTAAGAATATTGAGTTTGATGTTACTTTGACCTTTAAAGGGGAGCCTAAAGACGGATATATTAGGTCGGTTACCCCAAATGCGAATTTGGTGACTGTTGCACAGCATCACTCTTTTATTGAATTACCGGATGATAAGTATCAGAAAAGGGTATTTGATCCTCGATCTGGTTCATACCCAACTGTCTATTATGATTATTCAACACCGGTTCAGGAGCCATTGATAAAAAGATATATTACCAGACATCGCCTAGAAAAGAAAGATTCGAATAGTGAAGTAAGCGAAGCAATTGAGCCAATCGTTTATTATTTGGACAACGGTACTCCAGAACCTATTCGTTCGGCTCTTTTAGAGGGAGGCCGTTGGTGGAACCAGGCCTTTGAAGCTGCAGGTTATAAAAATGCCTTCCAATTGGTTATGTTGCCTGATGACGCTGACCCGCTGGATGTTCGTTATAATGTAATACAATGGGTGCATAGATCAACAAGGGGTTGGAGTTATGGAAGCAGCATTACCGACCCAAGAACTGGTGAAATTATCAAAGGTCATGTTAGTCTTGGAAGTTTGCGGATAAGACAGGATTTTTTGATTGCACAAGCCTTAATGAACAAGCCATTTGCAGAACGGGATGATAACTACCAACCTATGTTGGATTTGGCGTTGGCCCGTATTCGTCAACTATCTGCCCATGAGATAGGGCATACCTTGGGTTTTGCACATAATTATGCTGCTTCAACCAATAATAAGGCATCGGTTATGGACTATCCGCATCCTCAATTTACGTTGAATAATGGGGAAGTGGATTTTTCAAATGCTTACGAGACAGGTATTGGTGCATGGGACAAGGTTACCGTTGCTTATTCGTATACCGACTTTCCTGAAGGGTCCAGTGAAAAAGATGGGTTGAATGCAATATTGAGTAATGCTATAGGTAAAGGCTTAAGGTATATAACCGATCAGGATGCCAGGCCTATGGGTAGTGCCCATGTTTTGGCCCATTTGTGGGACAATGGTAGCAATGTTAGTGAGGAGTTGAACGAGATGCTTAAACTACGTTCTGTGGCTATTGACAATTTTTCTATAGATAATATAAGAACTGGGGAACCCAATACTGTTTTGGAGGATGTTTTTGTTCCGCTCTATTTTTTCCATCGCTATCAAACCGAAGCTGTTGCAAAAGTAGTTGGTGGCATGGAGTATAATTATGCAGTTAAAGGGGATGGCCAACAAACCATGTCAATTGTCGATAAAAAAATGCAGCAGCAGGCGTTAACCAGTATTCTCAAAACATTGGATGCCAATCAAATTGCCATTCCTAAAGAAAAACTGTCACTTTTTCCGCCTAGGGCCTTTGGTTATGGTAAAACAAGGGAATCCCTTAAAGGAAAGACCGGTGTTTCTTTTGATGCCCTGTCTGCGCCAGAGACAGCAGCTGATATGACATTGGGACTCTTATTACATCCGGAGCGCGCTTCTAGATTGATTCAACAAAAGGCTTTGATGCCCAATAATTTGAGTCTTTCTGATGTTTTGGACGCAGTAGTGGCTGCCACTATCAATAAACAGCATAAAGACAGTTACGTTTCGGAAGTGCAAAATAATATTAATTTCAGGGTGCTACATCATTTAATGAACCTTGCCGCCCAAAAAAATGTACATCCTCAGGTAAATGCCATAACCAATTTAAAACTGAAGGAACTCAAAAGCCGATTAATCACAAAAGGGGGTCCCCTAGCACCTGAAATGGCCCGTAGAATAGACAAATTTTTAAAGGCACCAGAGAAATTTGAAATAATCCAAGCTCCAAAAATCCCTGATGGTTCGCCAATAGGTATGGATTGCATGAATTAACGTTCATTTTACTTTCCACCCTGAAATTGTTGACATAAAGGATCATTTTTTATAATAATACTAAACGCAATATTTAAAGTGAATATCAATTTAATTAGTGACACAGTAACCAAGCCTTCTCAAGGGATGTTAGAAGCCATGATGTCTGCTGAAGTCGGTGATGATGTTTTTAAGGCCGATCCATCAGTAAATTTGTTGGAAGAGAAGACCGCGACATTGTTTGGTAAGGAGGCGGCCTTATTTTTTCCAAGCGGTACAATGGCGAACCAAACCGCAATTAAATTGCATACGCAGCCTGGAGAGCAATTAATCTGTGACAAGTATGCACACGTTTATAATTATGAAGGCGGGGGAGTGAGTTTTAACAGCGGGGTTTCATGTAAGCTGGTTGATGGTCATAGGGGAATGATGACAGCGGAACAAGTTGAAGCTGCGGTAAATCCGCCAGATTTCTATCATAGTCCACTAACAACCTTGGTTTGTATAGAAAATACAACAAATAAGGGTGGTGGTGCTTGTTGGGATTTTGAAGAAATAAGGAAAATAAAAGAAGTTTGTATTTCACATGGCCTGACCTACCATCTTGATGGTGCCCGACTATGGAATGCCCTTGTTGCCAAAAACGAGACGCCTAAACAGTATGGTGAACTTTTTGACACGATTAGTATTTGCTTTAGCAAAGGGCTCGGCTGTCCAGTGGGCTCTGTTTTGGTGGGTAGTAAAGATTTGATGGACAAAGCGCTGAGGGTGCGTAAAATCTTAGGTGGTGGTATGCGCCAGGCCGGCTATATGGCCGCTGCCGCTGTTTATGCTTTAGATCATAATATGCAAAGGTTGGCTGAAGACCATCAAAAAGCAATGGAAATAGGGCAAATATTGGAGAACCTGCATTTTATTAAAAAAGTCGAACCTATTGAAACGAACATTATCATTTTTGAAATTGATGGGAAAGTTATGACCGAGTTGGATTTCGTGAACAAATTGGCTGAAAAGGGAATTTCAATAATAGGCATGGGTCAAGGCAAGTTAAGAATTGTGACCCATATGGATTATACCGATGTAATGCATGAATCTTTTTTAGCTATCCTAAAAAAGCTATAATTCCCCGAGATTAACTAGGGATGAGATTGTGTTTTTGAGGTTTTTAATACCATTTTCCATACCAGATTCAGAATTATATAATTGGCTATGACCAATCAGTTTTCCACCAGAATTCTTGAGATTGAATAAGAACATTCCCTCATGATTGGTTTTTCGTTCAAATCGTATGTTATTATCGCTTATTTGATTAAGGGATCTCACTGTATTATGTGCTTCTACTTCCTCTTTGAATTCCACACTTCGTAGTAAAGTATGTCCGCTTTGTGTTTTTAGCTTGAAACTGAACATACCTGTACCTTTCTTTTTTATAACGATCATAATTTAAATGGACTGTTCTTAAAGGTATAAAAAATTTAAGTTCAAGAATTAAGTGAAGTTGCACAATTAAGTATTTTTCTTACAAAATATGCAGTTCATCGATAAAATAAGCATTTAAACGAGGTTTTTTAATAATACGCTACAATAAAAATGTAAATGTTTCTTAAAAATTACTTTCGCACTACTTAATTATTAATATAAACAAACACACAATTATGAAAAAAGTATTTTTGCTTTTTGCAGTTATGACTGCATCGATTACCATGGCACAAGATTTGCCAGCCAATCCTGAACCAGGAAAATGTTATGTACGATGTACTACTCCTGATGTCTATGTAAACGAGACGATTACAATGACAATTAAACCAGCTTACAAGGTATTGAAAACTGTACCTGCAACATTCAAAACCATTACTGAAAGAGTTGAGATCAAAGCGGCAGGTAAAAAGCTAACTGTTAGTCCTGAAAAATGGGGAACAGAAACAATTACTTATGTATCTAAAGAAGGAGGAAATACATTAAGAATTTCTCCAGCTTCTTTTAGAACAAGCTCTGAAACAATTGAAATTAAGCCAGCTTATGCCCAATGGGAACTAGGAGCTGCTGCACCTGATTGTGCTTCAGGAAATCCTGATGATTGTAGATACTGGTGTTACAAAGGGTATCCTGCTGAATTCACCACAATCCAAACCCAAGCTTTGGGTACTGACGCCACCGTGGCTAAAACCCCATTAGCTTCAAGTAATAGCACCTATACGAAAAGAGTATTGTTAGAGCCAGCTAAAGTGATTGAAGAGGTAATTCCTGCCCAGTATAAGGAGATAACTAAAACTGTATTGGATAAAGATGCCTATACTGTTGAAGAAACTGTACCTGCTGTTACTAAAACAGTATCTAAAGAAGTTTTAAAGGAAAAAGGTGGATTAACAACTTGGAAAGAAGTTGAATGTTCTTTGGTCGAGTACCAAGCCTTACCTATCAATTGGAATTTAGGTAGTGCAACCTTGACTTCTGCTGCCAAAAGCATCATCGACACAAGATTAATGCCGGTTTTACAACAAAATCCAGGTGTTAAAGTAGAATTAGCTTCGCATACTGACGTAAGAGGTAATGCTAATTCTAACCAAGATCTTTCTGAGAGAAGAGCTAAGGCTGTAGCTGATTACTTGATTTCAAAAGGCGTTAACTCAAGCTTATTGGTAGCCAATGGTTACGGTGAGAACAAAGTTAAGAACAGATGTAAAGAAGGTGTTTCTTGTACTGAAAGAGAGCACTCTGTTAACAGAAGAACAGAATTTAGGTTGATCAACAACTAAAAACGGTAACACTAACCAGAATCCAAAAAGGGCCATGACGATAAAGTCATGGCCCTTTTTACATTCCTATTTTTTTAATTATTTGTATCTATTCAATAATTCCAAATGATATTGAATTTCACCATTCATGCTATAGCCCGAGTATTCATCAAGCGCATTGCCTTTGGTATTTAAAATTTTGAGTAATGGAAAAACACCTTTCTTGTTAAACTTTCCCATGACTTCTTTGTTATGTGCCATTTGCTCAGTAGAGAGCAGATCTCTATTTCTAGGCATATCTACATATAATAGCACGTATTTTTCCGATAATGCCTTAAACTCCGCAGAGTCAAATAAGTCTGTTTTGAGCATTTTACAAGGAGGGCACCAGTCACTTCCCGTAAAATAGAGCAATACGTTCTTGCTTTCTTTTTCAGCCACCTTCATGGCTTTGTCATAGTCTGTTAACCATTTAGTGTCTTTAACGCTATCAAAGTCCGCCTGTGCACTTAAAAAAATCGGTAAAAGGAATAAAAAAAGAGCTTTTTTCATTTTGATGTTTTTTTATGTATATCAAGAAACTTGCCAATCATCTACTTGAATAACGAATCCATTCCGGGAATATTGGGCATTCCTTCCTTGGCAACGGCAGCAAGTTCAGTTTCATTAACATTTGTAGCCTTTTCTATAGCCTTGTTCAAGGTCAGGATTAAATAGTCTTCAAGTTGTTCTTTATCTGCTAGCAGACTATCATCTATTTTAATTTCCATAATCGTTCTATTAGCAGTAATAGACACCGATAACAAATCATCAGATGAATTTTCCTGTAGATAAACCGTATCCAATCTTTTCTTGGTTGCCTGTACTTTTTCCTGGGTTTCTTTGAGTTTTCCCATCATACCCATCATATCTCCGAACATATTTACTTTTTAAATTAATAAGTTCAAAATTACTAAATTGTGCCGATAAACAAATTTGTATGATACATATAGGAAAAAGAATGTTAGTTTTTATGGTAAGTCTTACTTTAGCCGTTTCCTGCCAAAATGAAAAAAATACGATGACAAAAACCGAAGCCCCGGTGGCTAAAAAAGTTCCAAAGGAACTAATTATCCATAATGATACAAGGATAGATGATTACTATTGGATGAATGACCGAGAAGATTCAGAAGTAATCGCACATTTAGAAAAGGAAAACGCCTATTATAATAAACTGACAGCCCATACCAAGGATTTTCAAACAAGTTTATTCGAAGAAATGAAGTCTAGGATCAAGGAAGATGACTCATCGGTGCCTTATAAACAAAATGGATATTGGTACGTGAGCAGGTTTGAGACTGGGAAGGAATATCCTATTTATAGTCGCCATAAAGGTTCTTTGGATGCCCCAGAGGAAATCATGTTCAATTGCAATGAAATGGCAGAAGGACATGAATTTTTTAATTTAGGGGGAATAGCCATTAGTCCGGATAACAAATTGGCTTCTTTTGGGGTTGACACTGTTTCTAGAAGACAATATACCCTACAAATCAAAAACTTGCTAACCGGTGAGATTTATACGGATAAAGTAGACAATACCACTGGTGGATCCGTTTGGGCAAATGATAACAAAACCATGTTCTATAGTAAAAAGGACCCGGTTACCTTAAGATCTGATAAAATCTACAAACATAAATTCGGAACCGATGCTTCTGAAGATAAAATGGTTTTTCAAGAAGAGGACGAAACTTTTGGAACTTATGTATATAAGTCCAAATCAAAAAAATATATAATCATAGGATGCCATAGTACTTTAACTTCTGAGTTTCAAACACTCAATGCAGATACTCCAGATGCAGATTTTAAGGTGTTCTCGCCGCGTGAAAGGGGATTGGAATATTCTATTTCGCATTATGGGGATTCGTTTTATGTGCTCACCAATAAAGATAAGGCTAAGAATTTTAAACTGATGAAAGTAGGCGAGGGGAGTACTTCTTCAGATAAATGGGAGGAATTTATTCCACATAGGGAAGATGTGCTACTTGAGGATATCAATATCTTCAAGGATTATTATGTACTTGCTGAACGTGAAAACGGTTTGAACAAGTTGAAAATATCGCGTTGGGACAATAAGGACAGTTATTATTTACCCTTTAAAAGCGAAACATACACGGCTTATGCAAGTAGGAATCCTGAGTTTGATACCGATACTTTGCGATATGCATATAATTCATTGACAACTCCAAGTTCAGTTATTGATTTTAATATGAAAACCAAGGGTCAAGTGGTTAAAAAAGAACAGGAAGTCTTGGGTGGAAAGTTCAAAAAGGAGAATTACAAATCAGAGCGAATCTGGGCCACGGCAAGAGATGGAGTCAAAGTACCCATGTCTATAGTGTATCACAAAGACACTAAGATAGATGCAAACACTCCCATTTTACAATATGCTTATGGATCCTATGGATCTACTATTGACCCCTATTTTTCAACGGTACGTTTAAGCCTCCTGGATCGTGGTTTTGTTTATGCTCTTGCCCATATTAGAGGCGGGCAATATTTAGGAAGGCAGTGGTATGAAGACGGTAAATTATTGAAAAAGATAAATACGTTTACAGACTTTATTGATTGCTCTAAACATTTAATTGAAAACAACTATACCAGTGCGGATCATCTATATGCAATGGGCGGTTCTGCCGGCGGTTTATTAATGGGTGCGGTGGTGAACATGGCACCGGAACTGTATAATGGGGTAATTGCAGCAGTACCTTTCGTTGATGTTGTTACCACCATGTTAGATGATTCAATTCCTTTGACCACTGGTGAATTTGATGAATGGGGCAACCCTAATGAAAAGGAATATTATGACTATATGAAATCATATTCTCCGTATGATAACGTTATAGCTACTGAATATCCTAATTTGTTGGTTACAACAGGATTACATGATTCTCAAGTGCAATATTTTGAACCAGCGAAATGGGTAGCTAAAATGAGAGCGGTTAAGACCGATACTAATTTATTGTTATTTGATATCAATATGGATGCAGGTCATGGTGGCGCTTCTGGGCGTTTTGAGGCCCTGAAGGAAGTTGCTAAAGAATATGCATTTTTATTAGATTTAGAAGGAAAAATCGAATAATTAAAAAAAAATAGTAATTTTGTCGGGGAATTTTAACAATTTACCAATTGTTTTGAATTTCAAAACTTAGACATCCTTTATGGAACATAAGATAAATGCTTACAACAGTATCCTAGATTTAATAGGAAACACTCCACTAATCAAACTGAATAAATTAACAGCCAATTTAACGGGTAACTTTTATGCCAAGGTTGAAGGTTTCAATCCGGGGCACTCGGCTAAAGATAGGATAGCCTCCTATATTATAGAGCAAGCTGAAAAGAAAGGAATTTTGAAGGAAGGGAGCACCATTGTCGAAACTACTTCTGGTAATACTGGTTTTAGCTTGGCCATGGTGAGTATCATCAAAGGATATAATTGTATTTTGGCAGTTAGTTCAAAATCCTCTAAGGATAAGATAGATATGCTCAGGTCAATGGGAGCTACGGTTCATGTATGCCCTGCCCATGTTAGTGCTGATGACCCAAGGTCATATTATGAGGTTGCTAAACGATTGCATGAAGAAACCAAAGGATCAGTATACATAAATCAATATTTCAATGAATTGAATATTGATGCACATTATGCTACAACAGGTCCTGAGATATGGGAGCAAACAAATGGGAACATCACTCATCTTGTGGCTTGTAGCGGAACTGGTGGAACCATTTCAGGAATTGCTAAATTCTTAAAAGAAAAGAACCCGAACGTAAGAGTCATTGGTGTTGATGCCTTCGGTTCGGTATTGAAAAAATATCATGAAACTGGTAAAATCGATGCCGACGAGATTTATCCTTACAGAATTGAAGGGTTAGGAAAGAACTTGATTCCGACAGCTACTGATTTTGATTCAATAGATGAATTCATAAAGGTAAGCGATGAGGAAAGTGCCCATACAGCGCGTGAACTGGCACTGACCGAAGGAATATTTGCTGGGTATACCAGTGGAGCGGCCATGCAGGCCATAAAGCAATTGAACGCTCTGGATAAATTCGAGAAAGATAGCAATGTCGTTGTCATTTTCCCAGACCATGGATCTCGTTATATGAGTAAGATCTATAGCGATGAATGGATGGAAGACCAAGGATTCCTTAATACTGAGGTCGAGAAAGAAACACAAAAAATACAGTATGTAAAATAGTATTCAGTTTGTTTGAAAAATATAAAAGCGACGATGGATACATCGTTGCTTTTTTGTTTGGTCATAAATAAGTTATGAATGCTAATGAAAAATCTATATTTTTGCACATAAACCAACTAGGTATAATGAAAGACTTATTTGAAAGAATAATTGAGAATAAAGGTCCGTTAGGAAAATGGGCTTCTCAGGCAGAAGGATATTTTGTTTTTCCAAAATTAGAAGGTCCTATCTCTAATAGAATGAAGTTTCAAGGCAAAGAGGTAATTACTTGGAGTATTAATGATTACTTGGGACTTGCAAATTTACCAGAGATAAAAAAAGTAGATGCCGAAGCGGCTGCCGAACATGGCGCGGCATACCCAATGGGAGCCAGGATGATGAGTGGTCATACCGAATATCACGAGCAATTGGAAAAAGAATTGGCCGCTTTTGTACAGAAAGAATCTGCATATTTATTGAATTTTGGGTACCAAGGAATGGTTTCTGCCATTGATGCCTTGGTCTCTAAAGATGATATCATTGTTTATGATGTTGATTCCCATGCTTGTATTATTGATGGTGTTCGTTTGCATATGGGCAAACGTTTTACTTTTATGCATAATGATATTGAGAGCCTAGAGAAAAACCTTGAACGTGCCAAGAAAATGGCCGAACAAACTGGTGGCGGAATTTTGGTGATTTCAGAAGGTGTCTTTGGAATGCGGGGTGAGCAAGGCAAATTGAAGGAAATCGTAGCGCTTAAGAAAAAATATAATTTTAGATTATTTGTAGATGATGCACATGGTTTTGGAACGCTAGGAAAGACAGGAGCAGGAGCAGGGGAAGAGCAAGGCGTGCAGGATGATATTGATGTATACTTTGCAACTTTTGCCAAATCTATGGCAGGGATTGGTGCGTTCTTGGCTGCCGATAAGGAAATCATTGATTATCTAAAATATAATTTACGTTCGCAGATGTTCGCTAAATCGCTTCCTATGATTTACGTTAAGGGAGCTTTAAAACGATTGGATATGCTGCGCACTATGCCTGAGCTTAAAGCAAAACTTTGGGAGAATGTGAATGCCCTCCAAAACGGACTTAAGGAAAGAGGTTTCGATATTGGGACTACCACTAGTTGTGTGACACCGGTATATCTAAACGGAAGTATTCCTGAGGCAATGGCATTGGTTAAGGATTTAAGGGAGAACTATGGTATTTTCTGTTCTATTGTTGTTTATCCTGTAATCCCAAAAGGCTTGATTCTATTAAGATTAATTCCTACCACTACCCATACTATGGCAGATATTGAGGAAACCTTGGTGGCATTCTCTGCAATAAGGGAACGTCTGGAAAATGGTACTTACAAGAGATTATCTGCAGCTGTAGCTGCTGCAATGGGAGAATAGATCAAATTCTTTAGTGGGTTAAAATACTGAATTCCAAATTCCAAGACTATAATTGGAATTTGGAATTTGTTTTTTAGGGTAATTACTGCAAGTCTTTCCTATACGTTCTTCTTCGTTTATAGATTTCTGGATTAAAATGTTTCCAGATTTGTTTTATGGCAATGTTATCTTCCAATTCTGGGGTGCGAATACAATTTTCAATCTTTTTTTCTGAAAAAGTCTTGTAATATTCATTGAAAATAAGAGCTGTTACGCCTTTGTTTTGGTATTCAGGATGTACTCCTATCAAGTAAAAAATAACATCTTTACTTCGCTGTTTTGCCCTTAATAAATGAAAGATGCCAAATGGGAACAATTTACCTTTGGATTTTTGAAGTGCTTTTGAGAATGATGGCATTACAATACTAAAAGCAATAAGCTTATCATTTTTATCCAAAATAAATTTAATGTATTCGGGATTTATAAAACTGATGTATTTCTTTTTGAAATAGGCTTTTTGTATCTCTGTTATAGGAACAAAGGACGATAGGCTGGCATAACTATCATTGAATAAATCGAACATCTTATCAGTCATTGGTAAGATATCTTTGGTCTTTGTAAAGTTAACTGCTTTTACACCGTATCTTCTTTTAACCAATTCGTTTGCTTTGGCGAAAAATTTTGGGTCGACATTTGAAAATGGAAATCTATTTTCCATATATTCTTTTTCCTTCACAAAGCCCAAGCGCTCATAATGACTATGGTAATATGAATGGTTATACCAAGTAATCATAGTTCCTATTTCATTGAATCCTTCTGTAAGCACTCCAACTTTATCCAAATTAGAAAAACCAACCGGGCCTTCCATGAACTCTAAATTATTCTCAAGGCCAATTTCACCCACTTTGTGCAGCAATGCCTCCGATACATTAGTATCATTGATAAAATCAAACCAACCAAAGCGCATTTTTTTAACTTTTTGTTGATTGACTTCAATCCTATTGATTATGGCCACTATTCTACCAACAATTTCATTGTTTTTATAGGCAAGGAATAAACGTGCCTCCGCATTTTTGAATGCAGGATTTTTGGTTTTATCAAACGTTTCCATTTCGTCGGCGATAATAGGAGGGATCCAAAAGGGAGAGTCTTTGTATAGGGAAAATGAAAACTTGACAAATTTCTTTATATCAGCTTTTGTAGTAGCTTCTTTTAAAGTGACCATACGATTGTTTTGTAAGTTCAATATTAGCGATATTAATCAAAAAGAGGAAATTAACTAACTAATTTTTAATTGAATATTAATGAACTATTTCAATAAATCTAAAGACTATTTAATCGTTATTCTTCTTTTGGCTTTTTTTGAGTTTTCGAAGTTGTTTTTTGGAAGGGCCTAAGTCAATATCCTCAGCACCAGAACCCCTATTCTTCTTCGCTTTCTTTTTCTTTTTCATTGAATTTTTCTTGATTTCCCCGCCATTTTCATTTGCATTTTGGTCTTCTATCGCTTTTGGCGCATCCCTATGGAAATCTAATCTATAGGACACCCCGGCGCTAACAAAAACTCGAGATGGGGTGTTTTTGAAACTGGCCCCTAGATTAATATCGGCCTGCAGATTTTCATTGAATAAGTGCGCAACACCGCCACGCAATAGAATATCTGAATAACGGTCACTGTCAATACCTTGGTTTTCAACGAAAACACTCCATTTAGGATTTTTAAAGGCGTGTGAAAGGGATAGCAAATAACTCATTTCAGGAAAATCAGTGCCAATACGGTCATAGGCTAAGTTTGTGATTAGCACGAATCTCGGTGTTACATGGCTTTGGGTAGCTACCATAACACGCGGGGATACGGTTGGGTCGCCTACATAAAAAGGATTATCGCCAAGCACAAAATTGGCCCCGGCATAAATAGAAACAGATGGAATAAGATTCTTCAGTTGAAAAACATTGTTGGCTTTCCAGCTATACAAATTAGGTTTACTTCGTTCCTCACTTTTGTATCGGTCATATATCAAAAATTTAAGCCCTAAACGATTTCTGTGAAAATCAGTTCTAGATTCACTGGTGCCAAAATTCGCAAAAGTGATATCCTGGTTTTGGTAAGTACCCTCCCAATTCAGTTCTAATTGCTCGAAGAATAGTCCATATCGCAATGATATGTCTGTTCCCCAAATATTACTTTGGGTATTTAATAAACTATGATCTTGTTGTTCGTAGAACAAACCTGTTTCCAATTGAAGCACATTTTTACCTATGGCATAGGCACTAACAGATAAACCAGGTCTATTGGAATTGATAACATCAGTATACTGGGAAATCCCTAAAAAAGGAATGGTAAGGAATATGAGTAAAGCAAAATGCTTTACTTTTTTTAGTTCAAAATAACCGCCCATAGATTGATTTTATTATTATTTTAAGACTTTTGCTCTCCTAGTACAACGTTAGAATTGTACTTTTGATATAAATTATTGAAAATTAATATGGCTTTTCTGAAAACGATTTTAATTATTCTGCTGGTATATTATCTGCTGAAAATTTTGGCTAGGTGGTTTGCTCCGAAAATATTTAATTATGCTGCAAAGAAAACCGAAGAACGATTTCGTGAAAAATTCGAAGGTTTTACTAACCAGCACAATAGTAATGAAGAACAAATAGGTGATATAATCATTGATAAGAAACCAACAAAACAAAATACTGCATCTAAAAAAGTTGGGGAATACATCGAATTTGAGGAATTAGATTGATTATTTTAGCAAAACCAACCACTTAAACAAACCAATGAAGTCAGGTTTAAAAGCATTTTACACCCATTTTTTTGTTCTTGTTTTTTTTGTTATTACGGCCTTGGCATATTTTAATCCCGTGCTACAAGGCAAGGTGATTGAACAGTCCGATATTCGTCAATACACTGGCATGGCGAAGGAACAGAACAATTTTCGCAAGAAAACAGGGGAGGAGCCTTACTGGACGAATAGCGCCTTTGGCGGCATGCCCACATACCAACTTGGGGCCTATTACCCACATGATTATGTAAAGAAACTCGACCGATTGATCCGCTTTTTACCGCGGCCTGCAGACTATCTTTTTATTTATTTTTTGGGGTTCTATATTTTGTTGTGTTGTTTAAAAGTTGATTATAGACTAGCGGCATTAGGCGCTTTGGCATTTGGTTTTTCCACATACTTAATAATTATTCTTGGAGTCGGTCACAATGCAAAAGCCCATGCCTTGGCTTATATGCCTATGCTCTTGGGTGGAATTGTCTTAACATTTAGAGGTAAGTACCTTTGGGGATTTGTGCTGACCGCGATTGCCATGGCTTTGGAAGTTGGTGCCAACCACTATCAAATGACCTATTATTTTATGCTTTTGGTATTGCTATTGGGGGTGGTTTATTTAATCGATGCTATTCGTAAGAACAAGTTGAAGAACTTCTTCGCTTCGGTTGGCTTGCTACTAATTGCAGTAGTATTAGGGATAGCTACCAATGCTACCAGTTTAATGGCCACTAAGGAGTATGCCGATTGGAGTACACGCGGAAAGTCGGAGTTGACCATCAACCCAGACGGTTCTACAAAAACCAACACAGAAGGCCTTGGAAAAGACTACATTACACAATACAGTTACGGTATAGTTGAATCTTTGAACATATTTGTACCCCGTCTTTTTGGAGGTTCTAATGGGGAAGATTTAGGCGAGAATTCCAAAACCTATGATTTTCTTATCGACCAAGGTATTTCAAGAAGTCAAGCTTTGGACTTTTCAAGGAGTTTGCCCTTATATTGGGGCGATCAACCGGGAACTGCCGGTCCTGCCTATATTGGGGCAATAATCTTCTTTCTTTTTATTCTTGGGTTGCTATTGGTAAGGGACAAGGCAAAATGGTGGCTTTTAGGTGGAGTGATTTTGTCGCTTGCTTTGTCGTGGGGCAAAAATTTTGGGCTGCTCACAGATTTCATGATTGATTATTTTCCACTTTACAATAAGTTCAGGGCAGTTTCCTCAATACAAGTGATTTTGGAACTCTGTGCGCCCGTTTTGGCCATTTTGGCGTTGAAAGAATTATTCGATGACTCAGTAGCTAAAAACAGGAAGTTGCAGGCTTTAAAGATTTCAATGTTCACTATCATTGGTATTGGTGTTGCCTTGTTTTTGTTCAAAGGCGCTTTTAGTTTTGAAAGTTTTTCAGACGAGACATTGAAACGCTATTATGGTGATGAGATTCTTTCTTTGATACAGTTGGATAGAAAGACCGTTTATACAAACGACCTTTTTAGAACTTTAATTTTTATAGCATTGTCAGCAGGGGTAATTTGGTTGTATTTGAAGGAAAAATTGAAAGAAAACATTCTTATCATCTTACTGGGAGTATTAATTGTTGTTGATTTGGTAGGTGTGGATATGCGTTATGTGAACAAAGATGACTTTGTATCCAAGCGTAGAATGTCCGAACCTTTCCCAGAAAAGCCTGTTGATCAGCAAATTTTACAAGATCAGGGGATTTATAGGGTGTATAATCCGCAAGAAGGATTAAATGGTGCAAGCACCTCGTTCTATCATAAATCCATTGGCGGCTATCATGCAGCTAAGCCTGCGGGTTTACAGGATTTGTTCGATTTTTATATTTACAAGGGTAAAATTGAGATTCTGAACATGCTTAATGTAAAGTATGTCATTCAACAAGATGAAGAGGGTAGAAGTACCCCTGCCATGAATCCTGATGCCAATGGCAATGCCTGGTTTGTCAGTAAATTGATTGAGGTAAAATCAGTCGATGAAGAAATCAAGGCATTGGACAATATGGATGTCAAAAACGAAGCGGTAGTCAACACATTTCGCTTTGCAAACATTAATAGGTTTAATTTTCACACGGATTCATTAGCAAGTGTGGCATTAACAGATTATAGACCAAACCATCTCACCTACAAAGCTTCTAACCCTAACCCAGGGGTTTTGGTCTTTTCTGAAATGTATTATGAAAATGGATGGAATGCATATATAGATGGTCAACTAAAAGACCATTTTAGAGTAAATTATGTGTTAAGGGCCCTAAATGTATCTGGCGGAGATCATACCATTGAATTCAAATTTGAACCCGAAGTAGTTAAAAAAGGAAGTCAAATAACTTTGGCAAGCTCCATTGTTCTTGGATTGATTGTCTTACTGGGAATAGGATTTTCGATTAAACGCTCTCCCAAAAAAGAGGAGGACTAATGAAAAAGGCATTAATCATTACGTACTATTGGCCTCCCGCTGGGGGACCAGGAGTGCAGCGATGGTTGAAATTCGTGAAATACCTTCCCGATTTTGATATAGTCCCGATTGTTTATATCCCTGAAAATCCAAACTATCCCATTATTGATACGTCTTTTACAAGTGAGATTCCAGAGGGGATTACAATCTACAAGTACCCGATCAAAGAACCCTATAAGTTGGCAAGCCTATTCTCAAAGAAACATGCAAAACGCATAAGTTCCGGAATCATTAAGACCAAAAACCAATCTCTCTTGGAGAAGCTAATGTTATGGGTTCGGGGCAATTTCTTTATTCCTGATGCCCGAAAAAATTGGGTGAAACCTTCGGTGAAATTCTTATCGGGAATTATTGAAAAAGAGAAAATAGATACAATTATAACAACGGGGCCACCGCACAGTGTTCATTTAATCGGTCATCAATTAAAGCAGGAGAGACAACTTAAATGGCTAGCTGATTTTAGGGACCCATGGACATCCATCGGGTACCATAAAGAACTAAAACTCACAAAGAAATCCAAGCAGAAACATAAAGAACTGGAACGTTTGGTCTTGAATACAGCTGACCAAATAGTTGTTACCAGCCAAACAACAAAAGCAGAGTTCAACGGTATTAGTAAAAATCCAATTTCTGTAATTACCAATGGATACGATTCCGATTATAAAGGTGATATGGCAAAAACTGATGAATTCACGCTTTCACACATTGGCTCATTACTTTCAGAAAGGAACCCTGGCATATTGTGGAGCGTTTTGGCGCAATTGCTTGAAGAGAATGAGCCCTTCAGGCAACATTTTAAACTGCGCTTGGCTGGTGTTGTTAGTGAAGATGTACTGCAAAGTATATATGATTCAGGTTTAGAGCCCTATACTGATTTATTGGGCTACGTATCGCATGATAGGGCAATACAACTTCAGCAAGAATCACAGGTTTTATTATTGGTAGAAATAGATTCCCCTGAAACGCAAGGAATACTTCCAGGGAAGTTATATGAATATATGGCAGCGAAACGCCCCATACTTGCCATTGGACCAAAAAACTGGGATGCCAATCTAATTATTTCAGATACCAATACAGGGGTTGTTTTTAACTATGAGTCCAAAACCGATTTAAAAAATGTAATTTTAAAATGGTTTGCTGCCTATCAAAAAGGTAATCTCAATACCGAATCGAAGGGTGTTGAAAAGTATAGCAGGAGGGAGCTTACCCGGGAATTATCCAAATTGATTTAATGGGAATAGTCACTAAACAAGCGCTAAATAACACGTTCATCACCTATTTTGGTTTTGGTTTTGCGGCGATCAATACTTTATTCCTGTACACCAATTTTTTAACGGATGAGTATTATGGCTTGGTAACCGTAATATTGGCTACTTCTGCCGTTTTAATGCCACTTCTTGCTTTTGGGGTGCCAAATACCCTGGTCAAGTTTTATAGTGGTTTTAAAAGAAATGAGGAAAGAGGGGGGTTTGAAACGTTAATGCTTCTTTTGCCCTTAACATTAATGCTTCCCATTGCTCTTATTGCCTTTTTTTTTAATGATGCCGTAGGTGGCCTTATATCCCAAGAAAACATCATTGTCAAAGACTATGTTTGGCACATCTTTCTTATCGGTATGGCCATGGCGTATTTCGAGGTATTCTATGCTTGGTCCAAAGTACAAATGAAATCGGTTTTTGGTAATTTCATGAAAGAAGTCTTTAATAGGATAGGGGTAATGCTCTTATTGTTTTTGGTTTATTTTGATGTTATTTCTGTTGATTTTTTCTTGAAAGCCCTGGTGGCCTTATACCTTGTGCGCACCTTAATTATGAAATTGTACGCCTATAATTTGAAGATGCCCAAGCTGAACTTTAGATTTCCTGCCAATATTCGCGCTATTTTGAATTACAGTGTATTGATCATCCTTGGTGGGTCTGCAGCGGTTATCATTTTGGAGATCGATAAGGTGATGCTCAATCAATATATACAAATTGAAAATGTAGCCTACTACGGAGTAGCAATTTATATAGCTACGACCATTATTGTCCCTTCAAGGGCCATGCATCAAATTACCTATCCTTTAACGGCGGAAATACTCAACAAGAAGGATCAACCGGCATTAAAATCACTTTATCAAAAATCATCCTTAACCCTTTTTATTGCATCAGGAATTTTATTTGTCCTTATCATTACCAATTTGAACGAATTGTTTTTAGTGCTTCCTAAAGAATATCGAGGTGGATTCATCATCGTATTATTAATAGGCATGACAAAGGTCTATGATTCGCTTTTAGGGAATAATAATGCTATTCTATATAACTCAGACTACTATAGAACATTACTGGGAATGGGTATTTTATTGGCGGTGCTTGTAGTACTACTTAATATCTGGCTTATTCCCAATTTGGGGCTGAACGGAGCTGCGTTGGCTACATTCATTGCCATTTTCATCTATAATACCCTTAAGTTGGCTTACGTAAAATCTAAATTCGGTATTTTACCCTTTACTTCGGAAACAGTAAAGGTTTTTGGACTTCTTATGGTATTGGGAAGTGTATTTTTCTTCGTGACCTTACCATTCCATCCTATTGCAAACATTTTAATAAAGAGTGTATTGACCGTTATTCTTTATTTAGCTCTCCTATATCGTTTTAAAATATCAGAGGATGTTTATGGGATGCTTTCAAAATTCTTGAAAAAATAAACCCCGTAGGAACGAATTCGCTACGGGGCTTAAACAACTAACCAACCTAAAAACTATCTTAGTGAGACCCGAATTTCAATAACTGTAAGCTAATTGAAATACGTTGGTCGAACTAACTCCGACCGAAGCGTCGGGGTCTTCGTTTTCTATTCTTATTTTATTTACTGTCTTCTAGAGCTTCTTGCTTGTGTGGCTCTAGCGCTTTTACTTTTACTGCTGCTACTACTTCTTGTTGCTACACTTCTACTGCGAGAAGGTGACTTACTTACCGTTCTTTTAGTAGCACTGCGCGTTGAAGGTCTCTGTGCAACCGACTTCTGGGTTCTAGTAGTACTACTGCGTACGTTCCTGCTCTGGGTTCTGTTTTCAGGTTTTTTGTACGTCTTGGTACTTCTAGTTACCGTTCTGCTTCGAGGCGTCTGTGTTACCGTTCTTTTGGCTACAGTATTCCGTTGTGGCGACCTAACAGTTGTTGATCTTTGTGTTACCGATCTATTGTTTGATGGTCTAGCATCATTTTTACGAACTGATCTTCTTTCAATATTCTTGGATCTGTCAACAGCTGTTCTTCCTGCTACTTTTCCGTTAGAACGGTTTGATCTGGTTCCAGTATTTCTTATTTTATCATTTCTAGTACTATTTGATCTAGATGATTTGTAAGAATCGTTATTACGAGCTACACTTCTATTGCTTCGAGTGTCAAAAGTTCTTCTACTGCTATTGTCTCGTTGAACCACGCGTTTATCATTTCTGTAAACTGAAGCTCTTTCATTACGAACTTTGTTATATCTGTGCTCTCTTCCAATTTTGGCATAAGCTCTACGCCTGTTATATCTGTAAGGATTATAGTAGGTATATCTGTATGGTGTATAATACCTTCTATAAGGCCTGTTGAACACTAAGCTAAATCCAAAAGCGGGTCTTGCAAAGTAGCTGTGGAATGGTCTATATACATAATGTCTGTTATAGATATTGATATATCCAGTGTGATAATCATAGTGACCATAATGGTTGTAGTGTACATACATTCCACCCATTCTATATACTCTGTTATTTCTGTAACGTATATCAACATCACCTACTTGGGTTACACGACCGTAATGGTCATAGTAAATAGGAACATTCTCTACTTGAATTACCGCACCATAATCATCATATTGTGCGTAAGGACTATAATCATATCCTGAATTAAATGTAACACCGTCTCTTCGACCGCTTACACGATTATCAATATAAAAGTCAAACTCTCCATCGGGATAAACTGAAAACGTAATGCCATTCTCAACAAAAATGAACGAGTTATTGTATCTATAAGCATTGCGTACTGCAACCTTATCTTCAACTGTACTAGCCATGATACCACTGGTACCTAAAATGAGGGCTGTAAAAAGTAGTACTAAATTTCTCATGATATAAGGTTTTAAATTCCCGAATGCAACTATTCACATTCGATTAGTACATACCAAACAACGTGCCACAAATTTTTTAATTATGCTATACAGTTGATTATCAGGCATATATAAAATATTTTTTCCTACTTCGTATTGCAATTGCGGAATGCTGTTATCAAGTTGGTGGTTAAGGGGATTAGATGGTTTCGGATTTTTTAAAGGAACTGATCAACTAACTTAAGCGGTAATCCATCAACTTACAATCCTTTCCCTATTCGGAGTTTTTCCCTTAAGTAATTTGCGGTAAACGAAGTTTTGCTTTGTATGATTTGTTCAGGGGTGCCTTGCGCAAGTATTTGCCCTCCATTTTCACCGCCTTCCGGGCCAAGATCAATAATGTGGTCCGCACATTTAATAAGCTCTATATTATGTTCGATAACAATAACCGAGTGCCCGCGTGCAATAAGCGCGTCAAAGGATTTCAATAATTTTTTGATATCGTGAAAATGTAATCCGGTAGTTGGCTCATCAAAAATAAACAAGGCTTTATCTTTTGACGTCCCTTTTACTAAAAAGGAAGCCAATTTAATACGCTGTGCCTCACCACCAGATAGGGTGGAGGATGATTGGCCCAGGGTTACATAACCAAGACCCACCTCTCGTAATGGATTTAATTTGCCCACAATTTTCGATTGCCCATGTTTTTCAAAAAAGTCAATTGCGTCGTCAATGGTCATGTTTAGGACATCATCAATGCTCGCATCTTCAAATTTTACTTCCAGGACTTCTTTTTTAAACCGTTTTCCTCCACAAGTGTCACATTCAAGATGTACATCGGCCATAAACTGCATCTCCACAGTTATTTCACCTTCTCCCTTACATTTTTCACAGCGACCGCCATCAACATTGAAAGAGAAATGCTTGGCTTGGTAGGCTCTGATTTTACTTAACTTCTGCGAGGCGAATAACGCGCGAATATCATCGTAAGCTTTTATATAAGTTACTGGATTGGAACGCGATGATCTGCCAATAGGGTTCTGGTCAACGAACTCCACCTTTTTTATGGATTCATAGTTGCCCTCAAATGAGGTAAACTGTCCGGCTTTCTCGCCATACCCACCAACTTCTTTTAGAATTACAGGATATAGCAACTTTTTTACCAAAGTACTTTTACCACTACCTGACACTCCGGTTATCACCGTTAACATGTTCAAGGGGAAAGAAACGTCTATGTTCTTTAAATTGTTTTCCCGAGCTCCTTTGATCTCAATATAATTTTTTGAAGTTCTTCTTTCTTTGGGAATTGCTATTTCTTTTGTCCCGTTCAAATAGCTGGCTGTTAATGATGTAGATTGAAGAATTTCGTTTAAAGTACCATGTGCCACCACTTCACCACCGTGGGTTCCGGCTTCTGGCCCAATATCAATGACTTCATCGGCAGCCATCATAATATCCTCATCGTGTTCTACCACGATAACGGTATTTCCTAAATCGCGTAAGGATTTTAATACAGCTATAAGGTTTTCAGTGTCCTTGGGGTGCAAACCAATACTGGGTTCATCTAAAATATACATTGAACCTACCAGACTGCTACCTAAGGAAGTTGCCAAATTAATGCGTTGGCTTTCGCCTCCTGACAGGGTGTTTGATTTTCTGTTTAGGGTGAGATAGTTGAGTCCAACTTTTTCCAAAAAGCCCAATCTTGTATTTATTTCTTTCAATAATCGATTTGCAATTTGCCCATCATATGTATTTAATGAAAGATTTTCAAAGAAGGTAACCAACTTCTCAATGGGTAATTCAACCAAATCTGAAATTGATTTACCTGCTACTTTTACGAAATCGGTTTCTTTACGCAAGCGTTTACCGCGACAAACACTACATTTTGTTTTACCCCGATATCGAGAAAGCATTACCCTGTTCTGTATTTTATAGCTTTTCTCCTCTAGCATTCCGAAAAATCTATGAAGCCCGGTAAAATGTGAATTACCTTCCCAAACCAATTGTTTTTGTTCCTCAGTAAGCTGAAACCATGGTTTATGAATAGGGAAATCAAATTTGTAGGCCGAGTTTACCAATTCATCGCGATACCTACCCATACTTTCACCTCGCCAAGGAAAAATTGCATTTTCAAAAACAGAAAGTGCTGTGTTGGGCACGACTAAATCTTGATCAATACCAATTACATCACCATATCCTTCACATTTAGGGCAAGCACCGTAAGGGTTGTTGAAACTGAATAAATGCACATTGGGTTCTAAAAAAGACATTCCATCTTTTTCGAACCTATTATTGAATGCGGTTTGCTTACCCGTAGCAAGTTCTTCGATGACACATTCCCCTTTCCCTTCAAAAAAGGCTGAATCAATGGCATTGGCCAATCGATTATAAAAATCTTCGTCCTCTTTGGTTATGATCCGGTCTATGACCAGGCTAAAATTGTGGCCAATATCTATTGGTGCAGCATCAATCCGAATAACCTCACCATCATGTTTAATCCTGGCATATCCTTGTTTAGAGAAAAGCTGTAGCGATTTTATGGGGTCTCGATCATCTTTTATAATTATAGGCGCTAACAATAATAATTTTTCTCCTTCATTGAAACCCTGAACATGTTTTACAACATCAGTGACCCTATGCCTTTTGACCTCTTCCCCTGATATAGGAGAAATGGTCCGACCAATACGTGCATAAAGTAATTTTAAATAATCGTATATCTCAGTGGTAGTACCTACCGTTGACCGAGGATTAGTGGAGTTTACTTTTTGCTCAATAGCTATGGCAGGGGCAATACCTTTTATATAATCTACTTTGGGTTTGTTCAATTTGCCTAAGAATTGTCTCGCATAGGAAGATAGGCTTTCAACATATCGGCGCTGACCCTCTGCATACAAAGTATCGAATGCCAAAGTGGATTTACCCGAACCGGAAAGCCCTGTTATCACAACCAGTTTATTCCTTGGAATAACAACATCAATATTTTTCAAATTATGCAACTTGGCACCTTTGATGATGATATTGTACTTAGGATTTACGTCTAGTATTGAGGGCATATTCTTAATTAGTTTGCAAAGATACAATATGTGAAATGCAATCGCCAACAAAGTGGTCTTATCCTCTAAAATCATGATAATCACGATACAATTTTTTTATAACCTTTATTTTTTTCTATATTTGAACTCAATAAAATACTTATTCGCCTATAGCAAGACAATTACTTTTTTAAAATTAGTGCATACCCCAAAAGGCCTTTTCTATTGAATTGGCCCCTAGTTTTAACCAAAAAAAGTAATTGATATGGAGCTACAAATTGCAGATTCCCTACTTATACAGAACTACATCAACGGAGACGAGAGGGCTATTGAAACCTTGATTAATAGACATAACCAACGACTTAGCAGTTTTATTTATTCCAAGGTAAGCGACCGTGAGATTACGGAGGATATTTTCCAAGACACCTTTATTAAAGTAATCAAAACCTTGAAAAGGGGCAGATATAATGAAGAAGGTAAGTTTTTGCCTTGGGTGATGCGTATTGCCCATAACCTGATTATAGATCATTATAGAAAGAATAGTAGGATGCCCTTATTTGAAGGCAGCAGTTCATTTAATATTTTTTCAGTCATAAGCGATGAAAAGTTGAATATAGAAAAGCAACTCATAAAAAACCAAATCGACGAAGATTTGGTACTGCTTATTGATGAGTTACCTGCTGACCAGAGAGATGTTTTGGTAATGCGTATATATAAGGATATGAGCTTTAAGGAAATTTCCGAAAATACAGGGGTTAGTATAAACACCGCTTTGGGACGAATGCGTTATGCATTAATCAATCTTAGAAAGATCATTGAGGAGAATAATATTGTTTTAACGAATTAATCACCCCATAGGTCGAGCATTGAATAGTTTTGACGAATTAAAAAGCCTTAGGTCGAACGTATTTACTATATTTAACCATGTTGCGTTTTCTTAATGAAACAATACTGAAAAAAACATGGAAAAAATTTACCTTAAGAATAAGAGCAAGTGTAAAATTGTAAAAGCAAAACCTGAAACTATCCAGTTTTTGTTGAATTATTCCAAATCATTAAAGATTACTGAGGCGAAAGGTATAAAGTTCGAAAGTAATTTGAATTAAAAAGACATTGATAAAATATTGAAACCCTTATTACATATGTAGTAAGGGTTTTTTTATACGCCAAATTGAAATAGGAGTTACAATTACCTATACGTAGTACTGATAACCTATTCAATTTATTACAATAACATGCAAGATCGATGTAACTACAATAATCTTAAAATATTGTAATAAAAATCAAAAATGATTGTTTCACATCAAATTCCAAGGGTTTGACAACATAGTTTTTTCCACACACCTCGTTTTATCTAGTTTTAGGTCATAATTAAAGAATAGCACAGTTTTGGAATGGACGGTGTTAAAACTCAAAGTAAGACCAAATAACTAATTCAAGCTTTAACTAAACAAAGCCCTTAATCGTAAAAAAAGTATTTTGTATGGAACTACAAATCGAAGATTCAGTACTAGTAAGAGATTACATCAGTGGAGAAGAAAAAGCCCTGGAAATCTTAATTAACCGACATAACCAACGTATTTCAAGCTTTATCTATTCCAAAGTATTGGACAGGGATATTACGGAGGATATTTTTCAGGATACTTTTATCAAAGTAATCAAAACCTTAAAAAAAGGTACTTATAGTGAAGAGGGTAAGTTTTTGCCTTGGGTTATGCGAATTGCCCATAACCTTATCATAGATCACTTTAGAAAGAATAAAAGAATGCCGATGTTTGAAGGTAATGATGACTTTAATATCTTTTCTGTAATAGGGGATGATAAGTTAAATGCCGAAAAACAACTTATAAAAGATCAAATCAATACTGACTTAAGATATCTTATTGATGAATTGCCAGATGATCAGAAAGAAGTGCTTTTAATGCGAATATATAAAGATATGAGCTTTAAGGAAATTTCAGAAAATACGGGAGTAAGTATAAATACGGCATTAGGGAGAATGAGATATGCGCTTATTAACCTTAGAAAGATCATTGATAAAAACAATATAGTACTTACAAATTCATAGGACTTACTTAGTTAAAACAATATTTTGATTTTAGTTGCGTTATTCTAGCATAACAATACTATAATCGATATGGAAAAAATTTACTTTGAGAATCAAAAAAAGAGCAGTCCAGTTATGGCCTGCAGAGAAACAATCCAGTTTTTGACCAGTTATTCAAAGTCACTGTGGTTTTTTCATCAAAACAATTTAGAGTTTGAAATAAGCTTAAATTAACAAAAAGACCCGCAATCAGCGGGTCTTTTTGTTTTTATGATACGCATTCAATACTGTCTTTCTGCCTATTGTTTTGGTAATGATGTCTTTTTCAAGATGCCAGCCCCTTGCTGGGGAGTATTCACGACCGTACCATATAATCTGTAAGTGAAGGTCATTCCATATTTCCTTTGGAAATATTCTTTTGGCATCTTTCTCGGTTTGGACCACATTTTTACCGCTCGAGAATCCCCAACGATACATTAACCTATGAATATGGGTATCTACGGGAAAAGCAGGTGTTCCGAAAGCTTGTGAAACAACCACACTCGCGGTTTTATGCCCCACCGACGGAAATTCTTCCAACAGGGCTATATCCTTTGGCACTTTGCCATCATATTTATCAATCAAAATTTGTGATAATCCATGAATGCCTTTCGATTTCATCGGCGATAGCCCTACGGGTTTGATTATTTCACGAATTTCTTCCACCTTCAACTTAACCATATCATAGGGGTTATCGGCTTTCGCAAAAAGTAATGGTGTTATTTGATTAACCCGGACATCAGTACTTTGTGCTGACATTAGCACGGCGATTAAAAGGGTGTATGGGTCTTTGTGCTCTAAAGGAACAGGGATTGTCGGATAAATATCCTGAAGTGTTTTTATAGTGAAATCAACCTTTTCTTTTTTTGTCATATTAAGCTTAATTTAGCCATAATTAAAGAATTGCTAATTTATAAAAATTGACTATGAATACATTAAAAGTGGGGGATAAGGTTCCAGGATTTGTTTCTAAAGACCAGGATGGCCATACTATAAATTTATCAGACTATACCGGGAAGAAACTGATTGTTTTTTTCTATCCCAAGGCCAGCACGCCAGGATGTACTGCAGAGGCCTGTAATTTAAGGGACAATTACAAGGAGTTACAATCCCAAGGTTTTGAATTATTGGGGGTAAGTGCCGATTCAGAAAAAAGACAAACCAATTTCAGGAACAAATACAAATTCCCCTTTCCATTATTGGCTGATGAGGACCATACCGTAATTAATACTTTCGGGGTCTGGGGGCCTAAAAAGTTCATGGGTCGAGAGTATGATGGAATTCATAGAAAAACCTTTGTTATTGATGAGGAAGGTGTAGTGGTCAAAGTGATAGATAAGGTGAAAACCAAAGACCACGCAGCACAATTAATTGATTGAACACCGGTTTAAAACATAAAAAAACGTCCTGACAATGCTATCAGGACGTTTTTTTATTTCTTAAAGGATTAAACCTTTTCCTCGCTTCCCTTTTCAACATTAGGCTTAAAGAGGTTTTTTTCTTTAATGATATCTGCAATACCCTCAGGCAATGCATCTTCCCATCCCTTTTCATGGTTCACTAACTTCTTGAATACATCTCTTGAGAAAATATGCATAATCTCAGGGTCATAATCAATAATGTCCATTACTTTTCCATTGTATTTAAAGAACTTATAGAGCTCTTTCATTCTAGGATGAACCTTGACGTTGTTACTTGTCATTATCTGACCTGTCTCCGCGTTCTTCATCGGATACAGGTATACCTGCAGTTCCTTAAAGAACAATTTGCCAAATGCTTCCAAAATACCACCACTCAAATGGCGGTAGTATTTTTCGTCAAAAATATCCACTAGGTTGTTTACACCCATAGTCAAGCCGATTTTTGCCTTGGTATAGTTGTTAAAGTATTCAACCAGCTTATAATATTCTTGGAAGTTTGAGATCATTACCGTATGTCCCAACGAGCAAAGTAATTCTGCCCGGTCCATAAAGTCACGTTCATCAATTTCACCAGATGCTTTTAGGTTAGATAAGGTGATTTCAAAAATTACTATGGTTCTATCCTCATCAACTGCCCGGTCACGGATAAAGATGTCATATGATTTCTCAAGCATATCCATATTTACCTTTGTAACTGGCCTAAAACTACCTCTTAGGGCTAGAATGTTCTTTTTGTAAAGTTTTGAAGCAGGCAGTAGGTTATTACCATCCGCACCGAACATAACCGCATCGGTCATGCCATTTCGGATCAATTGCAAACTGATCAATCTATTGTCAACACCTTTGAAATTGGGTCCTGAAAAGTTGACCATGTCTACTTCAACAGTATCCCTGTCTATATGGTCATATAAATATTTGATTAACTTTCTGGGTTTATGGTATTTGTAGAAAGCACCGTAAATTAGATTTACCCCTATAATACCTAAAGTTTCTTGTTGTAACCTCGCCTCATTTTGCTTAAAGCGAATGTGCATTATGATCTCATCAAATTCTTTTTGGTCTGGTTCCAATTGAAATCTAATCCCAATCCAGCCATGGCCTTTATATCTTTTTGAAAAATCAATCGTAGCAACCGTATTTGCATAAGAAAAGAATAATCTATCTGGATGTTTGTCCCTGGTTATACGCTCTTCCATGAGTCGCATTTCATGGGACAACATGGTTTTGAGTCTTGGTTGTGTTACGTATCTTCCATCTGCTTCAATACCATAGATAGCATCACTAAATTCCTTGTCATAAGCACTCATAGCCTTGGCTATAGTCCCAGAAGCCCCACCTGCCCTAAAGAAGTGTCTGGCAGTTTCTTGACCTGCCCCAATTTCTGCAAAAGTTCCGTAAATGTCGGGATTTAAGTTAATCCTCAAGGTTTTAGCCTTGATTGAAGGAATGTTTTCAAAAGCTGGGTCCCTCTTTAGAACTGATGCCATATAATGGTTTTTGTTTGTAGCAAAGTTAATAAGATTGGGTAATCTATTAAATAAATAAGTTATAAATTTGAAATAAATAGATGAGGGGTTGAAAATTACATTTTTAGGCACGGGAACATCGCAGGGAATCCCTGTAATTGGGAGTAATCATCCAGTTTGCCAAAGTATCGACCCAAAAGACAAAAGGCTTCGGGTATCTGTGCTTTTATCATGGGATGATTACAACTATGTAATTGATTGCGGACCTGATTTTAGACAGCAAATGCTTACCCATAAGGTGACCAAATTAGATGGAATACTTTTTACCCATGAACATGCAGATCACACTGCAGGGATTGATGATATTAGGCCCTACTTTTTTCGACAGGGTGACATCCCGATTTATGCCCATAAAAGAGTGGCAGAATCTTTGAAAATTCGTTTTGATTATATTTTTGCTGATGAAAATCGCTATCCTGGGGCACCAGCTGTTGAAATTAATCACATTGAGAATAATTTACCTTTTGAGATTGGAGGCCAATTGGCAATACCTATCAATGCGTACCATAATAGGTTGCAGGTCTTCGGATTTCGAATTATGGACTTTACTTATTTGACCGATGTCAAGTCTGTAGAAGATAAAGAGATCAATAAAATAAAAGGCACTAATGTATTAGTAGTCAATGCATTAAGAAAAGAGCCACACCATTCCCATTTTAATTTGGAAGAGGCCCTTGATTTCATTGAAAAGGTAAAACCCGAAAAAGCCTATTTGACACATATAAGTCACCTTATGGGGTTTCATGATGAGGTGGAAAAAGAATTGCCAAAAAATGTACATCTGGCCTTTGACAATCTTCAATTAAATCTATAATTTTAAATTCATGAAAAATAAAATATTCCTTTATCTATTTGTTTTTGCGGCGTTGATTTGCCTATTCATGGTTGTGAGCAATGGTAAAATGCAGAAAAACAAGGATGCTAAAATTCAAAATCTTCAGGCTGGTATTACTGATTTAAAGGATTCGCTTCAAAATTCACAGCTCAAAGTTTTGGATATGCAATACTTTTCATTGGAGAACAATGATGATGCCCTGGCTTATTATGACCATTTGAACTTGGAAGATCCAAACCGCTATATTTCCGATAAATTATTGGAAACCAATGAATCCAAGGGTGATAACCCATTGATACCCTATGAAGGTATGGAGAGCGATTTTAAACTGAACAAAATTAAAATCCTAAATCATAAGTGGATAGTAGCAGACTTCTCTGATGGTAAGTTCTGGGGCGAATTATTGATAAAATATGAATTAAAAGATGATATGGGGGTAGATTTCACCTTGCTGGATCATCTTTTATACACCCGAAGTAATTAATACCTATCCTCTAACCATTTTTTGAAGGAATAAAAATTTTGGGGTGCCACTCCGTGACCCACTGGGAATTCTTCAAATATATAATCAATGCCCATTGGTTCCAGAATTTCAGGGGTTTTTTGAGCCCATTCAAGGGGTATTACTTGATCTACCTGACCATGGGAAGCATAAATACTGAGGTTACTATGGTCTTTTTCCTTGAAATTCTTACTCATGATATTTTTATTGATGTAGCCACTTAAAGCAACAACATTTTTGATTTTTTCTGGATAGGAGAGCGCTACAGCGTAACTAAGAATGGTACCCTGACTGAAACCCAATAAGGTAATACGATCAGTATCCAAACCATAGGTAAGACAGGCTTCATCTATAAAAGTGACTATTTTTTCCCGTGATGCTATGGCTTGATCGTCGTCGCTCCATTTTCCCTTGTCAGCATCAAAATTAATGGCATACCAGGCATGGCCAAAGGGTTCCATTGGATAAGGAGCTCTCACTGAAATTATACAAAGTTCAGGCTGTAACTCAGGTGCAAAAGAAAAGAGATCTTCTTCATTACTTCCATAACCATGAAACATAAATAAGACGGGCGGTTTGCCTTCTTTCATGGAAGAAGGTTTAATAAGGTGGGTCAGCGAAAGTGGGGCAGTAGTCATATTATGAAATAAAAGTAAACCATTTTTGAAAATAAGGCCCAATTGCAGGGACCAATTGTTTTTTATCGCTTAGAGCCCCTAAAAAGCCATATATCCAAAGAATAAAATAACACAGATATAAACCATATAGCGCATATTCATTATACCATACACTGGAAAACAAGGCAAAACCATGAAACATTAAATGTAAACCAAATGCCTGGCGTATATGAAATCGCGCAAACTCGTTCTTTGGTTCCATATTCATAGTAATAGCGATCAATGACCCAATAATGGTTAGATATGCTACTATAGCGGTTGTTTTTCCTTCTTTAACACTATCCATTTAAAATAGGGGTTTAAATTATGGTGATTGCAATACTATTGGGTGCTATACCAAAACTAATTGATTGTTGTTTAGAATACCGTAGACCTTTCCTTTTAAGGTTTGGCCCATTGCCATACTGTTTTTTGAGGCAGAAAATATGTTTTCCTTTTCAAAGATATAGTCCCCATCAGGATTAAACAGTGTTAAGCAGGCCCTATGGCCTTCAACAAGGTTATTGGATTCAAGATTATAGCGTTCTTTACCTTTTGTTAAAAAAGTGATTGTTTGCCCAACATCGAATATTTGATTTAAGAGACCGAATGCGCTTTCCAATCCGATTGAGCCATAGCTCGCATTATCGAATTCAACACGCTTCAGTTCCACATTCAATGGAATATGATCCGTAGTAACAAAATCAATAATACCATCAGTCAACCCTTTAATAAGGGCTTTAGCATCTTTTTTAGTTCGTAGCGGGGGCATTACCTTGTAGGTACTGTCAAATTCCTCTAAAACTTCATCAGTAAAATATAAATTATGAATAGCAACACTACAGCTGACATCCAATCCTTTTTTCTTGGCATCGGCAATGAGTTTAACTGAATTGGCTGTTGATATGGTAGGGATGTGCAACTTTCCTCCAGTATATTCCAAAATAAAAAGATCCCGTACTATTTGGAGTTCTTCAGCCAAAGCAGGTATCCCTTTTAAACCTAACTTAGTTGAAACCGTACCTTCGTTGACCATTCCTTTCCCAGCGATTTTAGTATCCATAGGTTGGGAGTAAACGAGTCCGTCAAAATTTTGAACATACTGCAAGGCGATTTTTAATAAATTGGAGTTCGTTATTGGGGATTTAAAATCATAGTACCCAACTGCCCCGGCATTGCCCATATCGTATAATTCCGCAAGATCCTCTCCTTTGGCATTAGCAGTCAAAGTTCCAAGCGGATAAAGATTAGTGGCATAACCCAGTGACGCATTCTTGAGAAAAACAATATCAGAACTACTGTCTGCAACCGGGAACGTATTAGGATTTAATATAACATCAGTAAAACCACTCTTAGCAGCGGTTGTAAGTCCGTTTGAGATGGTTTCCCGCTCTTCATAGCCTGGTTCTCCGAAACTCACACTGCTATCAAACCATCCTAGCGAAACATGCAGGTTTTTTAAATCTACAACCTTTGTTGCCTTGGGAACATTGATCTTGGCTGCAATTTTCTCAATGATGCCATTTTTTACAAGAATATCCCTTTTTTTCAAATGTAAATCTTTGTTGAGGGCATTGATAATTCTTGCAGATTTTAAAAGTATGTTCATTTACACTTGGTTTATCTATTATTTATTAGATCATTTTAAATACTTAATGATGAGCACTTCAATTAAAATAAACAGCACTGCTAAAATAACAAACCATTTCCAAAGCTCGTTTACGCTGTTATCGTTTTCTAAATCTTGAAATAAGGCGGCAATTGAACTTTGTTTGCTCTCCGCTGGAATAGTATTGAGGTCCAAAAATTTCAAATCACTTTCATCCCTTGGGTAATTGAAACTTATTTTTTTTAAGCTACTGTCGTTTTCCAAAATATCATAAATCCCATCTTCAAAGGGATTTTCATTGAAAGTCAACGAAACCTTGTTTGCATGGGCTCTTTGTTGCGGAATAAATTCACGACCTTCTTTAGAAACCTTTAATATATGATCCTTGGCAACTTTTTGGGCAATATCCAATCTTAGCTGACCACCCATGGTATGATAGAGCCCAACACGTTTTAAACTATTCACTCCCATTTTATAAAAAGTAGGTACAATAAGTGGTGATTGTTTAAAATTTGAATTCTGATTGGCGATTGAAGCAGTGAATAAATAAATTCCGTTAGTACCTAACAGAAAGGGTTCGCCACCTTGGTAACCGAGGATTTTTGACGAATTTGAATTTGTCTTAAAAAATTGCGAGACCTTTGGGTATTGAAAGTTGCCTATGTTTTTTTCGAATACATTTTCATAAAGTGGGTGCGCAAATGTGATTTGGGTAATTTTAGTTTCAGTACTTACCTTTTCCACAAAAGCACCTAATGAAAATCTTGAAAGCAATAAGTTATAGTCATTGATATTGCTATTTGTTGACGGAATTATTGCCAAATTCCCACCATTGGACACGAAGGATGAAATGCTGGCCACTAGCGAGGTAGGAATATTTTCCAACTCATTTAAAATGAGTAAGTGCTGTGATTCTAAATCCCTATAATTCAAATTTTTCAATAAAAACGATGAGAATAAAAACTCATTATCCGGATAGATTCGGCTTAAATAATCTGATGATGCATCACCAATTGCCAATACTTTTGGCTTTTCTTTTTCATTGATGTTAAAATATAGATGATTATCATAAGTAATCCCAGCATCGGAGATTTCGACTTTGCCATTAATGACCTCATTTGCAGAAAGTGTAAAGTTCACCTCCCCTTTAAGGTCCTTAAAAATTGCAGATGTTTTCGCAATTAACTTATCATTATTGTACAATGAAACGGGAATACTCTGGATTTCTGATGGCGCTGAAAGCGTAGCGATAATTTCAATATTCTCTGTTCCATATTTGCCAATATAAATACTGTCGAGTGAAACATTGTTCAAAGTCGATACCGATAATTTTACCAGATGCTTTTGTAATTCGCTTATGGTGTCAGCATTAGCAGATGCCATGCGTTGCTGAAAATCAGAAATAACTATCAGGTTTTTTATCGAATTCCCATTCTTTGTAAATAAGGTGCTCGCTTTTAGTTGAATTTCATCAAGATTTAATTGATCAGGGGTTGCGGAAACTGTAAGTAGATCGTTTTGTATATCCTTTAATTGAATATTCCTAAATTCTGAATTATTGGTGAAAAGATTGAAATTCTCCGCTTCAGGGACCGCCTTTATCAGTTCTTGGACTGCCTTATCAAGTAAGGCTCCTTGGTCTGATTTAGCCTGCATGCTGAACGAGTTGTCCAAATAAATAACGGTTTCTTTTGCTTGCAAAGCGCTCTTTTTGGCAAAGAAAGGCTGAGCGAAAGCTATAATTATTGCTGTAAATAGGAGCAGTCTTGTAAACAAGAGCAGCCATTTTTTTAGCGTATTGCTCTTGCGTGATTCTGAAACTACCTTTTGCAACAACTTAACGTTGGTAAAAGGCGTTTTTTTGAATCTTCGAAGTTGAAAAAGATGAATGAATATAGGAATGAGTAGTAGCAATAAGGCCCAAAGAAGTTCTGGATATTTAAACTGCATTCCTGAATTTGATTTGACAAATATAATTAAAAGTATCAAGTACAAGTAGCAAGTTCAACTATCAATTTCGAAAAAATATAAAAGCAGCCCATTGGACTTAAACTTGCACTTAGAACTTGATTGGTCAACAAAAGAAAAAATAGTCTTTTATGGGTAGTTTGTTCAGTGACTCAAAGAAACTTACAATCGCGTCTTGTTCTTTTTCATTGGCCACGGTAATAATAGTTTGTGGTTCTTCTAAATCGTTCAAAACTCGAAAGTGGAATAGTTTTTTACCATAAATGTCCTTTCCAATTTTGTTTGGATTATCACAGACCCAGATAAAATCCAATTTTCTGTCAATAAGGTTTTTGGCGATGGTCTTGCCTTTATTTCCTGCCCCCCAAACAACCAACGGTCTTTTAGGATTATATTCCAATTTTAGGTAGTAATGTATTTTGATCTCCAAAAAATAGTTGGCGGCATAGTGCTCACTTGTTCGGGAGGTTCTTGAATCATAGTCTCGCCAATGGTGTAGGAGCTTATCACAGGGAATGCACTTCAATTCGTTTTCATAAAAGCGAAAAGCCAAATCATAATCTTCTGGATATCGGTCACTTTTGAAGGCGCCACAATGGTCTAAATCGTCTTTAAAAACCATCCAACAAGGGGAGGGGATGACACATTCTTTATAAATCTCCGAATAATTGTTTCCTTTCTCAGTGAGCAGGTTTAACCATTCCTCATAACGTGCATAACCATTGCTGATTCCCCGATGGGAAAAATATTTTACTTGTCCTATGGCCACATGTTTTTCACCATGCTTAAGAAGTAAATTGACCATGGTTTTTATTTTTTCTGGTGCCATAATATCATCAGCGTCCATCCTGGTAATTAAATCACCCTGACATTCTTCGTAGGCCTCGCGCAGTGCATGTATGATTCCATTTCCTGAATTCCTAACAATGTTAATTCTAGGTTCATTTGCAGCATAGTGGGATGCGATGTCCCAGCTGTTATCCGTAGATGAATCATCAACGGCCCAAACCTCCCAGTTTTTGTATGTTTGTTGGGTAATGGAATCGAGACATTCCGCTAAGTAATCCTCAGTATTTTTAAAAGGAATGAGGATACTGACAAGGGGTTGTTTCATAAAGGCAATTTAGGGAATATTTACAATTATGGGTATTGGATAATATTGGAGTTTTATCTTTTAAGGTATGAAACACTTAGAATCAAATGTTTGATGAAGTATTTGTCTTTTTTTGTATAATTAAATGAATACCATACTTTTACGTAAATAAAAAATAAACTATGAAAACAATTAGATACATTTTATCCATTTTCAGTTTTATACTAGTACTCGGTGGGTGTTCGGATGATGATGGGAAAGTAGTTGCCAACGATGAATTGACGATGGCATCAGGTATTTATAACTTGGTTGAATTGAATATTAACCCTGCCCAGGATATTAATAATGATGGTAATACGACTTCCAATGTACTCACGGAATTGCCATGTGCGACAGGAGCTTTGAATTTACGGGATGATGGAAACTGGATTTGGACTACGCTCGAAATGAGCGTTACCAGTATTACCGGAGGTACTTTTCATTTATCTTGTACTCCGGATACTACCACTAGATCTGGGTCATGGAATATAAGTAATAACCAAATCACCCTTTTTGACGGTGCAACAAATTTTAATTTCACTAAAGATGCAGACCGACTTACAATTATAGTAGGTGACGATCTTCCTGGATTTGCGAGTATGGTTTTTGAAAGATAGTATACTAAGGTTATCTTAGTTGTGGCGTAATGCAAACAAAAAACCCTGATGGCACCCCGTCAGGGTTTCCTTTTATGCAATAAGTGGAATTACCTTAGAATATGGGTTTTATAGGGCTGGGACCATTTTGAAACTCTACCCAATGCAGGTGCTGCAGTAGCAAAAATTTCCAACTTTCTTGTAAGGTATGAACTATCCTTTCTCAGTTGACCAAGTTTTAAAGCCATTGGAGTTTGTATAGTAATTTCACTTTGTTCAGCTTTCAACATTATTGTTTCTTTACCTAGAAAGTCGTCTGGTCTGTTAAGGGATGTCTTAATTGGCATTACAGAGCTTTCATCCCAATTTGCCATAATCAAGGGAGGGTCAATCTCTCCGTGTACATCATATACAAACAAGTGTAGGCAATACTCCATTTTCCCTTTAATATCAAGGTCGTGAAACTGAATAGTAGTTACAACTATAATATCCGTTTTGTCATCACCAACATGTATTTCATTGGGTACGGTTAATAATTTTACTGATTTAATTTTTGCCATGACTTTTATTGTTTAATCTTTAGAAGTTAGTAAGGTTCTTTTCATTGAAACCAATATTCCAACAAGCACACCCATAGCGAAACTTCCAAGAATGATTAATACTCTTGACATAGACAATTTCCAGAATAGGAATTCTACATCTGTTACTTCTGCATTTTGAATGGAGAAAATGACAATTATGGTTGCAAATAATAATGCCACTAGTGATTTAAATTTCATTTTTTAGTAGTTATTAGTAGTTGGAAGCAATGTTGTTTATAGAGATATAGTCAATTCTTTTGCTCAAAATATCCCTGGCTAAAGTAAAGGAGTTCATAGCTTTTTCCCATTTTTCAGGAAAGATGGAATCAATATTGTTGTATTGCTCAATCAGCGATGCTTTCTTCAGTTCCAATTGCTCAATTTTCAGTTCATATTCCAGATTTATGCCTCCGATTTTCTCAAATTGATTTTTCAAATCTTCAATTCGCTCCTCGATTTCATCGATGTTGCTTTTTGCGATTAATTTAAACTGTTGTTTTTCCATTTGTCCGATTTTCTCACCTATAGTTAAGACACAAAAATGTTAATTAGGTCACTCATTAATTTATAGTGAACTACACTTTGATTAAAATAATCCTTATCACCTCGTGCTAGGGCCTTTATCTTAGAGGTTAACGATATCTATTTTTGCAACGGCAATTAGGGATTTTAGCATATGTGGATTGGGAACCGTAGTGCAAAGAAGAAGTCAAGCATAAAAAAAGTGCCTCTTTTTGGGAGGCACTAGAAATTTAATTTGTTGCGTCTTCTGCTACTAGCAACTTTTATTTCTTGATAATCTTGGATTTATCGGTTAACCCCTTGATTTCTATTTTTGGGTCTCCGTACACATAGATATTACTTTTTCCCTGGGCGTATAACTCTAAGTTCTTACCTGCATATACATATACATCAGAATTATTGGATGTGTAAAGGTCAGCAGACGAAACTTTCATCTTTCTTGCATCTAATTTAGAGGAACCCTTAAGGTTAAAGGCTGCAAAATCAGAATCACCGGAAAGCGTTAATTCTGCTGATTTAGTTAGCGTAATTCTTGTCTTTTCTGCTTGTACACTGCCTTTTAAGTCTGTTCGATCATTCATAACTATGGTTGTATTCTCAGAGATAGCCTTTAGTTTTCCGCCTGAATTACGCTGCAATACAATTATGATATCATCAGCTTTTACATCTAAGTCAAATTTACTGGAGTTATATGCGGTAATGTACATGACATCATCTGAATTTAATCTTCCTTCGCTCTCGATTTTTGCATCATTTTTTAAAATCAGATGCTTAACTTCTTTTGCATTTAGGCTGATTTCTAATTTTTTACTGCTCATGATCTTATTTACAGTATAGATTTTAAGAATACTATCCTTTACAACAAACTGTACAATATCCTGTAAGTTTAAGTCTGTAGTCAAGGAATAGGCATTGTTCTCACTTTGGTTTATTACTACTTCAAGGGCATCATCAATTTCAATGGCATTAAACTCTTCGGTTAATACTTTTGTAATCGTAGTAACATTTTTATCCCCCTTAATTTTCGGTTTCTTTTGTGCATAAGTAAATACACTAATTGACATTAATAGAATAAATAAGGTTGCATTCTTCATCGTATTTTAATTTTATATCCATTGAAGGACGTTTCAATGATTGAGACACAGAAGAGTTTAACAGGTCACATATTTTTTGCAAAAAAGATGATTTAATTTAAATCAACAACATTATAATAACAAAATATAGGCTTTGATATTGGTAGCCTTAATCGTATTGGGTATTCTGGAAGATATTAGCCAAAAGAGGGATAAATCTTTATCTTTATCTTTTGATCAATTAACAGCTGCTTTTCAGTACCATGGGCTTTCTAACCAAATTATTTCTTGTTTTAGTAAATAACGCAAATAGCGTACTCGGCAAGTCAAAGAAACTATCCGACATTGAGCTCGTGAACCAAATTGTAGAAACAAAAAACACCTTACAGTTTAGTACGCTTTATGACCGTTACAGCAGAAAAGTATATAACAAATGCTACGGTTTTGCCCGAAATGAGGATGAAGCAAAAGACCTAACTCAAGATGTCTTTGTAAAGTTGTTCACTAAGTTGCACACCTTTAAGGGAAAATCCAAGTTTTCAACTTGGCTCTATTCTTTCACCTATAATTTTTGTGTCAATTATGTAAATAGAGACAAGGCCCGTAAGATGGATGATGTATCTAACTCTTTAGACGACCATGATTACTATTTATCTGAAATGGTAGATATACCAGATGAGGATTTATTGGAATTGAAGGTTAAAAAATTAAAAGTTGCCCTTGAAAATATTGACCCAGAGGATAAAGCAATTTTACTTTTAAAGTATCAAGATGATGTTTCGGTAAAAGACTTACAGACAGTTTTAAAGATTGGGAAAAGTGCTGTAAAAATGAGATTAAAACGAGCAAGGATAAGAGTTGTTCAAGAGCATAATAAGCTAGCACAATGAAAAAAAATCCATTCAAAGAAATATCATCCAATAAGGATGTTCCCCCTGAAATAAAGAAGAAGGTGATGCGTGAGACCGCATCAATTCTTCTTGCTATGGAACTTGCGGACCTTTTTACGGTTAAGTCCGTATCTATTTTTGAAGATTTCTTTACTTCGAAGAAAAAGAAGAAATAACGATATTGATTATTAGTTTGCCTTATCTACAAAAAAGCAAAAATCCATTCTTAAAGTGACCTAACTAAGAATTTGGTGTCTTAATCTTTAGTGAAACCTTTTAAAATTAAATCTGAGGATGTTAAAACGCTCCAAAATCTAAATGACAAAGAGCTGGTAAACCTTATTACAACTACAAAAAATACAATGTTTTTTGAAGTATTGCTAGCAAGATATGAGCGCATTATTTATAATAAAATATTAGGGTTTGTACATACCGAACAAGAAGCCATAGAACTGACCAAAACATTTTTTGTGGTGTTATTTTCAGAGCTAAATCACTACAAAGGTCCTTTTAAGTTTTCTAATTGGTTGTACAAAAGAGCATATTTGTTGTGTGCAAATCACTTGAATAAAACGAATACAATCAAGGAAGACTTGATATTTACATCGCAATTAGATAACCATTTGCATATTGAGGTTAGTGATGCCATTTTGTGCCGAATGAATAGTAAGAAATTAATGAAAGCAATGTCCTTAATTGAACCTGCTGACAAAGCAATTTTAATGCTTCGATATCAAGATGATGTTCCTGCGAAAGAGCTGGCGTTATTACTTGAAATTGATGCTAGTTCATTTCAGGCTATATTTAGAAAGGCAAAAGCCAGAATCGTTGAGACTTATAATCAATTATAATGTATGGAAAGAGAAAATCCATTTAAGCAAATAGGACAGCCTAAAAAGGAAGTCCCTATAGAACTTAGGCAAAGGGTAATTAAAGAAGTTGCAACTGCCAAGCTCTTGATGGATATGGCAGCCCTTTTCACCAGTAATTATAAGAGTGCATTAGGTAGCCTATTTTTAACCAAAAAGAAAACAAATAAAAACAAATAACATATTAACTAAAGCAAAAATCATGGATAACATTACAGCGTGGTCAGAATTGACACTAAGCTCCTTAAAAGCTATGGGAGAAAAGATAATGTCAACATTACCAAATATTTTAGGGGCCATTATCATTTTAATTGTTGGATGGTTGGTCTCCAAAATTGTGGTCTACCTACTGAAGAAACTTTTGAAACTCGCTAGGGTTGAAAAGGTTACCGAAAAATTAAATGAGCATAAGGTACTTGGCGATACTAAGATTAATTTCAGTATTACCAACGTTATAGTGATTTTTGTTAAATGGATTCTTTTCTTAGTATTCCTGATAGTTGCTGCTGATATTATGAATTGGGATGTTGTATCTGTGGAAATCGGTAATCTTTTGGGCTACTTACCAAAATTATTCAGTGCCATAGCACTTTTTATGATAGGTATGTACATTGCTAAATTTGTGAAAAATGCAATCCATGGGTTTTATGATTCATTTGATTTGGCAGGCTCTAATATAATAAGCACGCTGGCATTTTATATTATAGCTGTAATTGTTACCATAACCGCTTTAAACCAAGCAGGAATAGATACAACTGTAATCACAAATAATGTGACTGTTATTTTAGGGGCTTTTCTATTGGCTGTGGCAATTGGTTTTGGTTTGGGTTCAAGAGACATCATTGGAAACATCCTCTTGACTTTTTATACACGTAAAAATTATGAAGTAGGGGATACTGTAAAACTCGCGGGTGTTGAAGGTACTGTTGACGCTATTGACAATATTTGTATGACAGTTAAAACCAATAAAGGAAAAACCATAATACCAATTAAAGAAGTGGCAGAATCTCAAGTCGAGATTATTGATAACTAATCAACTAGGTATTAAATGAATGGTATTGTGGACTAAAAAATTCAATTATCCGTTGAGGCTATTTTGATATTGTCTGCGATTCCCCTCTAAAATTAAAAGGGACGTTTTAAAATCATTCATAGTTTTGGCCAAGTCGTAGTTTAGACGGTCGATGAGGTTGTAGGTATGCTTCGTTACCAAATAATCATGGGCACTATATTTGTGCATTAGCAATAGACTCCTTAAGGGAATTCAAATTGACATTTTTTGAATTTTTTAAGTTCAAAAGTTGTAGGGCCATTGAATCTATGGCGCTTGCGCTTGCGGCAATGGATTTGTAAATACTGTAAAGATTTAATGTTTCCATAATCCCATGGTTAAAGGTTTAGACCGTTAACAACCTTTATTTTTCGAAACTAAAAGTTATATTGAATTAAAAAAAAGAGCCATTTCTTGTGCAAGAATGACTCTTTAGGTAATTGAGTTGGTAAAAGAGAATTTTTAAACTGCCCTTCAATAGTAAGGTAGTTTTTAAATTACTTTGAAAATACCTCCAGGAAATTACTGTTATAGGTGATGGTGAACTTTGTGAAATTGTCCTGAAAACTAATATTCAATTGTTCGTTGGTTTGGCTACCGTTAGGTGTGAGCTGAAATTGCTTGTCTCCTAAGTTCTCCCATGTTCCCTTTACGATAACTGCCACTTGACAATTTGCTATGCCTTCTCCAGCGAAAGTGGTTTTAGAATAGGAACCATTGGATGAAAACACGTAGGTTACTTGTTCGCCACAAACTATTTCTTCTACGAGTTGACCGTTGTTAATGTAATAATCCAAGTTCCATGTTCCGAACAGGTAGTTCGTACCTGTTGGTTTTGAATCGCCATCATCATCCCTTGAACAATTTGTAACTAGTAATAGTCCAGCTAAGAGACTAATTGTAAAAAATACTTTTTTCATGATAATTTATTTTTATTGATCGAAAGGTGTTTAAAATGAAAGTTTATAGCCAACAGCTATTTGGTTATAGTCAAATGAATTACGCATGGTGTAATCGACATAAACATTCTTATGCAAAAATGGGAGTTCCGCCCCAATTATGATATTGTATAATCCTATGGTGTCGTCCGCTATACTGCCTAATCCAAGACCTGCACCAACATAGGGCTTAACCTTATCCGTATTGATTGCAAATGGATAAACCACGTTCCCTGAAATTCCGTATGACGTACCTTCTCCAAACCCAATATAAGCTTCAGGCATGAATTGAAGTGGGGTCTTATTGATATCATAATGCAAACGTAAACCCAGATTAGCTGTTGATGCACCGCCATAATTGAAGCCAAAGATTCCGGAAGCGTTTATATAAGTCATCATTTCTTCTCCTTCAACAACGTTTTCGCTCTCAATGATTTCTCCATCATCGCTCAATCTGCTGATAACCGTATCTTCATTTTTCTCATTGCCTGGTGTCACAACTACAGTCTGGGCTTTACTAAAGGCATCATCGATTCTATCGGCATTTCTATCAATTTTTCGATTTAGATCGTTCAATTTATCCAATATCCGATCTGACATCTCAGAAATCCGATCGTTGTCATTTTGCTGTAACTGCTGTCCACTATATGGGCTAACTCCCTTGTTAGCATTAGCTTCCAACAACAATTGCTCTAATAGATCTATTCTTTTGTTCAATTGCTCCACCCCCTGAGGTTGTATTTGCGATGTCATCGGCTGTTGCGCTGGTAACGATTTCGACGATTCGGGTTTATCCTCTAACCCATTCAAAATACGCTCTATCAATGATTCGAATTCCGCAGGGGTCATCTTAATAAGCTCTGATTGCATAGGTGCCTTTAAAGTACTAGGCTCAATGGAGCTAGCCGCAGGAACTTCCGCTTTAGCAGTCTGTACTTCTTTTGCTGCCTGTACTTCCTCTAATTTCACCACTTCCTCCAAAGCCTTTTTTACTTCTTTTTTCTCTTCCAAAATCTCTACAGCCTTATCCACATCTTTAGCTTTATAGGCCATTTGAAGTTCTTCTTCCAAACTTGTAACCTTGTTCTGGTATTCGAGTTTTAGTTTTTCCAATTTTTCATTATTGGTAGCTTGTTGAATATCCAATGCACGATTTACATTGTCTTGATATACCTTATCCGGGGAAACCGACTTTCTACCTAATGCCAGTTTTAATCCTACATTGTACATTAAATGGGATTGTAGGTCATCCGTAGCATTTACACTTTCAATATCAGCCTCTGAAGTCAGCATGGCACGAACACCTCCAGAAACCAATAAACGTTTCCCTAGTGGAATGTTAAGGCCAAGACCTCCGGTTGCAAATTCTCCGCTTCCAACGGTTACACCTTCTTCTCCTAGGTAATCAGCGTATGCATTGAGATAACCACCGCCCAAGATAAGAAAAGGTGTTACACCATTGCCATCATTAAGTCTGGCACGAAGCTCCATACCGTACATTGCCAATTGGTCAAAGTCTGTTGAAATCTTCTCATTTTCCGTAGCTTGAAAGAAGAATCCACGAATACCTATATATTCATTAAAATCAACTCCGGCATAACCTCCAAGTAGATAGGTATCCCGATAGAGTGAATTATCATTAAAACCAATATATCCCAAACTTGGTTCTATTATTAGCTGTAAGCCTTTAAAACCTCCTTTGAACTTATCCAAATAAGCTTGATCCAAGTCGGTTAAAGTTCCTGGTCTTCTTCCACCAAGATAGAATTGAAGCGAACCTTGAATGCCCCAATTGTATAATCTATCCCTTTCAAAATCAGCATCGGTAACGGATAAAACTGCTTGATTTTCGTCTGAAAGTAGACTGCCACCAGCGTTAAAATTATAGGTCGTATTCTTTGCCTCTAGCGAAAAGATCGCTCTTGGGGTAAGATTGAACTTAACACCAAGGCCAAAACTACCATATATCTGTTCTAAGTCACCACTTCCATCCAATTCAAGTTTTTGAACCCCGGTACCCAACGTGATGTATGGCTTTAATTCATTGGTTCCAATATTGGCCTTGAATTCTCCACCCCATCTAGTAAGTTTTACATCTCTGGAAGTGAATAGGTCAGGATTGAAACTAGGTATGCCAAAGTCGTCAAAGTTAGTGGTCAGGTCCAGAGACTGCAGATAGATTCCTCTTAACTCCATATACTCTCCAAACCCAAAGCCTAGTTTTCCACCAATCAATAGTCCATCATCAAGGCCGGCCTTATTATCCCATAGCGTATACTCAGCTGCAGGGGAAAGGGTAAAACTAATATCTTTCACCTGAGCCTTTCCGTAAAAACCGATAAGAACTAATACTGCTACAAATATTTTTATACGTTTCATTTTCATTTTGATTAAAATTTGAATTCAAACATTTCGATTCCTGTGCTCTATTTATCAGGAATGTTCATAGGATGTTCTCAAATTTGCTTTAGCTTATTTCTGTACTGTGAAAACTTTGCTTTTTACGCTTTTTGATTCTGACTTTGGACTTTTAACGCTACTTAAATCTATATTAGAACATAACTTCCCCATGGTTAGTGATTTTCAATTTCTTTCATTTCTTTCCGGATGGCGCGCATACGTTTTTGGTTCGCCTTGTATTCAGATACGATTTCTTCTACTGGTTTTGTAGATAAAAATGCTTTGTGAAGCGAATCAGTCTCCAAATAGTGTGTTAGGGTCAATTCCCCAAAAGCATATTTCAGAGTTTTCTGTCTATCCTCAATTTTATCCTCTTCCTTTTGCAAGGACTGCTTTTCGGTAAAATCGTGTATTTTATCAGAGGTCTCATGTACCAACTCAGTACCGGCTTCGTATGCTTTTGCAGAAGTTTCGGCCACTTTTTCGCCAACGAATGAAGCTCCTTCTTTTACGTTTTCGGCCACACTACCGACCAATCTAGAAAAAAGGCCCTTCTTCTTTGATTTTTCCTCTTTTGATATATTTTTTTCAGTTTTCATGATGTTATTGATTTAAATTTTGTTTTCGTGATTTTCTTAATCAGTTAAAAGGATACTAGGAACAAAACCGACAGCTAAACTTTGATGGAATCCCGTTTGGTTTCACAAAATTAATTTGCCCCCTTTTCGCTGGATTTGAAGCTTGAAATCCCCCAATTTCTGAATGTATTGACTGGATGGAATCCTTAAAGCGCTTAGTTGCGGACACCAAGGGGTCCTGCTGTTTTTTTAATTGTTCAAGCTCTCCATGGCTTGCATTATCACCACATGGTATGGTATCGAAAGCCGCCATAAGTCCTATTTTTTGTACAGTTTTCATTTTCTGAGTAATTAGTTTGTTACTCGTTCTGTTCATATGACACCGACTTATTGTTTTGGTCACTAAAAAAATGAAAAATATTTTATTGCACTTAAAGTGACCAATTTAAATTTTAGGTGTCATAACCCATAGACAACATAAATGATATGACAAGATGAAACGATATATCGGCATTTTACTAGGAGTATTTGCTCTTTTTGGAGTAAATGTGGTACAAAGTCAAAAAGCTGTAATGACCGAAGAGGAAAGCAGTGTCGTTATTAGCGAAAAGAATATAGCATCATTGGCCACTTTACTTAAGAAACACAAAAAAAATAGGGAAGAAAATTCGCTAAGACCAGTTCAGATTATAACAGGTGCAACATCTTATGAGGTAACAGAATCTTCTTTGGAGACAGCAATACTCAGACAAGAAATTGAGCAAATGAAGCGCCAATTGGCATTTGCCGAGGGCAATATGACAAATAAGCAAGGCAATTTGAACACTGCGGCTTTATATGGAAGGGATGATGCTATTAGGAATTTGGAAATTGAAATGCAAGATTTACGTTCTAGATTGAGCCAAAGTAGGAATGAATCAAAAAATGCCCCAATTGTTGTCGTGCAACCTGAAAACAATACAAATCAAGCAACTAAAAATTTGGAAAGGCTTCAGAGACAGTTGGATTCTTTGTACAATTCAAATAGAGTAGAAGGGCAAGATCAGGAACAGAATAATTATAGCGAGGAGTTTATCGCACTGCAGGCAAAGTTGAGTGAACTTCAAAACGAAATGATCGCAAAGAAGGAAACGCCTACGGCGTTTAGCTTGCTTAAGGCGAATTATAAGGATTATAGTAAAAAAATATTCTTTGCAAACAACTCCACCGCTTTGAATACAGAAACCACACAGATTTTTGAAGAGTTATTTGGTATTTTGGAGGCTAATGAAAATGTGGATGTTTTGATAAAGGGCTTTGCAAGTGACAAGGGAAGCCCCTTGATAAATGAGAAAATATCCAGGGAGCGTACTGAGGCAGTAAAAAAAGCATTGATTCTCAAGGGAATTCATCCAACTCGAATTTTGACCCAATATCATGGCATAGATTATAATGCAGCTACCGAAACAGACGCCAGAAGGGCGGAGATCTCTTTACTGATTAGAAAATAAGTTTATACAGTTATAGATGAATATGTGAATACCAATAAAATCAATATTCAGTATAGGTGCTTTTTTAGCAATTTCAATGTTTGTCACCGGTTGTAGCAAGTACAAATCCAGTTATTTTTGACTCAACTGCTTTCGGATTTGGATTGGGAATCTTGGTCGACAAATGCTGAATTTGGGAGATGA
>CBDUKE010000004.1:0-58139 GCA_965367725.1 uncultured Maribacter sp. | reverse complement strand
CATCAAAAACAGCAGGGGTTAAATACCAATCTTTCAAGTAATACTCATTTCTATTGTTATAACCGAAGGGAGTATATTTATTTGGAGGCAATTTAACCGAATAAGTAATAAATAGTTTTACACTTTCACCTGGTAATAGGGTTTTGTTGAGTTCAATCTTTATAATGTCTTTTTCTGAGGTTCTTTCATATCGCAGTCCTCTATAATCATCATCGACAGCACTGATTATATTCGTTCTTCCTCGTTCATGGTCTTTGGCGAGATGAAGACTTTTTTTGAATTCTTCAGCAAAACGTTTTGCCAAACCAGTATTCTTATTTGAATAGGCATGGGCCCAGTCATTAAAATATAAAACTTCCAAAGGATATCTAGAGGCATTCTTGTATATGAACTCTTGTTGTATATTCAATTCCTTGGTCTCTCCGTTTAATTTTACGGTGAGGGTGTTTTTGTGTTGGGCACATAGCTGTTGCCCACCAAATAAAATGGTGGATATTAATAATAAGCAATAAGAATATTTTTTATGTCCCAAAGAGCTGTTTTAGAAATTTGGGCTTAATGCGCGACCCTTGTAGAAAGAATCTAAAATATCTACGACCTCTTTTTCATTATCTGCAATTTTAATCAAGTCCAAATCTTTTGGACTAATATTGCCAGCTGCTAGCATTGTATTTTTTATCCAACCAAGAAGGCCACCCCAAAACTTGCTGCCTACAAGAATAATTGGGAATTTTTCAATTTTGTTCGTCTGTATAAGTGTAACTGCTTCAAAAAGTTCATCTAAAGTGCCAAACCCACCTGGCATTACCACAAAACCTTGGGAATACTTAACGAACATGACCTTGCGAACGAAAAAGTAATCAAAATCCAAGCTTTTATCACGATCAATATAAGGATTGTCATGTTGTTCAAAAGGCAAATCAATATTAAGGCCCACAGAGGTGCCACCCGCCAAATGCGCCCCACGATTACCAGCTTCCATGATACCAGGCCCACCACCAGTTATAATGCCATAACCAGCCTCAGAAATACTTTTAGAAATACTTACAGCAAGTTTGTAAAATTCCATATTTTCCGTGGTACGTGCAGAACCAAATATAGATACGCATGGACCAATAGCACTCATTTTTTCAAATCCGGAAACGAATTCCCCCATGATTTTAAAAATGGCCCATGAGTCATTGGCTTTAATCTCATTCCAACCTTTGTAATGCTGTTCTTTTCTCATATTACTATTTTTCTTTAGGGTCAATTAAACCCTACACTTTTATTTTATTGTTTTTTCTTACCGCTATTTTCCGCTTATCCAATACGGCCAATTCCTTTTTTAGAAATTTTGCAGTATAACTTTTATTGTCTTTACAGACTTCCTCAGGGGTGCCTTTGGCTACGATCTTTCCACCACCACGACCCCCTTCATAACCAATATCGATGATGTAATCCACAATTTTAATCACATCTAAATTATGTTCAATAACTAGAACCGTATTTCCTTTATCAACCAGTTTATTAAGAACTTCCATAAGTACCCTAATATCCTCAAAATGTAGTCCAGTAGTAGGTTCGTCCAAGATATAAAAAGTATTGCCAGTATCGCGTTTTGATAGTTCTGTGGCCAATTTAATTCGTTGGGCCTCTCCGCCTGATAGGGTTGTTGATTGTTGTCCCAGTGAAATATAACCCAAACCTACATCTTGAATGGTCTTTAACTTGCGATGAATTTTAGGAATCAGTTCAAAAAATGAAACGGCATCATCAATGGTCATTTCCAATACATCTGAAATTGACTTGCCTTTATATCTAATTTCGAGTGTTTCCCTATTAAAGCGTTTCCCATTACATGTTTCACATTCGACATAGACATCAGGTAAGAAATTCATTTCTATTACACGTAATCCACCTCCTTGGCAGGTTTCACATCTTCCACCTTTAACATTAAAACTAAAACGGCCTGGTTTATACCCTCTAATGGCTGCCTCGGGCGTTTTAGTGAATAATGAGCGTATCTCACTGAAAACACCTGTGTACGTTGCCGGATTTGATCTTGGTGTTCTACCTATGGGGGATTGATTTATATCGATTACCTTATCAATATTTTCTAATCCTTTTATCGATTTATAAGGCATAGGTTTACGGACACCATTAAAATAATGGGCATTCATAATAGGGTAGAGGGTCTCATTGATCAATGTTGATTTACCGCTACCGGAAACACCTGTTACCCCGATCATCTGACCTAAGGGAATATCAATAGAAACATTTTTTAAATTGTTGCCCGTACATCCAGTTAGTGTTATTTTTTTTCCATTGCCTTTTCTACGCTTTTTTGGGATAGCAATTTTTTTGATTCCTGTAATATAGTCAGCGGTTAAGGTGTGGTGTGCTTTTAGTTCTTCAGGGGTCCCTTCAGAGATAATTTCACCGCCATGATGGCCTGCCCTAGGTCCCATATCTATTACATGATCGGCACGTTCAATCATATCACGATCATGCTCAACCACAATAATTGAATTACCTATGTCACGTAGCGCTTCCAGGGAACTGATGAGGCGATTATTGTCTCTTTGATGTAGACCAATGCTAGGCTCATCCAAGATGTATAGTACGCCAACCAATTGAGTGCCTATTTGGGTTGCCAAACGAATTCTTTGGGCCTCACCCCCTGAAAGTGATTTTGAGCTTCGGTTCAGTGAAAGATAGTCCAACCCAACATCCAATAAAAATCGGATACGGGTTTTTATTTCCTTGATGATCTCCTCAGCAATTTTTAATTGATTGCCACGCAACTTATTTTCCAAACCGTCGAAGAAATCGGCTACTTGGGCAATATCCATATTGGAAAGTTCGGCAATATTGCATTCATCTATCTTGAAATTCAGTGATTCTTGACGCAGTCTTGATCCATTACAAGAAGGGCAGGTAATCCTATCCATATAATCCTTGGCCCATCTTTTTATTGAGGTGGAGCCAGCTTCCTCGAATTGATTCTTTATGAAATTGGAAATGCCCTCGTAATCAATCTTATAATTGCGCTTTACACCTAGTGTTTTTGATTCGATTTCAAAACTTTCCTGCCCGCCATTGAGTAGTACACTGATTGCTTCGGCTGGAATCTTGTTTATTGGGTCAGAAATTTGAAAGTCATAGCGTTGCGCAATGGTCTCAATTTGTTTGAAAGCCCACGATTTTTTATATTCCCCTAAAGGAGCTATACCCCCAGCTTGAATTGAGAGCTTTTTATTCGGGAAAATCTTTGCCTCATTCACTTCGTAAACATGCCCCAAACCGTTGCATTTTTTACACATGCCTTTGGGCGAATTAAAAGAAAATGTATTGGGTTCAGGCGCGGGGTATGAGATACCCGTAGATGGGCACATAAGATCACGACTAAAATATCGTGGATCCTTACTGCCTTCTTCCAAAACCATTAACACATTGTTACCGCTGTACATCGCAGTATTTATAGTTTCAGACATTCGCTTGTCCAAATCGCTATTTTCATCGATTTTTAGGCGGTCAACAACAATTTCTATATCATGTATCTTGTAGCGGTCAACTTTCATTCCCTTAACAATATCCTTAACCTCGCCATCAACCCGGACTTTAACAAAACCTTGTTTGGCTATTTGTTCAAAGAGTTCCCTATAATGGCCCTTTCTTGATTTTATGATTGGGGATAGAATATTGATTTTCTTGTCCTTATAATCGGTTATAATGAGTTCTTTTATTTGTTCATCGTTATAGCTGACCATTTTTTCGCCAGTATTGTAACTATAGGCATCACCAGCACGGGCAAATAACAATCGTAGAAAGTCATAAATCTCTGTAATCGTGCCTACAGTAGATCTTGGTGATTTTGAAGTGGTTTTCTGTTCAATGGCAATAACGGGGGAGAGGCCGTCAATTTTATCAACATCTGGGCGTTCAAGGCCCCCCAAAAATTGGCGTGCATACGCTGAGAAGGTTTCAATATACCTGCGTTGTCCTTCTGCATAGATGGTATCAAATGCGAGCGATGATTTACCACTCCCAGATAGACCGGTGATTACCACCAGTTTTTCCCGCGGAATCGTAACATCTATGTTTTTGAGATTATGGACGCGAGCCCCTTTAACCTCAATATTTTCCTCGTAGTTTATCATTTTTCATCTGTTGATATCCATTCGCTTTTTAATAGTCAGATGTAATTCGCCAACCAACATTCAACTAATATTAAAAAGTTGGAACGGCTCATTTCAAAGCAAAGTTGCAAAGTTACGATTTTGACCCATAAAAAGGAAGCTGACTGAGTTTTGATTTTTCATGCTGGCATGTTAATTTTGACATAAATATAGAATAGCACATATGAAATTATTAGGAATAGGTTCGCGAATTCAACATCCGGAGTTTGGAAAAGGGGTAGTTACAAACTTGACCTCAGCGCAATATTGGGTCACATTTATTGATAGCGGACTCGAGACTATAGCCATTGATTCAGTTTTTGAAGTAATTGAAGCCGTAACAGATGAAGTTGATACGGTAAGTTTTTCTGATGTTGAAATGTCATTGATCTCTATTTTAAGAAGATGGAGTGATACCACTAATGCGTCTGCCATAGCTAGTAAATGGAAAGGAGGATCTCTTATCATGTCACCTGGCGATTCCAATCTTTCTGATAAGGAAGTTCCCATTAATACTTTTTTCCATAAGATTGTCATGGTTCGCGATCGAATTCGTGTTATGGAACAAAAGATAAATGCCAGTAAGAACCTTGATGATCAAGAAAAGGTGGATTTGCAACAGTATATTACCCGTATCTATGGTAGTCTAACCACCTTTAATGTGCTCTTCCAAAATAAGAGTGATCATTTTATAGGCGAAAAACTAAAATAACCACTAAAGTCAAATGGCCTGTCTGTACCTATTTTGAGCGTATGGATTAAAGCCCATATTGGTATTTAAATACATATTCTTGGTTTCCTTTGAAATTAATTCAACGGACTTGCCATTATAATACATGCCGTAATTGCGCTTTATATCAAAGATAATCCATTTATGCTTTGAGTAGCGATAGCGAAAATGCCTTGACACTAAAGGAAGTACGTTAAAACCAGGTGCTATTTCGGAAATGTAAACATCGTTGTTGATTGACTGAAAATCAACCAAATTTTCTATTTGGGTTTTTTCCCGCCCCACGCTTAATGCCAATTTGGAAATCTTTACTTCAATCATGGCAAGTTGTTCAAATTCAAGCTGTTCTAACATGCCATAAAGCTTTTTGATATATTGATAGAGCATAAAATCGATGCCATCCGCTTCACTTAAAAAGGCAAAGTAGATTTTTCTGAGCGCACTGTGGTTTTTACTTTCAATACTTTCCCAAACTATTTTGGCTTTTTCTTTTTGGGTTGCTATAATATCAATATCTGAAAACAACCCTTTTTGGGTTGCTGTTTCACGCTTGAATCCCAAAACATTGAAATTATTTTCAAAAGCAATGAATACTGCCGTTAAAAACCCATTGAAACTTCCATCATAAACTAAAACCTTAAAATTATCCATAACCCTTAAAATAAACTTAATTGTATACTATTTTGAGATCCTAGGCCTTTAGTGGACTCAATATCCTTTACAATAATGGGAGTTGAAAGTCTCCTCCTTTTATTGTTAACCATCCTATTTTCATAGATGACATCTCGTGTGCCTGCCAATGCAAAAAAGTTGAGTTTGTCCTGAATTGTATTAATTGTCATATCGTTATTGGTATATAATCCAAATATATGGATATATTCCTAAATATGGAAATATTCCATAATTATTTTGGATATATTCCAAATTGTGTATCTTTGAGTAGTAAAAACTAATTGTCCCCTCGAGCGCAGTCGAGAGGTTGTACTATTCTTTTCTTTAAATATTTAGGTCTCGACTGCGCTCGACCGGACAGGGATTATGGAAAATGAGATAACATTAAAGCGTTTTACGGATGTTCGTAGGGAACTCGGATACACCCAAGCGGAATTTGCAAAAGTTTTGGGTATTTCAAGTACTACTGCGGATATTGAAAGAGGCCGTACAAAATTATCGGGTAAGGTAGTCGCTGAGCTTTTGAAACAATTCAAGATAAATCCTTTATGGTTATTTGCCGAAAGCGAATTGCAGTATCTAGAACCATCGAACACCAGTGTTATTCCAAAGGTAGTTACCGTCGATTCTTCAGATAATGAGAATATGGTGTTGGTAAATGCCAAAGCTGCCGCCGGCTATCCTCAAAACATTCAGGATACAAGCTGGTACAAACAATTGCCTGCTTTTGACTTACCGCTTCCGGAATTCAGGAATGCGTCATATCGCGGTTTTCAGGTAGAGGGCGATAGTATGTTACCGAATTTGAAACCAGGGGAATGGGTACTGGCCAAAGCCGTTGAAGATATTTCACATGTGAGTCCCAATAAAATTTATGTTATTGTCTTACAGGATGCAGTACTTGTCAAAAAGATTGAAAAGGCGCCTGCTTCGAATAATATTACCTTGATTTCCTTGAATGAAACCTACCCGCCCTATGAAATTGAACCACATCAGATTCAGGAAGTTTGGCAGGTGAATAGTAAGATCACCTTCGGAATTGATGCCACTACCGAAAAAGGATTGTTACGACAACTTCAGGAATCTATGGAGGAATTAAAAAGTCAATTTAGTCAAGCGAAAACCTAAGTCATAACTTCAAGGTATACATACCACTATTTTTTAGATTGAAGCCTAGACTCTTGTATAATGCAATGGCTGGTTTTCTATGATGCCCACTGAATAACAGTATTTCTGATAGGTTTAATTTTTGGCCTTCCGCTATAAGCATTTCCATTAGTTTTCTACCAATACCTTTACCTCGCATTTCATTTGATACTACTACATCTTCCACCATACCTTTGTGGCCAGAAATCACCTTGTAGGTTGCTAATGAAGCCATTCCGACCAACTTATTATTATCCCAGCAATAGACGCAGATAAAATCATTTCCTTGTGCTAAAACTTCATTAATATCCCGTTGCTTTATGTCGGCATTCAATGTTTTGAACAAATCACTGATTTCTGTTTTAATTGCCGGGGTCAAATCCTCTTTTTGCAGTATGTTTATTTTCATAGGTTGCTATATTTTAATTCCAATAATACTTTCTAAAGCGCTTTTCCGTATTCCATGCTTTTATTATACAGGGCAATTGTAATACAAATTTGAGCCAGATAATAAGTGGGTAATATCAAGAAGCTCAATGTATCGGAGCCCATAAATTCCTTAAAGGAAATAAGGGTATCTGAAAATAGGACCAGAGCAATTCCTATGAAATAAGGCATTTTAATATTGGGCAAGGCCTTAATGCCCAAAGCCGCGCCTAGCGAAACACAAGATACGATCAAATAAAACAAAACGGTAAAAGCAAGGGTCTTCTCTACAATGTTAGGGTAAAGCGTGAGAGAATAGAATATCAAAAAGGCCATGGTAATTAGCGTGGTAATCTTCCATCTGATAGTGCCGTTAAGCATCGAAAAAATCAAATACCCCACATGTGCCGTTAAGTAGAGTGAAATGCCCATAATGAACATCGAATTATCACCACTCATATTCGAGAGAAAATAATCCCCGATCATTGAACAAACGAAAGCCAGAATAACCACCCAAACATCCAAAGCTTTCATTAATTGTTTAAAATAAGCAATTAACAAAATCAATGAGCCTAATGCGGCGACGCCTATTTTAAATATAAAAACAGCAGTAGCTGTGGCAATAATCGCGAAAACGACCTGAGTCAATAACAGTGCTAAAAACCATGGTTTTAAGGGAGGTCTGCCCATCAGTTCTCGTTGGATTCACTTTGGATCAAATCCAAATCAAGTTCATTGAAATTGTTGGCGGCCTTAACGAGTAGGGTAGAACCAATGGTTTCGAACAATTGGTTTGTTCTAATAACAAACTCAGCCTGTTTTTCAATTTTGTAATTGGGGATACCAACCAGCGTCAGATTGGTTGCGGCCGATTCCTCTTCGATAATATCATAAAAAGGCTTTTGTTCAACGGCATTATTAATGATCTTTATTTCAACATTTACGCGCAAATCCTCAACAAGCTTGGCGATTTTTCCCTGAATGACTTCGATATCAACGTTATTGTTGTTTACAAATAAAACCCGAATGTCAGGATTGTTCCACTTAGGGGACGCTATTATAAAACGGGCAATATTAAGCATCATCTCGGCATTCTTACTATCGGTCTCCCTCCACCATAAATCAACTGTGTGGTAGCTCCCAAATTTGGTTTTTCTATCAAAATCCAAATACAATAGGTTGTAGTCTAAATGTAAAAGCGTTTCCGTCATCTTCGAGTATTCGGTTGAATTCTCCAATCCTTTAGGCCAGCCCATCATAATGGTATTTGGTTCAACACCCGAGAAACCAAAGGTCGAGGCGATATTGGTGATACCGGTATAGATGTTATCCACTTTGATTTGCCGTGCAAAAATACCAAGTTCCTTAAAATTGTCGTCTTTTACCGTTTGCTCGACCTTTCGAAGTGGAATTTCATTATTCTTATCGAGTATCAACTTAAAGTTTGTAACAATTCCTGTACGACCTGAAACGGTCTTGCCTAATTCCAATAAATATTTTTGGTGATCACTTTTCCCACTAAAAAGGATAATATTGGGATTCCAGTTCGAATTTTCATCATCCTTTTCATCTATTTTCTTCAATCCTTTATTCACAACATTCTCCCAAACGCTGCGCCAAACATCATTCGATTGTACCTTGACTTCCTTGCGTTGTAACCCAAAATATAAAGCTGAAATCACGGCCAATGCGCCTAACATGGCAATCATATCTAATTTGAACATGACTACAAAACAAGCAATAAACCCAAGTAAACCAATCCAGCGTTTTATCTTGAAGGAAGGTTGAAAATCAGGATTTGCCCAACTTTCCAAGAAATAGGAAATATTGATAAATCCGTAAGCAGTTAAATAAAACATAGAAACCACACGTGCGATAACATCCAATTCCCCAATGAGAATACCAGCTTCGGCAATCATAAAAGCTAAGAACAGGGCATTGACCGGTTCTTTGTTCTTACCACTACCTTTTCCAAAGAATTTTGGAGTTACCTTGTCTATAGACATGGCTTGCAAAATTCTTGGGCCACCCAGAATTCCGCCTAAGGCAGAAGACAAGGTGGCGCCCCATATACCTGCAACTACAGCTGGGGCAAAAAGGGCCATTTTCATTAAAATATTATAGTCAGATTTTAAAAGCTCAGGATTTATTGTAAAAGCCATATATATGGCCAATAGTATATAGACTAAAAGTCCTGTGCCGATGGCTGCCAAGGTACCTATAGGAATTGATTGCTTTGGATCTTTTAAATCACCGCTCATGGCAATACCCGCAGTAAATCCTGTTACAGCTGGGAAGAAGATGGCAAATACAATTTCCAATGGTACGGCATCTTCAGTAGAGAAAAGGGGCACCGATTGTGGTGCAAATTCCGTAGTACCAAAAAAAATGGATACCAAGGATATGACTATGGCAGCTAAAATAAAAAATTGCGCTTTTAAGGCTACCGATGTGCTGATCAAAGCCAAAATAGTCAACGCCATAAGCGCAATGGTCCCAGTAATACGAAAATCATTCACCGACATTCCATATCCGAAATAAGAATTAAAACTTTCGGAAAAACCAATTAGGTATAAAGCAATGGAAAATGCAGTACCCACAAAAAGGGCTATACCTATTGAACCACCGATAGGAATACCCATACTTCGAGAAAGCACGTAATAAATTCCACCGGCCCCGATTTTTTTATCAGTGGCAACAGAGGAAACACTTAAACCTGTAGTAACGGCAATGATATGGGCAATGACTATAATTCCGATCGCTCCTAGAAGGCCAGCATTACCTACTACCCAACCCAGACGCATATACATGATTACGCCCAAAATGGTCAGAATAGATGGTGTGAAAACACCTGCAAAGGTTCCGAATTTCTTTTTTCCCGGCATTGTATCTAAATACTTGTCCTTAAATGATTTTTCATTAAAAGGGGAAGATAATTAAATCTGTTCTATCCACATTATGCATAGTCGATATTATTGGAAATCAAGATTACAAATAAGTTATATATCCCATAAGGGCTAATAGGAATCAAACCCCCTAACATTACCCATATCCAATTTAATAGGGCCTAATAAGTGCGTTTTGGGTAAAAAGGCACCACTATTAACAAGTTGCCAATCGTCCCAAGTAGCTTCCAGCCCACCAATGGGAATAATTTGCACCCACATTTTAAAACTTTCAGGAAAACCATTGGGTTGTAGTTTCCATAAATATGAATCACCAGGGGTACTGCCGCCACTTGTATAAGTGACCAAAAGTCCATTTGTACCGTCATCCAATTTCACCAAACGACGTTCTACTCCTTCATCAAAAACCTTAAAGGGAGCTACGAGCCAAAAAGAATCATTGTTGAACAGTTTAATTGCTTTTTCAATTGCCTTTTCACGCTGTTTGTCATCTTTTACAATTATTTTTTTTTGAAAAACATAACTCTTCTTCGGTTGGTTTATCATTAGGTTTACGGTGATATCATCCCATGAAACCTTTACTTTTCCCAACTTTTTGTCCCATTTATAAGTATGCTTCCCATTGCGAAACGTCCAATCCAGATAACGTGTATTCTTGAAAGCCTCAGCATTAATCGATTTCAACATTTTTTGCGCCAAAGCATCGGCTTGTGGACCAGTTTTGCCGGTTGGTAACGGTTCGTTATAAATTGAATAAATTGCAATTGCAGCGATAACAAACAATATCAGTAAAACAAGAAGTATTTTTATGAACTTTTTTATCATTTTAAAGATGGGTTCAATTCATTACTTTTTTGATAATATTCTTTTTGGTAATTACCGAGGCAGTTAAAACACCAGCGAACAAAGCTCCGGCAACACCAGCTGTAACGATATCCTGTCCGGTAAGATAAAAATTCTTTATTGGGGTCCTAGGTCTTAGAAATTTTTGCCTAAAGCGTTCTGGGGTATGGTCAATGCCATAAATTTCACCTTGGTCATAATTGACGAAATGCTGGGTTGTTAAAGGAGAGGAAAGTTCGTAATGTTCTATGCTTCCTTTTAGATGAGGTAATTGTTTATACAATACCTCAAGTAAACGTTGTGCAGTCTTCTCTTTTTGTTGCTCATATTCCTCGCCTCGCTTCATCCATCGGCTACCATCCCATTTTGCATAGTTGTCATAGGGTTCCAGTGTAATAATATCAATAGTGCTTTTGCCAGGATAGCGATTGGACCAATCCGGATCTTTTGCAGAGGGGAAGGACACGTATACCACCGGTAATGGTGCGTTATTATCTTTTAGGAATTTCGCTACCGTAGCATCATGGTCATCGGTTCCTTCAGGATAAATCCAAAGATTGGTTTTGGGTAATTTCAATTCTTCAGGGGTACCTTTTAATCCTATATAAAGACAGGCATGGGATACAGAACGTTGTACTTTTTTTAGATGCGCTTCTAAGTTGTGCTTGCTTTTAACAACATCAGGCAGTAATTTTTTATAGGTGGTCATTATTCCCGCCCCACTGATTATATGCTTGGCATAAAACGACTTTCCATCTGTCATTTGAACGCCAATTGCCTTATTATTTTCAATAATCACTTTGTCAACTTCAGCATTTATAAGAATAGTACCCCCGGCTTTTTCTATTACAGGGTCTATGGTTTCCACAATTTGTGAAGAACCTCCTATAGGGAAGCTACCGCCGCTAAAATAATGACGAACCAAGGAAGCATGCATAGCGAAGCTGCTCTTTTTTGGGGGTAAGCCATAATCACCATATTGCCCCGTTAGCACTTTGATCAATTCCGTATTATTGGTTAAGGAACGCAATACCTCATAGGTTGTTCGGTCAGAGAATTTTAGGAAAGGCCTACGCATTTTTTTTCCCATCAACTTGGAAAGCATGGGAGGTATGGCCTTTTCTGCAAAAAAATTCCGTGTAGCTTTAGTGCTTGCAAAAACCATATTAATATAATCCGCTATGGCCTCACGATCCTTTGGAAAATATTCGTATAACTTATTTTTAAAATTTTCAACTCCCTTTACGAAATCATAGGATTTTTCACCGATAATGATCCGGTCATAAACTTCGCCCATATCGGCCCATTTTAGATTACCATCGCTGATATAGTCAAAAAGACGCTTGGTCGCGCTATTTGGTCGTTGTACTTCCCCGATGTAATGGATGCCCACATCCCATTCATAGCCTTTGCGTTTAAAAACATGGGTGAATCCGCCTGCTGTATAATGCCGTTCCAGAACCAAGACCTTCTGGCCCTCTTTGGCCAATATGGCAGCTGTTGTTAAACTTCCCATGCCCGAACCAATTATTATGGCATCGTATTGGGTGGTTAATTCCGGTGTTCTTTTATAGGATTGAATCATCGTCACTTCATTTAAGGAATCTAAAAACCAACTGCGGTATCATCTCCGCGTTTATCGGCACCACCTTCAAGTCGGCCATCTGGTAACACCCGAATCGCATCAACTTTACCCAAGATAGGAGTTCGGTCCTCATTGATTATATAACCTTTGCTTTTGAGTTCATCTTTTACAGCGCTTGAAAATCCTTCCGGCTCAAATATTACAAAATCAGGTAACCATTGGTGGTGGAATCTAGGGGCATTAACGGCAGCTTGCATACTTAAATTAAACTCATAGGTATTCAAAATGGTTTGAGCTACAGCAGTGATAATCGTAGACCCACCTGGACTCCCAACTACCATCCAGAGTTTATTGTCTTTTTCAACAATTGTAGGGGTCATTGAGCTTAGCATACGTTTTTCCGGGGCAATACTGTTGGCATCCGCACCAATAAGCCCAAACATATTGGGTACGCCAGGTTTAGCACTGAAGTCATCCATTTCATTATTCAAGAAGAAGCCCAATTCATCACAGTATAATTTAGACCCATAAGCCCCGTTCAAGGTTGTAGTTACAGATACCGCATTACCTTCCTGATCTACGATAGAGTAGTGGGTCGTCTCTGAACTTTCTGATATTTGTATATCACCGCGCGCTATATCAGATGATAATGTTGCCTTATCAAAGGTAAAATCATTCATTCGTTCGGTTAAGTATTTCTGACTCAACAATACATCCAACGGAATATCAACAAAATCAGGATCTCCAAGAAAATAATTACGATCAGCGTATGCTCTGCGACTTGCCTCTGTGAATAACTGTATGGCTTCGGTGGAATTATGGCCAAATTCAGATATATCATAAGGTTCGATCATCTTAAAGATTTGATTCATGGTTACCCCACCGCTACTTGGAGGGCTCATGGAAATGATTTTCAAGTCCTTGTATTTGAAAATAATAGGTTGTCGCCATTTGGCTTCATATTTGGCTAAATCCTCTTCGGTTACATAGCCACCGTTTTTCTTGATAAAAGCGGCCAATTTTTTAGCGGTTTCACCTTTGTAAAACTCATCACGGCCATTTTTGGATATCCGCCTTAAAGTATTTGCAAGTGCAGGATATTTTAAGGTATCACCTTGCACACAGCTATTGAAAAACAGAGTATTATCTCCGGTTACTTCAATTATTTGTTCCCTGTAATGCTCAAGTCGTTTTGCCTGTTTTGCGGTAACCACAACACCATGTTCCACTAAATCAATGACAGGTTCAATGATTTCAGCTATGGGTAAACTTCCAAATTTTTCATGCACTTCGAAAATCCCAGCTATGGTGCCAGGTACTCCAACGGCAGTGGCTCCCAAAGTACTTTTACCTGGAATAACATTGCCTAATGAATCCAAATACATATCCTTATGCGCCGACAAAGGTGCTTTTTCACGATAATCAATGGCTCCAATATCCCCATTATTTTTTCGATAGACCATAAATCCGCCTCCACCAAGGTTTCCAGCAAAAGGATAAGCAACTGCCAAGGCCAATTCTGTTCCGACCATAGCGTCAAAGGCATTACCACCTTTTTCAAGGATGGCCACACCCACAGTGGATGCCTCCTCCCGCGCCGAAACGACCATAGTTTTCTCTGTTATAAGCCCTGTGGCTTTTGCCGGTTGTTTTCTACATTGCGTAAAAAGCAAGAGTAGAATCAAAAGGGGAAAAACTCTAAATAGTTGCTTCATGTTTTGGATGGATATGTTTATAATGATATATATTTTTGCTTTGAAAAGGTAATTAATTCATCAAAAAAGGAGGTAAATTCCTTTTCGAAATCGGTATAATGCTCTTCCAAATCCAATATTGCTAAATTCATTTTCGATTTATTCATTGTCCTGCGGTTCATGCCATTCAATACTCTTGCGATACCTTCCATTTTGGAATAATTATAAATCCAGTTGTCAGTAATCATATAAGGCATCATGCGTTGCACTCCATTAGGAAGAATTGGGTAATTGTCTTCCAATAAATCATAAAAATCTTCCACATAGACCTTTAAGGGAGTATCGGAATAGTTTTTCCAGTTTTTCGCCAAAAAATGGTCATAAAAGATATCCACGATTACGCGACTATAGTGACTATAGTTTTTGTGCAAACGTTTGCTGCTTATTTTAGGGATTGTATGCCTATCTGTATAAGTGTCTATTTCACGGTGCAATAAAACGCCCTTTTGTATTCGGGTAGGCAAATGGTCAATCTTATTGCCACGAATACTATCGGCAATAAAATTACCAATGGTAATCTCATCATCGCCAAAAGAAAGATAAATATGGGCTAAAAAATTCATTGGGCCAAAAAATACTTCATAAGGTCGAATTTAGCAATTTGGAAGTTAGGATTAATCATAGACCTGTATATTTGCAAAAACTTTTTAACGGATTATGACGCTTATAAAATCAATTTCAGGAATACGTGGTACTATCGGAGGGCAACCTGGTGATAATTTAACCCCAATTGATGCAGTTAAATTTGCGGCTGCATATGGCATTTGGCTTAAGGACTATTCCCAAAAAGCTAATTTGAAAGTTGTTGTTGGGCGTGATGCCAGGCTTTCAGGTGAAATGATACAAAACCTTGTGGTTTACACATTGATAGGTTTGGGTATTGATGTTATTGACCTTGACCTATCGACCACACCAACCGTTGAAATTGCAGTGCCATTGGAAAAAGCAGATGGTGGTATTATACTTACCGCAAGTCATAATCCCAAGCAATGGAATGCCTTAAAACTCCTAAATGAAAAAGGTGAGTTCTTGGATGCTGAACAAGGTGCCAAAATCCTGGAAATTGCAGAGAAAGAGGATTTTGATTTCTCTGAGGTTGATGATTTAGGAAGCATTACAAAAAATGATGCCTATATAGATATTCATATTGATGAGGTTTTGAACCTTTCCTTGGTAGATGCCGATACCATTCGAAAAGCTAAGTTCAAGGTTGTTGTAGATGGAGTAAATTCCACTGGAGGTATTGCAATTCCGAAATTATTGGAAGCCTTAGGTGTAGAGGTCATCAAATTATATTGTGAGCCAACAGGTCATTTTCCGCATAACCCAGAACCTTTAAAAGAACATTTAGGCGATATCTGTGACCTTGTGCTCAAGGAAAATGCCGATTTCGGTATTGTTGTTGATCCTGATGTTGATCGCTTGGCTTTTATTAGCAATGATGGCGAAATGTTTGGGGAAGAATACACTTTAGTAGCCTGTGCTGACTATGTTTTAGGCAAAACCAAAGGAAATACAGTATCTAATTTATCGTCTTCCCGGGCATTACGGGATATAACCCAGAAACATGGGGGCACTTATGAGGCCGCGGCCGTAGGCGAGGTAAATGTAGTGACCAAAATGAAAGCCAACAAGGCCATTATAGGTGGAGAGGGTAATGGAGGGATTATCTACCCGGAAAGTCATTATGGTAGGGATTCTTTGGTGGGTACAGCATTGTTTTTAATGCTTATGGCAGAAAGGGGCGGTACGGTCAAAGAACTACGCGACAGCTATCCGAGTTATTTTATGAGCAAAAAGAAAATTCAATTGACTCCAGGTCTTGATGTTGATGGTATCTTGAAAGCCATGGCGGATAAGTACCAAAACGAAGATATCTCCACAATAGATGGGGTAAAGGTCGATTTTGCAGAAAACTGGGTACACTTGCGGAAATCGAATACCGAACCTATCATTCGTATCTACACGGAGGCAAAAACCCAAAATGAAGCTGATGGACTGGCGGATCGGATTATTGGTGAGATCAAGGCTATTGCTGGCATATAATCAGCCCATGAATTATTCGGGTACTTTATCTCTATGCTTCCAGCGGCGATGCGTCCAAAAGTAATGTTCGGGACGCTCCAGGATTTGCTGTTCGGTAAGTTCTAAAAACCTATTGGTGATCTCATTTTTTTCTGTCTTACTTCCTGCAAGGGTAATAGGAATGAATTCTGCCTGGTAATAACCCCGTTTTACCTTGCTTACTTTTAAAAAAACTACAGCAAGATCAAGTTTTCGAGCCAGGGTTTCAGCCCCATTAAAAATAGGTACTTTTATCCCCATAAATTCCTTCCAATATTGTGCCCTATGCGCTTGGGGTGATTGGTCGCTGACCATACCATAGCCTGCTCTAATACCATTCTGATGGTTACGTACTACAGTTTTGACCGTTTCTTTTTGTGTGATCAATTCTGTATTCCATTTAGCCCTTGTTTTCCTGATGAACGCATCAAAGTATTTATTGCTTATTTTCTGGTATACGGCATACCCTTTCGACTGCACATAATTGTTGATGCTAACGTTCCATTCCCAATTCGCATAATGCGAACAAACAATCAATATGCTTTTCGTTTTCTCGATTTCCTGGAAGACCTCTATATTGGTTATATGGTATTTCTTTTTGACCGCTTCTTTTGATAAACTCATGGTCTTGACCATCTCCAAGAACATATCGCACATATGTTTATAAAATTCTTTTTCAATGCTATCCAATTCCCTTTTAGGCTTATTGGGGAATACCAGTTCCAAATTGCCCCTTACTACTTTTTTACGGTAGCCAACGACCCTATACACCAAAAAATATACAAAATTGGAAAACCCATAAAACAGGTGATGAGGTAGTATTGAGATAATCCACAAGAAGGGATAAATAAAAATAAAAGCAAGTAGCTGCATGCGTAAAGTAGTAAAGCGCAAATATAGCTATATTTGGCACGAAAAATAAAGCTTCTAAGCATGTATGATCTTCATATAGCAACTATTGCTATTATTGCCGTAAATGTTCTGGTATCATTGAAAGGATTCAATGATGTTTCTTTTTTTGAACGATATAAATTTGGAATAGGCGCCATAAAAGCTGGACAGAAAGAAAGAATGTTGACTTCCGGGTTCTTGCATGTTGACATTTCACATCTTTTCATGAACATGTTCACTTTATTCTTTTTTGCCGATGTTGTCATCAATCGGTTTGGCCCAACAAAGTTTGTGGGTATATATTTTATAAGTCTGATCGCTGGGAGCCTTTTAGCGTTGTTTTTCCATAAAGATGAGCCCTATTATAGTGCGGTCGGGGCCAGTGGCGCCGTAACGGGTATTTTGTATGCTGCTATCTTACTATATCCGGATATGCGACTAGGTATTATGTTCATCCCCATTCCGTTACCCGCTTATGTTTTGGGGATAGGATATCTTTTATACTCTATTTACGGTATGAAAAAGAGATTGGGGAACATTGGGCATACTGCCCACTTTGGGGGTGCTATCGGTGGTTATGTGACAACATTGCTTTTTAAACCCGATCTATTAGTGACAGATACGCTAGTCGTAGTTCTCTTGGCCATTCCTATTGCTATCCTTTTTGCCATGGAAAAATTAGGGAAACTTTAATAACGTATGTGTAAGATATTACATCTAATATTGTAGGGCGTAATTAAGACGTGGTTTTTCCGTTCCTTTGATTTATTGACCTTTCATCGAAAAAATGACTTACAAAATATACATTTTACGTAATTTTGACGTTAATTTAGAAACCCAAATCTAATTAAATCATTTATTAATAATGAAAAAAGTAAACCTACTACTTTGGTCAGTTATCTTATTTACTATTTCTTGCAGCGATGAAACTACCGTTTTTAGTGATCCTCAAGATGAAATTCAATTAGAAAAAAGCGACTTAGTCTTAAAAAACAGTGTGGTCTACGCTGCCTCTGGTGTATTGGATATTGCGGAAGAAGATGTTATTTCCGGTAAATCATCCAGTAGCGGTAAAGCAGATGAAGCAGGCGATTACCCACTTACTTTAGTTGCTCAAATTAATCCACCATCTTTCAGTGGTGGTGAGAATCTTACAGCAACCCACGTGCATTTAGATGGGGATTATGCTTACGTATCTTATAATACTGCCGAAGAAAGCTATGTAGGTGCTATAGATATTATCAATATAAAGAATCCTTTGGAACCATCGGTGACTTCTAGATTGTATTACAGCAACGCAGATATCAACTCTGTTGAATACAATGATGGCTATGTTTATGCCGTCGGGGGTGTTGATGCTGAAAAATCTGTTATGGCCACTTCCAATTCGTTTGTGGCTAAAATACCGGTATCAGGAGGTGCAATGAGTACTAGTGCCATAATCTATGGATTTCAAGAAGGTTTTAATAGTACGGATATAGTGGTAACCCCAATCCACGTTGTGGTATCAAGTGGAGGTGATGGCACGATAACAGTTTATGATAAAACCGATTTATCGGTTATAAGGGAGGCAGCCTTCCAAGATTTACGTTCGGTATCCATGGATAATAATCAATTTGCTGTGCTCGATGCCGGTAAGGGGGTGAGTATTTTAGATAGTGAGCTCAATATCACCAAAGAAATTTCAATTAATACTGATTTTGGCGCAGGCACAAAAAGGACATTGGCATTTAAAGGTGATGAGGTACTTGTTCCAGAAGGAACTAAAGGCGCAGGATTATATAGCGTATCAAGTGGTTCTTTAATTGAATATATCCCTATTTTAATAGACCCTAATAGTACATCTACAGAAGGCAGGGAAACCAATGCAGTAGCCGCGAATGAAGAAGTAATACTTATGGCTAACGGTGGTGCAGGCTTATGTCTATCTGAAGACAAAGGAAATGGATCTGATTTAGTCGGTATCATTGATTTGGAAGGATCCATTAATTATGTTGAATCGAAAGACGACTATATTTTTGCCGCATCAGGCAAAAAGGGATTACAGATTATCAAATTAAACCGCCCTTCACAAAGTTTGGCTGAAGAATGTGCATCGCTGACCCCATATTCAGGTTCCAAGAAATTGGTCATAAATGAAGGTCAGGATATTGCATTTAAGGGATCAAAAAGATTTAGCTCCATAAAAGTTAGTGGTTCTTTACTTATGTGCGGTACCTGGACCGTTAGTAATGATGTTGATGTGCTAGAAAATGGATTAATGGAAATGAATGGGACGCTCGTTGTAGGAAGCAATAATAAACGAAAAAAAATCACTGTTGAAAAGGGTGCTGTGCTTCGAATTGAGGGAAATCTTACAATTTATGGTGATTTGGACTTGAAGGACGATTCAACAATCGAATTTATAGGTTCTAACTCCGTAGTCAACATTTTTGGTGACGTTAATATTGACGATAATGTAACCATTTCTGGAGATTTTGATGATGCCCAAAATAAGTTTTAGTAGTTTTTAAGCACTCCATAAAAAAGCCCTGATGTTTGTAACATCAGGGCTTTTTTTTAATTGTTTTAATTGCTAATCGAGTAATTCGGCAACCTTGGCCTCAAGGGCTGGCCCTCTTAAATTCTTCGCAACAATCACTCCATTTTCATCCAACAAAAAAGCAGCTGGGATGGCATCAACATTGTACATTTTTGCAATAGCATCATTAAAATAAGCGATGTTGGAAACATGGTTCCATGTTAAACCATCTTCTTCAATAGCCTTTTTCCAAGCTTCCGCTGTTTTGTCCAAGGAAACACCAATGATATTCAATCCCTTATCATGGTATTTATTATAAACTTTCAAAACATTAGGGTTCTCGGCACGACATGGTCTGCACCAAGCAGCCCAAAAATCAATAAGTGTGGCCTTTCCTTTAATGTCATCTAAGGCCAAGGTTTCTCCAGTTGGCGTAGGGGCTGAAAAATTAGGTGCTACTGCTCCAACACTAGTATCTTTTGATTTAGCTTCCCGATCTTTTAATGCGTTCAATGATTTTATTATTTTTTTTGCTACATTGGTTTCCTTGATTTCCGGTGAAAGGATATTGTACAATTCCTGAAGTTCTTCGGTGGTTGCTGTTCTCGTATTCATTGCTTTATCAATCAACAAAGCAGATATCAATGCATTCGGATTTGATTTTATATAATCAATTTCAAACGTTTCATATTCCTCCCGTAACTCGTTTAATTCTTCTTTTAAAGAGTTGATTAGCACAGTATCACCCTTCATAGAGGCATTCTTCATATCCTCTTGAATGTTTATTGCTTGCATTGAAACGGCCTTGGACTTCTCTCTATAATCATTTAAAAAGTCATTTTGAACCGTCCCTGTAATTTTTGCAAGCCCTAAGCTGTCTTTATGTGCAGCGATATTAATTTCGCCGTTCTCAACTACAGCTACGGCATAACCAACATGCTTGTCAATTAGAATATAATGCATCTCAGGCATATCATTTATGCCGTTAAACACGAACATGCCATTTTCAGTTTTAACTGTATCTACTTCAATAAGCTGATTGTTGGCTCCGCTTTTCTTTAAATAGACTTCAACACCATCAGCGATATCACCAGTTAATGTGCCATTGATTGTGTAGCCTTCGGGTTTGGAATTGCAAGAAGCAAAAAGAACCAGAGTAACTATGATAATTAAGGTATTTCTCATTGTGGATAATTTTAGATGGGCAAATGTAGTTATATATACCCTAAAATAAAAAGCCCATAACAATTGTTATGGGCTTGATATGCTAGTTAAAACTTTATGTTTAAAATTGATATCTAATGCCCAATGCAATATCAAAGTCAAAATTATCTGAAAATCCGTCATAACCAACCAAACCAATTTCAGGCCTAAAGTCTAAAGAAAGTAAAAGGGGTATATCGAAATTATATTCAATACCAATGTTACCTGCTCCAAATATGAAGAGCCCGTCATCGTTAGCTGAGTTATTGGGGATAGCATCAAAATCAACATTTCCCAATCCTCCACCAACACCATAGTACCAGTTGAAATCCCCATCCAATTGATGTACCCACTGGTATACACCCGCTAATTTAAAGGCGTTAAAATAGCGATGGTCACGCCATCCTAAATCCACCTCAAGACGATTGTACTGTGAAATTGACTTTTGATAAGAAACTTCTGCCCCGAAACCATCACTGTCACCTAGGCGTAAACCTATGGCGTGTTCTGAGATTTCCTGCCCGAAAACCGTCGAAAATGAAGCAATACAAGCAATTAATGTAAGTGTTTTTAAAATTTTCATATGTTAAGATTTAATAGTGCAAAAATAATGAAACTAAACTTGGCTCAAACAATAAAACCCTAAATTAGCGTCGAAAATTGTACCAAGTTGATCAAAAACAAAATAAAGGTATTGGGGCAGAGGTTAGAAGGCGATATTCTAACTGACAATCTAAGTAAAACGCTTTATGCCACTGATGCTTCGGTATACCGTAAAATACCTGAAGCGGTGGCATTTCCGAAAACAGTTGAAGACATACAAAAGCTTGTAATCTTTGCATCGGATAATAATATTGGACTTATACCCAGAACAGCAGGCACTTCTTTGGCTGGTCAATGTGTTGGTGATGGAATAGTAGTTGATGTTTCAAAGCATTTTACCAAAATCGTAAATCTTGATAAACAAAAAAAACAAGTTACCGTTCAGCCAGGGGTTGTCCGTGATGAGCTGAACAAATACCTAGAACCATCTGGTTTATTTTTTGGACCGAACACCTCAACTTCAAACCGTTGTATGATAGGCGGAATGGTAGGCAATAATTCTTCAGGTACCACTTCAATCCAATACGGAGTTACAAGAGACAAGGTTGTTTCAATGAAAACCATATTGTCAGATGGTTCAAAAGTTGAATTTAAATCCGTTACCGTTGACGATTTCAAGAAAAAAACGATACAAAATACTCTTGAAGGATTACTTTATAAAGAAGTTTATAAAGAATTGTCAAACAGAAGTATACAAAAAGAAATATTCAATGAATTTCCAAAACCACAAATCCATAGAAGAAATACAGGCTACGCTGTTGACGAATTATTAAAAAGCAATGTTTTTAGTGCTGATGAGGTCGATTTTAACTTGTGTAAACTATTGAGTGGAAGTGAAGGTACTTTGGCGTTTACCACTGAAATAACCATACAACTTGATGATATTCCGCCCAAGTATTCGGCGATGGTGGTTACCCATTACAAATCCCTGGAAGATTGTTTGAGTGATGTTGCACCAGTTATGAAACACGGACTCCATCTATGTGAAATGATGGATAAGGTTATTCTTGATTGCACTAAAAACAACAAAACCCAACTTAAGAATCGTTTTTTTGTTAAGGATGATCCAGCGGTCTTACTAATGTTGGAACTGAAAGCAGACTCAGAAGCCGGGCTTCAAAAAGAATTAAAAGCGCTTTTGAGCACTATTGAAGCCTCTGGATTGAGTTACGCCAATCCTGTTCTTTACGGGAATGATATCAACAAAGCCATTGAGCTTAGAAAGGCAGGTTTAGGCTTGCTGGGGAATATCGTTGGAGATATGAAGGCTGTCGCATGTATTGAGGATACTGCTGTTGCCTTGGAGGATTTAAAGGATTTTATTGGGGAATTCACTGCAATCATGAAAGGCTATGATCAGAAGGCGGTGTATTATGCGCATGCCGGTGCAGGGGAATTACATTTAAGACCAATATTGAATCTTAAGAAATCCAAAGATGTTGACCTATTTAGGAAGATTACAACTGATGTCGCCAAATTAACCAAAAAGTATCAAGGCTCATTTAGTGGGGAACATGGCGACGGAATTGTACGCGCTGAATTTATTCCACTAATGATAGGCAATCAGAATTATGAACTTTTAAAACGCATCAAAACCTATTTTGACCCAAAAGGGATATTCAATCCAGGGAAAATCGTGAATGCGTATCCGATGGATGAATCCCTTCGATATGAAATAGACAGGGAAGAACCGGAGGTTAAAACCTTAATGGACTTCTCTGATAGTGAGGGCATTTTAAAAGCTGCGGAAAAATGTAATGGTAGCGGGGATTGTCTTAAAACACACCATATGAAAGGGGGCATGTGCCCTAGCTATCATGCCACGAAGAATGAGAAAGATACAACAAGAGGTCGTGCCAATGCACTACGTGAGTTTTTAACGACGGGCGAGGGGACTAACAAATTCAATAAAAGGGAATTAAAGGAAGTTTTTGATCTATGTCTAAGCTGTAAGGCATGTGCCAGTGAATGTCCTAGCAATGTGGATGTAGCTGCATTAAAGGCTGAATTTTTGTATCAATACCAAGAGAGTAATGGCTATTCCTTGCGAAGTAAACTTTTTGCGTACAACACTAAGCTTAATAAAATTGGGAGCAAAGTTGCTGGGTTCACCAATGCCATATATGGTTCCAAGGTATTAAGTGGGATGCTGAAAAAATCAATTGGGATAGCAAAGAAAAGAAGTATACCAAAAGTATCAAGTTTTAATTTTGATAAATACCTTCAAAGTGTTATAAATCAAAATGTTAATGTCAGCAATAAGGTTATTCTATATATTGACGAGTTTACGAATTATATGGATGTTGAGTTGGGTAAGGATGCTATTGATGTACTCACTAAATTAGGGTATGAGGTAACGCTATTTTATGCCGAAAGTGGACGAACCTATCTTTCCAAAGGCTTTTTAGAACAAGCACAAAAATTGGCTGTTGGGAATATTGAACAATTGAAACTATTTGCAGAGCGGCATGTACCGTTACTCGGACTAGAACCTTCAGCGGTGCTATCATTCAGGGATGAATATAAAAGATTGGCGCCGAATACAGATACGATTGATGCCATTGCTAGCAACTCCTTTCTAATTGAGGAGTTTTTGGCCAAGGAAATCGAAAGGGGGATTGTTACATCGGATAAATTCACAAAGGAGGCAAGAACAATCAAAATTCATAACCATTGCCATCAAAAGGCATTGTCAAGCCAAAAGGTAACTTTTGATATACTCAATCTGCCAGAAAATTATTCCGTTTCTATCATAAGTTCGGGCTGTTGTGGTATGGCAGGTTCATTTGGATACGAGAAAGAACATTATGAGGTAAGTATGCAAATTGGGGAGTTAAAATTATTTCCAGCAGTGCGAAAAAGTGAAGAAAATGTAATTATCGCCGCAAATGGCACAAGCTGCAGACATCAAATAAAAGATGGTACCGGCAGAAACGCATTACATCCAATCAGTATATTGAATAATGCATTAGTGGATTGATTTTCGTATCTATCAATTAACATTTATCTTTGAGGCTAAGAAATTAATAGACAAGGAATGGCAGGCAATACTTTTGGAAACCTTTTTAAGTTATCCACTTTTGGAGAATCACATGGCGTTGCTATAGGCGGCGTTCTAGACGGATGCCCTCCTGGCATTGAATTAGACTTGGATGCCATTCAAAATGAATTAAATCGACGCAAACCTGGTCAATCGGCCATAGTTACCCAACGCAAAGAGCCAGATACTGTTGCATTCTTTTCAGGCATCTTTGAAGGGAAGACAACAGGGACTCCAATAGGTTTTGCGATACATAATACCAATCAAAAATCTGGGGATTACTCACATATTAAAGATTCTTATAGACCCTCACATGCCGATTATGTCTATGATCAAAAGTATGGTGTTAGGGATTACCGTGGGGGAGGAAGAAGTTCAGCACGGGAAACCGCAAGTAGGGTAGTAGCTGGGGCAATTGCCAAGCAATTCCTTTCCAGTATTAAAATAAATGCCTTTGTTTCCCAAGTAGGGGAATTAAAGCTGGCTAAAGATTATAAGGACTTGGATTTTTCTTTGATTGAGTCAAACCCTGTGCGTTGCCCAGATCCGGAAACTGCGTCCAAAATGGAGAACTATATCAAAGAAGTTCGCAAAGAAGGGGATACTATAGGTGGGATTATTACCTGTGTAATCCAGAATGTGCCTATTGGCTTGGGAGAGCCTGTTTTTGATAAACTACATGCCGAATTAGGTAAGGCTATGTTATCCATAAATGCGGTAAAAGGTTTTGAATTTGGCAGTGGTTTCGAAGGGATAAAAATGAAGGGTAGTGAACACAACGACCAATATAACCCAGATGGTAGCACAAAAACGAACTATAGTGGTGGCATTCAAGGCGGAATTAGCAATGGAATGGATATTTATTTCAATGTTGCTTTTAAACCTGTGGCTACTGTAATACAGCCCTATGACACCATAGATAAGGATGGTAATATGGTGACTACCAAAGGAAAAGGGCGTCATGATCCTTGCGTTGTTCCAAGGGCAGTTCCAATCGTTGAGGCTATGGCTGCTTTGGTTTTGGCCGATTATACCTTGCTCAACCGCACGATAAAGTTATAGCCGCGACTTTGCCCAATTTAATCCCAATTTGGTATCTTACCGATCTAAACCAATATAAACCAATCTTGAATGCGAAAACTTGAATTGCACTGGAAAATAATGATAGGCATGGTATTGGGTCTGATTTTCGGATTTGCCATGACCTTTCCTGAATGGGGACGGGAATTTGTATCGGACTGGATCAACCCTTGGGGTACCATTTTTGTTAAATTGTTGAAGCTTATCGCAATTCCTTTGATTCTTGCCTCCCTCATAAAAGGAATTTCCGATCTTAAGGATATATCGAAGTTTAAAAGAATTGGACTTAGAACTATTGGAATTTATGTATTTACCACTATAATTGCCATTACCATTGGTCTCCTGCTCGTAAATTTACTACAACCTGGGAATGGTATCTCCGAAGAGACTGTTGCAAAGCTTTCCGAAACATATGCCACGGACAGCGGTGTAACCTCTAAACTGGACGAGGCATTGAAGCAAAAGGAAAGTGGTCCCTTGCAGTTTTTAGAAGATATGGTGCCTGATAATGCTATCAAGGCCATGAGTGAGAACGCATTGATGCTACAAGTCATCTTTTTTACAATTTTTATGGGCATATCAATGCTGTTGATTGGTGAAGAAAAGGCTAAGCCGCTCAAAAGCTTCTTTGACGCCCTTAATGACGTCGTCCTTAAAATGGTCGACTTAATCATGTTGAGCGCTCCATATGCCGTATTCGCGCTATTGGCAAATGTAGTAGCATCCTCTGGAGACCCTGATTTATTGGTGGCGCTATTAAAATATGCGGGAGTTGTTGTTCTAGGACTATTTCTGATGATAGTTTTCTATACGATCATTGTTTCGACATATACCAAGAAGAATCCATTCTGGTTCTTAAAAGAAATAAGTCCAGCGCAATTATTGGCATTCTCAACGAGTTCCAGTGCTGCTACTTTGCCGGTTACTATGGAACGCGTTGAAGAACATATTGGGGTTGATAAAGAAGTTTCCAGTTTTGTATTGCCCGTAGGTGCTACAATCAATATGGATGGTACCAGTCTGTATCAAGGGGTGGCTGCCGTTTTCGCAATGCAAGTATTATGGCCGGAAGGATTGGTTTTCAGCAATCAAATCATCATAGTCTTAACGGCCCTTTTGGCATCAATAGGTTCAGCCGCGGTTCCAGGGGCGGGTATGGTCATGTTGGTTATTGTATTGGAATCCATTGGTTTTCCTCCGGATTTATATCCTATAGCCTTGGCTTTGATTTTTGCGGTGGACCGGCCTTTGGATATGTGTCGTACGATCGTCAATGTTACCGGGGATGCGATGGTTGCCATGGTGGTTGCCAAATCTGTTGGTAAATTAGGAGAGCCTCATGTAGAGGAATGGGATGACCATTTGGATGAAGTAAAATAGAACCTTAAAATTGCAAGGCATGAATATCTGTTTTTTAATGTACCCTTGGGAAGAAATCAATGCAGAGAACGACACTAGTTTGGCATTGATCCATGAATGTGTAAAGCGTAAACACGGAGTGGCTTTATGCAGTCCGGCCAATTTGACAATACGCAATAGTGTTACCAACGCTTTCTGCACTGTTATTGACAAAATGGATAAGGTTTCAACCAGTATCAAATCCTTTTATAAACAGGCAAGTCTCCGGGAGGAAATGTTGCCTTTGGCAGGTTTTGATGTGATTTTTATGCGTGCCAATCCACCTTTAGACCCTATAATGCTGAACTTTTTGGATTCAGTTAAGGATGATGTTTTTATAGTTAATTCATTACAAGGGTTACGTGAAGCGAATAATAAATTATATACCGCTGCTTTTGGCGATTCACATAGCAATATTATTCCTGCAACCCATGTTTCAAAAAACAAGAATTATTTGCTTCAGCAAATCAAGGAATCCGCAGCTGATAGAATGATATTAAAACCTTTGAATGGCTTTGGAGGTTCTGGGGTTATACTCATTGAAAAATCAGCAATGAGCAGCATTAAATCGCTGTTGGATTTTTATGTATCCAACGCTGATGGAAGTTCTAATTATGTAATACTTCAAGAATACATTGAAGGTGCAGACCAAGGTGATGTTCGTATTCTAATTTTAAATGGTGAGCCTATTGGTGCTATGCGGCGTATACCGGGAAAAGAGGACCATCGTTCCAATGTATCGGCTGGGGGTAGTGTAGCAAGACATTCCCTGACCAAGGAAGAAAAAGCGCTCTGTAAACAAATAGGCCCCAAGTTGGTCAAGGACGGACTCTATTTTGTGGGTATAGACGTAATAGGAGGTAAGCTGGTAGAAGTAAATGTAATGTCCCCAGGTGGAATTACCTATATGAACAAGGTGTATAAAACCAAGATTCAAGCAAAAGTGATTGACTTTGTTGAAAGTAAGGTCATTGATAAGCTTCAAGCTTTCGATAGGCGTTCTAGACTTAGAAACGAGGTTGAAAATGCGTAGGCTTTCTGTTACTGAAATAATTTCCAATATTCAATCCGAAATTCCTTTTGAAGCGGTATCCGAGGATTATTCCTTTAGAATCAAGATTGACAAATATGTGCCCTATATCTGTGGCGCAGTGCATGACGGACATCAATTTCGTAGGTCTTTGTGGGAGAATTGCATTCATACCGAACATGAACGCTGGTATGAGGAAGATCCTTGTACTTATGAGATGGTTAAGTCGCATCCCATTGTAATAGCAGGGTGTGATAGTAGATTTGAGTATGATTTGAATCGGCCCCCTGAAACGGCCGTATTTGATGAGGCCTGGGGGAAGCAACTATGGAGAAATCCCTTAAGCAATGAAGAAAAAGAACTAAGTATAAGTAAGCATAATTACTTTTACAGCGTAGTAAACGTTTTAGTGCATCAGCTTGAAAAACTCCATAAGAAGGTCATTGTTTTTGACATGCATAGTTATAATTGGAAACGTTGGGATAGACCCGTACCTACATGGAATTTGGGAACAGTCAATATTGACAATGGGCGCTTTGGAAGTATTGTTGATGCTTGGAGTGCGAAGTTGGGCAGTATGAAATTACCCGGGGACATTTCGCAAACCTCTTTGATCAATGATGTTTTTCAGGGAAATGGATATTTCTTAAAGTATATTACGAATCATTTTAATAATACTTTGGTTTTGGCTACGGAAATCTCAAAAGTATATTGTGATGAACTTAGCGGAATAATTTATCCAGAAGTAGTGCGTTCTGTAGAAGAGCATTTAAAAGAATTGATACCTTTGCAAGTCAAAGAATTCCAAGAAAGTAACTTATGATCCGCGAACAAGAGGCAACAGATTTACATAGGGAATATGCCGATTTATTTGAGATTGATGCCAATCTGGACCGTTTGGTTAAAAAGATTGAGTTGCTCAGTTATGTAAATCCATTAAACATTGAAAAGCAAAAACATCGTTTTTTCACTTCAAAATATACGGAGAACCCATTTTTTAAATATCCAAAGCTAAAATTTAACGGCTATAAACTCCATCGACTTTTCTTTACACAACGATTAGAGCGCATCAAGGATGATAACATCAAGAAATTATATCAGGAGATAATCTATTATTACTCCAATATGATCCAATGTATTGAGACTATTGGGGAGCCGCGAAAATTTCATTATAACTCTTTGAGAGTTTATGGTACGCCCAATGATAGGGATGTGCAAAATGCTCGTTTTATACTTCATTTCGCAGACGAGCCCATATCGAGTGATATGGAAAAAATATATTCCGCAGAAGAAGCGAAATCCTATTTTGAGGCCTTTGGGAAACAATACGATTTTCCATTAAATATTAAGTTTGCAACCCATTTATCTGCCGAGGCTATGGTGAGCAATAGTGCACAAGCACTTTTGATCAAGAAAAACACCAAATTCAGTAAAAACCAATTGCTAACCTTGGCGAATCATGAGATTGGGGTGCATTTAGTCACTACTTTTAATGGAATAGAACAACCCTTACAAATATTCTCTAACGGGTTCCCCAACAATGTGGAGACCCAAGAAGGTTTGGCCGTTTTTAGTGAATATATGAGCGGGGCATTGACTTTAAAACGATTGCAAGAATTGGCATATCGGGTTTTGGCCTCAGATAGCTTGATCAGAGGGTATTCTTTTGCCGATACTTTTGATATGATCCATACCCAATATAAACTAAATAGGGAAGAAGCGTTTATGATTACATTAAGAGCTCATAGAGGTGGCGGATTCACCAAAGACCGTCTTTATTTAAGTGGACTTCGTAAAATCTATAAACGATATCTCAAAGAGGATTCCATGGATAACCTGCTGACTGGTAAGGTAACCTTGGCCTTTGAGGATAATATTAAATACCTACAACATTTGGGGTTGGCTACTAACATAACCCACAATAATTTAGCCTTTACCAAAAATCTGAATACCAATAAGACGCTGGATTTTATCTTGAATAATTTGAAATAGAATCAGAAATCACACTTCGAAAATCGAAGGATCTAATCCGCTTGATTCGATTTAAAATTAGTGCTGCTAGGTAATTCAAAGCCTTCCAAATCAAAATATGGGATAGCCGCCAAAAGGTGGTCAAATATATCAGCCATAATGTATTCGTAGTTGGCCCATCGTTTGTCACTACTAAAAGCATAAACCTCTATGGGTATTCCTTGGGCTGTTGGTGCTAAGTGTCGCACCATTATGGTCATATTCTTGTTGATGCCAGAATGCTGATGTATGTAATTATCAATATACTTTCTGAAAACACCAATGTTTGTTAGATTTTTCCCGTTGATCAAGATAGACTTGTCAATTTTATTTTCAACATTGAACGAATTAATTGCTTTTCCACGCTTTTCAAGGTAATCAGTAATCATTTCAATCTTTTTGAGGGATGTAATATCATTCTCGGTCAAGAAATGGATACTTTCTTGTTTTATGATCAAGGCTCTTTTTATACGCCTTCCATCATCATCCATCATTCCACGCCAGTTCTTAAAGGAATCCGAAATCAAGGCATAGGTGGGTATAGTGGTTATGGTCTTATCAAAATTCTGGACTTTAACAGTGGCAAGGTTTATCTCAATAACATCGCCATCGGCTCCATATTTATCAAAAGAGATCCAATCCCCAATACGCACCATATCATTAATGGAAACTTGGATACTTGCTACAAAACCTAAAATGGTATCCTTAAAAATAAGTATAATGACAGCAGAGGCCGTACCTAAAGCAGTCAGGAATTTCCATAATTCGACACCTGTAATAATCGAAAAGGCATAAAACAAGCCAATGGCCCATGAGAAGATCATAAACACTTGGATGTAACTGTCTATGGGTTTATCCCTAAGGCTTGGCAGGGTTTTAAAATAATCTTTGATAGTATGAAGAAAGCTTCGTATAATCCAAAGAAACAAAATAATGCCAAAAACTTCAATGCCTTTTAGAATGATGTACTCAGCGGATGGAAAGTCGCGAAAAATGAGTGGAATAGCTTTGTAAGCCAAAACCACCGGAATAATATGGGCGATATTTCGTGGCGCTTTGTTTTTGACCAATAAATCATCAAAATGGGTTTTGGATTTGTTGGATAAACGAACAAAAAAGCCCAATAGGATTCTTCGCAAGATATAATCGAGCAATACTAATAATAACAGTATTCCGACCAGTAAAATAAGCATGTTGATAATCCCTGCCCAGTCCTCTGATAGCCCAGCTGTTAATAGGTGCTCATATATTTTGTGAGATATTTGTTCCATTGGTCAATAGTATAAGAATGCGTACAGAAGTTTGGTGTGGATCCTAAATTAAACATTGCAAAACTAGTCGATTAAGTTCTAAAACCAACATATAAAAGCATAGTTTATAAAGGATTGATAGTATCCAAAAACTTTGTCTTTAGGGCAGGGGTAGGTATCATACAGGCATCCTTTTTACCGTACCAACCATATCTGTTTCTGGCTACCCAATCGTATACGATATCCCGTAACTGTCTGGGAATCAAATTTAGTACATATGCCATTTTCCAAAAACCGCCAAAAGATTGGCCTATTCTAATTGCTGCCGTGGACTTGGTATAATAGGCGACACCAGGCTCGATGAGTATGATGGAATCCATCTTTGAAGTATCTATATTACGTTCGTTAATCAATTGTTGTCCTATTTCGCCTTGCAGTGTTGCAAAACGGAATGCATCATACTTATCACGTTTTATGATAAATTGTACGGAACGATTACAAAGATTGCAAACGCCGTCAAATAGTATGATTTTTTTATTTTCTGGGATTGCCATTTAACAAAAATACGGTAAGGAAATTTAAACAGTTTTATGATGTAATTAGGCCATAAAAAAGGCCGTTACATTAACGGCCTTTATATATTAAATACAATTATACTGTTTATTGATGTATGATGGATTCTCTGGTTCCATCTGGATCTGGTCTAAAGACACTTCTTCTATAATCATTAGTGCCGCTATATCTACCAGTAGCAGATTGGCCTTTGACTTCCCAATATGCATCCGAAGCCTGTCCATCAGAGGTTGGATTGCCCAATAAAAGGACACCTGCTGCATGTGGTGAAGCCATAGAGGTTCCGCTAATCGTATTGTACCCGCCGCTGAGCCAAGTAGATTTTACTTGGTAACCCGGTGCGATATAGTCCACTGGGGAACCATAATTGGAGAAATAGGCAAAGAAATCACCCTCTGCCAAGGCTGAGATTGTGTAAATGTTATTCCCATTTGCATTTGCGGGTGAATAAAGCGCTGCATCATCATACGAATTACCCGCGGCAATGGCGACTTTTATGCCCTCATTGCCAACAGCTATTGTAGCTGCAATAACCGCTGGATCTGTATAGGGACTGTTTGGCCCCAAACTCATGTTTACGACATCTCCTGCTGCGCCGTTTGCCACTACATGGTCTAAGGCATCTATGGTCCAAGAAAAATCGCCACTTCCGCTAGAGTCCAATACACGAAGCGAGACTACACTTGCTCCTGCAGCAACCCCGACAACACCTTCGTTATTATCCAATGCGGCGATTGTTCCTGCTACATGAGTGCCATGTCCGTTGGCATCTTCAGGTGAATTGTCACCTATCACAAAAGAAACACTTCTAGTTGCGTCACCATTTAGGTCGGGATGATCTAAATCGATACCGGAATCCACAACCCATGCTGTTTTACCGACACCACTGCCAATACCACCGACCCTATCTATACCCCAAGGGACTTCTTGACCGGTAGTACCACCACCACCACCGTTTCCGCCACCAGGGTTATCTGGTTTTTTATTGGCAAAAATAGGGGGTAAGCTAATCCTTACATCTGGCATTACCCTTAATACGCTAGGGTTTTCTACCAAATTTTTAATTTGGCCCTTATTCAATTTCATTGCAAATCCTGGGAATACATGGCTGTATACATTTCTGACCTCTGCATCAATACCTGAATTTTTCAAAAGCCCCAATGCTTTCCCCCTAACTTTGACCTCGTTGGCGGTAAGTTCAGCATCTTCCCTTAACATTACTATGTACTGGTTGGGAATGGCATCTGAGTTTGAAATGGATGTCTTTAATGTAGTAGCCTCGACAGGGACACTTGCATTATCGACTTCATCTTTGGAACAGGAAAACATAACTATGGCTGAAAAAACTGCCACCCATTTTCCTTTAGGGAATTTTGTTGTAATCATATTCATTAGTGTTTTTAAGTGCAGTAAAAGTTATTCTAAACTGCTGAATTATTAAAAATAGTGTTAAAATATTAGCACTAAATATACAAATTGTTATGAAAATTACTATGCATGCATAAAAATTTAATTAAATGCCAAGTTTTGAAAACTTCTCAATCCTTATCAGAGGCATTTTCTTTCTTGAGTAGTATATCGATACGCCTAAATTACATTTTAAATCTTTCAGGGGAGCTTTTAATGCTCTTCAGATTCTCCAATAACTCCTGAATAATGGTAGATAAACAGAACATGATTTTTGCTATGGTCCCACCCAATGGAGCACACGATGTTTGAATACAATTCCAATATTGGGATATTGTTTGGAAGACATTGGGAGAGCAAAGTCTAGAATATCTGACAACTGAGAAATGTTATGAAGCCTTTTGTTCCAAAACGTTTTAAGGGTATGTACGCCATATACTTTTAAAAGTACAAGCTGTGATTAGAGATAGAAAACAATTATTTTAAAGGTAATCGGCCACTAAGGTTGGGTTCAACAACTTGAAGCCGGCTGTTTCTTTTAATCAATCCCAAAGGTGAAAATCATATACGATTATTCGTAACTGCTTGATAATCAAATTTAATACAAACTATAAATAAGGTAAGTCCATCTACTTTTTAGCCGTTACCAATTCCAATTGATCCACACTCACGTTAGTGGTGAAAACTCCATAATTTACAATGGCTTTGTTTTTTTCGAGCTTATCAATACTACCCACAGCTTTCCCATCAATCAAACGAACACGATCCCCAATTTTAAACACAGGACGTGGTTTATTATTTGCTGCAATGACTGCTTTCTTTTTGGCTACTTTTTTCTTTTGCCGGATTACGTTGACCTTTTTTTCCACTTCTTGGGTCACTTGGGCTTTTTTAACACGATCTGTTTTTACTTCTTTTGCTGTTTTCTTTTTACGCTTACTGTTTTCTGTTTCTACAATGCGTAATAATTCCGAAACCAATATCCGTTTCTTTTTATCTTGAAAATAATGCTCGGCCGCTGTATTCACTTTATTGCCCAGATAGATCATCCGTTGATTATGATCGTAAAGCTCTTGGTAATTCTCTAGTTTGGATTTGATTTTGGTATTCAATGTTTCCAAGCGCCGTGCTTCTTCTCTTGCCTTTACCTCCTCTTCATGCAGCTTAGAGCCTGTTTCAGCCATTTTACTGCGTTCTTTCTGTAATTTGGCTATCGTGGCATCAAAACGTACTTTGCCACGCTCAATCTTCTTCTTTGCCTTGTTGATGAGCGAGTAGGGGATACCGTTTTTCTGTGCTACCTCAAAAGTGAATGAACTCCCTGCCTGTCCCAATACTAATTGGAAGATAGGCTCAAGGGTTTTTGAATTGAAAAGCATATTCGCGTTGGTACAATGGGGCAGTTCGTTAGCCAAGGCCTTTAAATTGGCATAATGCGTGGTGATGACACCATAGGCCCCACGTTCATAGAAAACCTCCAAAAAAGCTTCTGCCAGGGCACCTCCCAGTTCGGGATCGCTACCTGTACCAAATTCATCTATTAGGAACAGCGTTTTCTTATTGCATTGGCGCAAAAAGTTGTTCATGTTCTTCAATCGGTAACTGTAGGTGCTCAAATGGTTTTCGATGGATTGGTTATCGCCAATATCCGTAAGGATTTTATCAAACAAACACATGCTACTTCGCTCGTGTACCGGAATTAAAAATCCACTTTGCAGCATAAGCTGTAATAAACCAATAGTCTTCAAGGTGATGCTTTTTCCCCCAGCATTCGGGCCTGAAATGACGATGATGCGATTTTCAGGATGCAATTCTATGGTCTGTGGATAGGTTTTTTCGCGCTTTAGCTTATTGCTCAAGAATAACAAGGGGTGATACGCATCTTTAAGGAACATTTTTCTTTCCTCACTGATTTTAGGCAATACAGCGTTCATTTCTGAAGCGTATTTTGCCTTTGCAGCGGTGATATCCATATGGGCCAAAAAATCTTGGTATTCTCCCAAAAAAGGGGCAAAGGGTCGGATGCTATTTGTTAGCTCATTTAAAATACGCTGTATTTCCTCACGCTCATCAAACTCCAGATTATTGAGTTGTCGGCTATATTTAAGAGCGGCTTCGGGTTCAATATACACGATACTCCCTGTTTTGGAAGCACCCATTACCGTACCCCTCACTTTTTTACGATACATGGCCTTTACGGCCAAAACCCTGCGGTTGTCAACCACAGACTCACGTATATCATCTAAATAGTCTGAGGTTTTATACGTATTTAAGGCCGAAGCAAAGCTTTGGTTGATTTTACCTTTTACCTGATTGATTTCCTGCCGGATGTTCAACAAGGTGCCCGACGCATTGTCCTTTATCTCGCCAAAACGATCAATTACGGCATCAATGTGGGCGGGAATCTCTGTATTCAATTGAATTTCCATAGAAGCTTCAAACAGTAAAGGAAAGTATTCCTTGAACTTTTTAAAGAACTTTTTATGCTCTGCAATCGTCTTGCAAATGTTGCCTATCCGCTTAAAACCACTGATTTCCAAGGTGGTGTTTTCAATCTTCAGCAATTTTAAATCCCCATCTATAGTATCAAATCCATGATTGGGAATGCGATTATCACTGATTAGGGAAGATACGTATTCTGAGGTTTGTCCAAGTTCTCTATGTATTGATTCGGCATCGGGTAGCGGAACAATTTCCAATGCCCGTTCCTTGCCCAATTCGGTATGGCAGCGAACAGAAAGCTGTTGCAAGACAGTGTCGAATTCAAGATCTTGTAGCGATTTAGTGTGAATCTTACCCATTTTTATAAATAATCGATTGCAAAGGTATGGTTTAGGGTTGAAATTGCGAATCATCTTTCCTGACTTTGTGGCCTTGATCCAACTTTTCCCCCGACTTGGTTAGCCGATTAAATATTAAGCATTTACATACGATACCGCCCCTTTTTAACGTTCTATACAAAATTCAACCCCAATGAATAACCTTTACCAACCCATATTCACTGCTATTTGTGCTATGCTTTTAATTGGTTGTAGTGCCACCAATAACCTCACCATGAGCGCCGTAGAACCCGCTCCTATTACCCTTTCAAAAGATGTAACCCGAATCGGCATCATTAACCGTAGTTTGCCTTCTGAAGCAAATAAAACCGCTGATAAGATCGATAAAATACTTTCTGCAGAAGGTCTAAATCTTGATAGGGAAGGTTCTGAGGCAGCAATTTTGGCCTTAAAAGAACAATTGGAACGCAATGAATCGATTGAAGAAATAGTGATTATCGATGACCTCGCCCATTTAAGAAAGGGATTAAGTGTATTTCCGACAACTTTGACTTGGAATGAAATCGAGAACCTTTGTGAGGAATATAAGGTCGATGCCATATTCTCATTGGCTTTTTACGATACGGATACCAAAGTATCCTATAAGGCCACAATGATGGAAATACCCAATGATCTCGGAGTAAAAGTAGCTGTGCCTGCACATGAGCTCACCTTGAACACCTTAGTTGAAAACGGATGGCGTGTATATGACCCGTACAATAACAGAATAGCTGATGAGCTTGAATTCAGTGACCATGTGGTTTCAGCGGGGAAAGGAATCAACCCCATAAAAGCCTATGAAGCGATATTGGGAAGAAAAGAAGCAGTTCTGCATCAAAGCAAATATTCAGGAATGGATTATGCCCAACGGCTATTACCTTACAAACACCGTGTGAACAGAGACTATTTCGTACGTGGTACCGAAAACTTTAAAATTGCCCAACGTCGTGCACAAGCCGGGGATTGGGATGGTGCAGCGGTTCTTTGGCAGCAGGAAACAGCTAATCCAGACCCAAAAATTGCGGGTAGGGCCTGTTATAATATGGCAATAAGCAATGAGATCAATGGCGATTTGGATGAAGCCATGCAATGGGCCTCCAAATCATATACTGATTATAACAATAATTATGCATTGAGCTATTTGAATACCTTGAAATACAGGGCACGACAAAATGAAGTTTTGAACCAACAAGTGTCTCGTTAAACATGGCTAAATAATCCAATAATTATGAATACCATTCACAAATACCCATACTTAATTGTATTTTTAATAGTACTAGCATCGACCCTAACCAGCTGCAGTGTTACCAAGGATTATACTTTGAGTGCTCTTGAGCCCGCTTCAGTGGACTTGGCCTCCACCATCACTAAAATTGGGATTATCAACGAAAGTAATACTTCCCAAAAAAGTGAATATCATACGCGTATTGAACAAATTTTATCTGCAAAGGATCACCAATTGGAAAAAGACGGAATTGATGCTGCTATTTCGGGGCTGTTTGATGAATTGGTAAAGGACCAACGTTTTGACACGGTACAATTGATCCATACCGAGCTTAATAATAGCAAAGGATTGGGTGAAACCGTTGATGCTATTTCTTGGGATGCCATTAGGGAAATTTGTGATGCGAATGGAGTAGATGCCATATTCTCTTTGGCCTATTATGAAGCTGATACCCAGGTATCGGTGAAAAAGAAAAAGATTGAAGAACAGAATATGCTTCGCCAATACGTAAAAGTTGAGGGGCATGAGATTACCTTGGAGACTTTGATAGCGAACGGATGGCGTATCTATGACCCTTACAATCAAAAAGTAATTGATGAGTTGGTATTCAACGATCAAATTACCTCGACCGGTACAGGAACCAATGAAATGGATGCCCTTTATGACATCAGCGACCGCAGGGAAGCTGTATTAGACCAAAGTAAGAACTCAGGTAGTTCGTACGGACTCCGCCTTTTACCCCAAGAACAAGAGGTTGCTCGCGATTACTATGTGCGTGGTTCGGAAAAGTTGGTGGAAGCCAAAAAATTGGCCGCCGAAAATAATTGGCAGGCAGCCGCTGCACTATGGGAGCAGGAAGTCGCTAATGAAAATCCTAAAATAAAGGCTAAAGCATGCTATAATATGGCTTTTTATAACGAAATGAATGGGAAATATGAAGAAGCCATGGAATGGGCCGTAATGGCCTATGCCCAAGATGAAAACAAATATGCTTTAGCGTATATGGATGTCTTAAGGATACGTATTGCCCAAAACAAAATAGTGGAAGAGCAATTGCAGCGCAGTGAAATTACAGCTTCTGTTGGATTGGATTAAGATTGGGGTGAAAAGGAATGCGCTTATCGTTTCATGCATGTGCCGTAGCTGCTTTTAGCAGCTTTTAACATCATAAACATTGTTCTCATGCGGTTACTCTTTTTTTTACCATGATATTCCATGTTTGGGATTGGTTCATTATTTTTCAAGTATCTGTCAAACCAAATTCATCACTTGTTCATTTATTTCTTTTTTACCTTAAAAAAGTCATTGGGTGCGAGTCCACACTCCGTAATCATCTGAATGGCATAATCCAAGGTGCCTAGATTCTTATCCGTATTATTAGTGCCCATGCTAAATTTAGCTCCTGCAGCTTTTGCTCTTTTTATGAAGGTGGCTGAAGGGATTTTATAACGGGCATTAATCTCTATGGCAATATTATTGGCTACTGCAGCATTGATCACTTTGTCCATTCGATCTTCTGTCCATAGGACATCATATTCTGGTTGAAGCACATCTGGTAAAAAGGTGGAGTTTACATATATGTCAATAGGCTCATCTTTCATCACACCAACAATTTTACTTACCAGTTGATCCATAAAATCATCCTTGTCATCTACAAATACTTCCTCAGGCATCCAAAGACGCATTCTTCTCCCTTTCGAATCTGTCCAGGTCATGGCATCGGTGAAAACATAGTCGAATGTGCCTATATTTTCCTTGGAGAACATATTTACCCATTCCCTTCCTTCGGCCTGCATGGCCATATATACTGGATATTCCTTGAATTTTTCATAATTGGCCAAAAGCGTTGAATCATCGGTAATTGGAAAACCTACACCGGCATTGAATGCCACACCATAATCAATACCTGTTTCTTTGGAATGGTCTAATAATTCTTCCATGGTCAATCCTCCTTTAAGATGCGCATGGTAATCTACAATGTCATATCCATCGGCTTTTAGCATAGCTATTTTCATTATTACAGGACTTTGAGGAGCTTCCTGTTTTTGTTCCGTTTCGACTTTTTTAGCAGTTGGTTTGCATCCAATGACCAAGCAAGCAGCAATAAAGGAAATAATAAGTGCAGTTTTTTTCATGGCGAAAAATTAAAAGTTAACTATATTGGGTGTATAGGTAAAGTTAGCTGCTTTTAACTTTAATATCAAGGCAATTCCAACAGTATTTACAGGTAGTTTTTAACTAATTTTGACTTCCTTTTAATTGTGGATTCCTGCCTTACTGAATCAAGTTCAGTACAAGGCGCAGGAATGACAAAATGTTAGAATATAATGAACGTAAACATACACGACAGTTGGGAACAGCCCTTAGCACAGGAATTTGAGCAGCACTATTTTAAAGCACTGGTGAGTTTTGTTAAAACTGAGTATTCCACAACCACTTGTTACCCAAAGGGCAAGCATATTTTTGCCGCTTTTGACCATAGTCCGTTTGAGAAAACCAAAGTTGTCATCATAGGGCAGGATCCCTACCATGGGCCCAATCAAGCAAACGGACTCTGTTTTTCTGTAAGTGATGGGATACAGCACCCACCTTCGTTGATCAATATTTTTAAGGAAATCGAGACCGATTTGGGTATTCCTTATCCAAAAAGTGGTAATCTGGAACGATGGGCAGACCAAGGGGTATTGCTCTTGAATGCAACGTTGACCGTTCGTGCCCATGAAGCAGGGAGTCATCAAAAAAAAGGCTGGGAAACCTTTACCGACAATGTCATTAAGGCAATTTCAAAGGAGAGCGAAGGGGTGATTTTCTTGCTTTGGGGTGGCTATGCGAAAAAGAAAGCCGCCCTGATTGATGAAAACAAGCATTTTATACTCGCTTCCGGACATCCTTCCCCCTTAAGTGCCAATCGTGGGTACTGGTTTGGGAATAAGCATTTTAGTAAGACCAATGATTTATTGATAAAGTTGGGCAAGCAACCTATAGCGTGGTAGGCTTTTAGCCCCCTCCTTAACCAAGGAGGGGTGTCGCGTTTTTGCGCGACGGGGTGGTTTTAACCAAACAGTGTTGATAAGACCCTTACATACACTAATCGAAAAATCAGGGACAACCTTCCCTTAGCTAGGTAAAGCACTTTTTACGATTTCAGAATACATCAACTGCTTATCTATCAATTTTAAGTCAATCAAAGTTTCCTGCACTTTTTCTAGGGTTTGAGAATCTATTTGTGATTGACTCCATCGGGTCAAAGACAACCATTCTTGAATGTCTTCTAATTTTTGACCATAGCGATTGGCCAGGGTGCGGTCTATACTTGGAATCTGTTTGAATTCCATTGTGTATAGATTAATGACTTCCAATATATGCTTTAAAACAGAACTATTTCCTTTTATGAATTTATCTGTGGCCGCAATTACAAAACAAGGCCATGGGGTAGGACAATCGCCCAATCTTCGAAAAATTCCGCTATCGACCAAAGGTTTGGTCGTAAAATGTTCCCACATAAAATAATCAGCTGTCCCGTTGGTTAGTGCCTCGACTGCGCCATCTAAGTTATTAATGACCTCAAATTGTAGCTTGCCTGTATCCCAACCTTCATTTTGGGCATTTACATACGCCATAAGGTGACTGCCACTACCAAACCTACTAATTGCCGCTTTGGTAGTTTTAAGGTCAGCGAAGCGCTCATACTTACTCTTTGGACCAACATGAATACCCCAGAGCAGGGGAGAAGCGATATATTCCTGAACAATTTTCGCAGGATTTCCCTCTGTTATGCTTTTGACAAGACCTTCTGTAAGTATGATTGCGAGGTCCGTTTCCCCATTTTCCAACATTTGGCACATTCTACCGGTGCCTTCGGGAATATCCGTCCATTGTAAATCAATTCCCCGTTCTTCAAAAGCACCTTCCTCTATGGCCAAATGCCAAGGGAGGTTAAAATGTTCTGGTACGCCTATAATATTGACTTTTTTCATTTTAGGATTAGGGACAAAACTAATTGGTTAATTTATCAAGGGTATATTTGATTAGATTATCAATCGTCTGCAAGGGGTTTTTAGAGAACTCTCCCAATACCCTGTTGGCAATAATACAATTCAGGGAAACAGCTTGATGGCCCATCAATTTTGCAAGGCCGTAAATGGCCGAAGACTCCATTTCCAAGTTTGTTATGCGTAAATCCTCATACCGAAAGGAAGTCAATTTATCATTGAGGGTGCTATCTTGTAAATCTAAACGCAGTTTACGACCTTGTGGACCATAAAAACCTGAATTTGTTACAGTTACTCCATATCGTATACGATTTGAAGCCAATTGTTCCCGCAGCGCATCATTACATTTTACAAGATAGGGCTCTGGTTTTTTAGTAAACCACGAGGTGTATTCTACAAAGGCCCTTGTAAATTCAGGATGTAATATATCTTCGCTTTTATAAAAGTGTAATACCCCATCAAATCCCAAGGCATAGTCACTCAAAACAAAGGAGTCAACAGGAATATCAGGTTGTATTGCCCCTGAAGTTCCTATGCGTACAATCTTCAATTGCTTGAATTCTTCTTTTATTGTCCTTGTCCTAAAATCTATATTGGCAAGGGCATCCAGCTCATTCAGGACGATATCTATATTATCAGCACCAATACCGGTAGATAAAACAGTGATACGTTTACCGTTCAAAACACCTGTATGCGTAAAGAACTCCCGTTTTTCTTTTTTGATCTCGATGGTGTCAAAATATTTAGACACTTGACCTACACGATTTTGGTCGCCAACAACTATTATGGTATCTGCAATGTCTTCTGGTAGTAAATTAAGGTGGTAAATGCTATTATCAGCATTTAAAATGAGCTCGGAAGCTTCTAGCATGCTATAATTTTAGAATTCTACCCGATTCTGTATTAAAAAGGAAGTTATATTTTAAAGCACCACCCAAATAGGCGTCATTATCTTGAATAGAAGAATAATAACTGGTTTTCCCATCTAGAATCTCCTTGCCTTTTTTTGTTAAACGAACAGGATTAAAGGAAGCGTAAAGTGGTTTTAATGTTGTAATGATACGATCATATTGCGTATCTCCAAAACCATAAATCCCTTGATCCATTAACACCGTTTGCAATAATTCCCGTTTGGATTTTGGCTTTTTTTCCAATGATAATTGTAAAATGTGATTCTCAATATCATTAAGTCCATTTTTGATTGTTGGAAATCTTTTTAAATGGGCTTTTATAGCATCTGTAAGGTAGTCGAATTGGTAATTTTTATAATCACTAAGGTTTTCCAAGCGAATAGGATTGTCACTACAATATAACTGCCAAACATAATCAGCATACTCTATATCATTCATTGACAATTCCGTTCTATTTTCATAAAGCTCCAGTAATTTTTCATCCGAAATCTCACCAAAACTATACATTTTATCTGTTTCATCTTCATTGCCACTGCATACAAGTGAAATATGGGCGTATCTACGATGGGTCTTTAACCAGCTGATAACCGCCAGCATATTTATTTGGCAAAACAGGTCATATTCAAACCATAATACTATATGGTCCTGCTGTTTATGGTTACAAAGTGATCGGTATTCCTTTAAGGTCTTTTCTACAAACCAAGATTTTGACACCTTATAATTCTTGTTCAGGAATTCAAAACGGGTTTTCCAAAAAGATTCGCTCCCAACATTGGTTAATGTTTTGCCTTCACAAAGCATTTCCCGCCATGTTATGATATCTCCTTTGAGCTTCAATGCCTTCAACCTATCCGTAAGGATGTCACCATTGGTTATATGTAGTAGGGAACTCATTTTTCAGGTAATTTAGGTTTTGACCAATAAAAGTAACATTTAATCGAAAATAACAAAAAAAATTAACAGTAAATTACGCAACCCCTTAAAATATTGCCAAATAGAAGCGATTTTTTACCCACCAACCCTTTTTACCTTAAACCCTTTTTCTTGAAGTAGTTGCATGATCTTATCGCGATAATCACCTTGGATAATAATACGACCTTCCTTAAATGTGCCCCCGACACTCAATTTGGTTTTTAGCTCCTTCGCCAATTTTTTAAAGTCGGAGTCTGCGCCATTGTAACCTTCTAAAATCGTAATGGGCTTACCTTTGCGCTTTTCGTATTTGCATATTATGGGATCATCTTGAAGCCAAATATCCGGTTTTTGCGATGCCTGTTCTTGCTTTGATGGTATATGTTCCGGGAATAGGTTTTTAAGCTGATCACTAAGATCCATAGTCTATTTTTTAATGAGGCCTAATTCAATCAATCTTTGGTGCAGGAATTCTCCGGCAGTGATATCATCAAATCGTTTAGGATGTTCCGCATCGACACAATTTTCCAGACAATTCAGTGGCATTTCACTGATCGGATGCATAAAGAACGGAATCGAATAACGGGATGTTCCCCACAATTCCTTTGGCGGATTAACCACCTGATGGATGGTCGATTTTAATTTATTATTGGTCAGTCTGGAAAGCATATCACCTACATTGATCATTAATTGATCAGGTCTAGCGATTGCATCGACCCATTCCCCTTCATGGTTCTTAACCTGTAAACCCCGACCATGAGCGCCCATTAACAAGGTGATTAAATTGATATCGCCATGTGCAGCTGCCCTAACTGCATTTTTGGGCTCATTGGTAATGGGTGGATAATGTATTGGTCTTAAGATAGAATTGCCATTCAATATAAATTCATCAAAATAATGCTCATCCAATCCCAAATGCAATGCCAATGCACGAAGCACATATTTCGCCGTTTTTTCCAACATTTTATAGGTTTCTTCCCCTACAGTATTGAATTTCTCCAATTCAGTCACCATGACATTGTCAGGATATTCCTTTTCCAATTTAGGGTTGTCGACTACATATTGTCCAAAATGCCAGAATTCCTTTAAGTCACCTTCTTTTCTGCCTTTTGCGTGCTCTTTCCCAAAAGAAGTGTAGCCGCGTTGCCCTCCAATACCTTCAATTTCATACTTATCTTTGGTTTCTTGCGGTAGATTAAAGAAGTTTTTGATTTCTGAATACAGAGCTGCTACCTGATCATCAGACAAAAAATGTCCACTTAGCGCAACAAAACCAATTTGTTCAAAGGCCTGTCCAATTCCAGTGATGAACTTCTTCTTTCGCTGTGGCTCACCAGAAACAAAATCTCTTAAATCTACACTAGGTATAGCGCTCATTGCAGTTTTTTAAAGGTTGAGCCAAAATTACAAATTAATGTTGAATTTTAAGGGACACTTCCTTGATGTAGGTGCCTTCTTTTTTGTTACATTTATCCCGTTATTTAGAATCACTGCGATAAATATTACATGGATTACAGCAAATACGACCTAAGCGACGAATTCAAGATAAAACTTTATAAATCGATGTTGAAACCTCGTATGATTGAGGAGAAAATGTTGATTTTGCTACGTCAAGGAAAAATTTCAAAATGGTTTAGCGGCATAGGCCAAGAAGCTATTTCTGTTGGTGTGGCAACTGCCATGCAAACTGAGGAGTATATACTGCCTATGCATCGTAATCTGGGCATTTTCACTACAAGAAATATCCCTTTAAATAGATTATTCTCACAATGGCAGGGCAAGGCCAATGGATTTACCAACGGTCGAGATCGTAGCTTTCATTTTGGAACCCAAGAATACAATATTGTAGGGATGATATCGCATCTAGGGCCGCAATTGGGTGTGGCAGACGGTATTGCCCTTGCCGATCTCTTAAAAAAGAAAAAACAGGTAACAGCCGTTTTTACTGGGGAAGGGGCAACTAGTGAAGGTGATTTTCACGAGGCATTGAACGTTGCCGCTGTATGGGATCTACCCGTACTTTTTTGTGTTGAGAATAATGGTTACGGACTTTCCACTCCTATAAGTGAGCAGTTTAAATGCGAACATATAGCTGATAAGGGTAAAGGCTATGGCATGGAATCACATATCATTGATGGCAATAACATTTTGGAAGTTTATACCAAGTTAGATACACTTTGTAAAAGCATGAGAAAAAAACCAAGGCCTGTTTTGGTGGAATTCAAAACCTTTAGAATGCGCGGGCATGAAGAGGCGAGTGGTAATAAATACGTGCCCCAAGATTTATTGGACCAATGGGCAGCCAAAGATCCCTTGGAAAATTATTTGGAATATCTTCGTAATGAAAAGCTACTTTCTGAAACGGAGGAAGTTGCCTATAAGAAGGAATTTATTCATGAAATTGATGCCAATTTAAAACTTGCATTTGCAGAAAATGAAGTTGTACCTGATTCAGGTAAAGAATTAAATAGTGTTTACAAAGAAGTTGTTTTTGAGGAAGTTATACCAAGTTCAACTGTAAATAATATTCGCTTGGTCGATGCTATTTCAGACGGATTGAGACAATCTATGGAAAAGCATGAGAACTTGGTTATCCTCGGGCAGGATATTGCTGATTATGGCGGGGTTTTCAAAATAACCGACGGCTTTGTAGAAGCATTTGGAAAGGAGCGTGTACGGAATACACCTATTTGCGAATCGGCCATTGTTTCAGCTGCAATGGGACTTTCTATAAACGGCATGAAGGCTGTAATGGAGATGCAATTCGCAGATTTTGTGAGTTCTGGTTTCAATCCAATTGTGAATTACTTGGCCAAATCGTATTACCGATGGGGAGAAAATGCCGATGTTGTAATTCGTATGCCATGCGGCGGTGGGGTAGCGGCAGGCCCTTTTCATTCCCAAACCAATGAAGCTTGGTTTACCAAAACCCCTGGCCTAAAGGTGGTTTACCCTGCTTTTCCATATGATGCCAAAGGTTTGTTGGCAACTTCAATCAATGATCCAAACCCTGTATTGTTCTTTGAACATAAAGCCTTGTATCGCAGTTTACGGCAAGATGTACCCAATGATTATTACACCCTACCCTTAGGAAAGGCAAGTTTATTAAAGGAAGGTGAGGATATTACCATTGTTTCATATGGTGCAGGTGTGCATTGGGCTTTGGAAACCTTGGAAGACCATCCAGAAATAAGTGCCGATCTGATTGATTTAAGGTCCTTACAACCTTTGGATATTGAAAGTGTTTATGCATCCGTAAAGAAAACAGGAAAATTAATCATATTGCAAGAGGATAGTCTTTTTGGTGGTATTGCCAGTGATATTTCGGCCTCGGTCATGGAAAACTGCTTTGAATATTTGGATGCCCCTGTAAAAAGGGTTGCGAGTTTGGAAACGCCTATCCCATTTGCTAAAAACCTGGAAGACAACTATTTGGCCAAAGGTCGTTTTGAAGCTGCCTTGCTAGACTTGTCGGCTTACTAAGGATATACTACATCCCTAAGAATTAAATGCTATTTTGATTTACATTTGATCCAAAAAAATACATCCAAGACCTCTTGGCTTACGTATATATTGCTTAACCATAAATTAGTACTATGAGAAAAATGTTTTTACTACTCGGTGTAGTAGCAATGCTTGTCAGTTCCTGTTCCGTATCAAAAGTAGCACGGGAAAATCGAAATCTCCTAAGCGGGACCTGGATTCTTGATGATGTTTCCTATGAAAACAATACTGGTAATTTCTCTGCAATCCTGTTCAACGATGCGCAGGATATTTGTTTTGAAGGCAGTAATTGGTTCTTTAGGGACAACAACAGTACCGGAAGATACACGATAGCACCTTCAAGCCTTTGCAATGGTGGAGACCGAAAAATTCGTTGGTCGGTTGTTGAACGTGACGAAAACTATACCAGTCAACTTCAATTTAAGTTTATAGATGAAAAGTTAAAGGATATTTCAGGCGGATTGGGCTATCGATTGAATATCGCCTCCTTAACGGCAACGGAAATGACCCTAAAATCAAACAATAATGTAGATGGTGAAACAGTTACCATCGTTTACAAATTCACAAAAAAGTAAAAGATGAAAAATATAATTAGAAAGAGTATGTATGTTTTTATGTGTATGGCCTTGATAACTGGCTGTAGCACTACGAGAAACGTGAACAAAAAGCAAAAAGGTGCCGTAATCGGAGCTACAGGTGGTGCCGTTATAGGAGGTGTCCTTGGAAATAATATCGGCAAAGGAAACAATACCGCCCTAGGTGCTATTATTGGTGCTGTGGTAGGGGGCGTGGCCGGTGGCTATATAGGTGACCGGATGGATCGCCAGGCTGAGCGTATTGAAGAAGAAATTCCAGGAGCTGAAGTAACTAGAGTAGGTGAGGGAATCAACGTAACCTTCACAGAAGATGCCGGTGTTTATTTTGACACCAATAAGTCTGCTGTTAAAGGTGCTTCTGCCACTACCTTGGATAAATTGGCAGGTATCTTCAAGGAATATCCTAAAAGTAATGTTTTAGTTGAAGGCCATACTGATAGCGCAGGACCTGAAGATTATAATATGAATCTTTCAAAGCAACGTGCTGAGTCCGTTACTAATTATTTAATTGCACAAGGAATTAGTTCCACTAGATTTACCACGAAATGGTATGGCGAGAGTCAGCCAAAGGAAGATAATGCGACCGCTGAGGGTAGAGCCAAGAATAGAAGGGTTGAATTGGTCATTGTTGCCAGTGATGAACTAAAGGAAGAAGCAGTACAGAAAACCAAAGGATAAACTGAACACACTTAAATAATTAATCCCGGCAGCTATTGTCGGGATTTTTTTTGGAAAATATGTAACTTTCCAAAAGTGAAGGTACATGATGTTATTATAATAGGAGGTGGGCTGGCCGGACTTACGGCAGCGATAGATTTATCACGCTATGGGTATGATATCGTTCTTTTTGAAACCAACAGTTATCCCCGTCATAAGGTTTGTGGGGAGTATATTTCCAATGAAGTATATACCTATCTAAAAAATCTTGGAATAGATTTATTGGCGGCAGGAGCCGTTACAATTACCGATTTTGAAATAAGTGCCCTTAATGGATATAAGACGTCCACCAGGCTGCCTTTAGGCGGTATGGGGATGAGCCGCTATGCCCTTGACAACCTCTTATATGAACAAGCGTGCCAACAGGGTGTAAGATTCTTTTTTTCAAAAGTATCTGAAGTTACCTATAAAGATGACCAATTTTCTGTTCGTACAGAAAGTGATTCTTATGCTGCCAAAGTAGTTATTGGGGCTTATGGCAAACGTTCCGCATTGGATAAGTCCTTACAACGGGATTTTAGTTATGAAAAAAATTCTTGGCTTGCAGTCAAAGGCCATTTTAAACATGCAACATTTCCTCAAAACCTGGTGGCCTTACATAATTTTGAAGGGGGATATGGGGGGCTCTCCAAAACCGAGGATGGTAGTGTGAATTTTTGTTATTTGACCAGTTACAAAAGCTTTAAGAAATATGGTGATATTAAAGAATTCAATCAAAGGGTAGTTTCTAAAAATAAATATTTGAAGTTGTTTTTAGATGAAGCCGATCCCGTATTTGAAAATCCCTTGTCCATTGCACAAATTTCTTTTCAACGGAAAGAACCTGTAGTAAACCATATATTGATGTGCGGTGATACCGCAGGACTCATACATCCTTTATGTGGTAATGGTATGGCGATGGCAATTCACAGCGCCAAGTTGGCTTCTGAACCCATACATCATTTTTTGGAAGATACTACTTATGAAAGGGCACAATTGGAAAAAGACTACAGACACGTATGGAATAGTACCTTTAAACGAAGATTGTGGTATGGTAGAAAATTACAGCATCTGTTGCTGAATAAGAAGTATATTGATGCAGGTATCCGATTGGCAGGGGTCTCAAAAGGACTATTAAAATTCATTATTACCAAAACCCATGGGAAACCCATTGTATAATGATTGATTTAAAGGTAAGAAGTCACCAGAAAGAGATTTTGGATGAGTGGCAGGGAGACACCCATGAGCTGGAAAGTGTTTTAAAAGACATTAATAGGGTAAACCGTATTCTTGGTGGCAACTCCATAACCGTAAACGCTGTGATAAAGCTAATTCAGGAGCATCCAAAAGAATCATATACGATTTTGGACATGGGTTGTGCCGACGGAAATATGCTGCGCCAGATTGCAAAAGCAGCTAGAAAGCATCGTTTAAGCCTGAATTTGATAGGTGTTGATTTAAATAGGGACGCAGTCACAATCGCTAAGCATGCATCAATCGATTATCCGGAAATAGTGTATCATGAAAAAGATATCCTAAGTGCGGATTTTTCTGATTTTAGGTGTGATATCGTGATTACTACTTTAACCATGCATCATTTTCAAGATTCTGAAATACTCAATTTCGCGCAACAATTTACGCGTCTCGCCTCGATTGGGGTGGTTATAAATGACCTACATCGAAGCGCTTTGGCCTATTATTTGTTTCAAGGATTTAGCCTTATTTTTATAAAAACAAAAATTGCTAAGATAGACGGACTTACATCCATCAGAAAAGGGTTTGTAAAGTCCGAATTAATCGCCATGGCGAATTCCTTGACCAATCTTGATCACAAAATAGCTTGGAAATGGGCTTTCAGGTATGTTTGGGTCATGAGGAAACAGCAACAAAAGAATTCATATGAATAACACTAGAATTGTTGCCGTTACCAAAGAACTTCCAGAGCACTGCAGGGAAACAAAGGATATATTGCCTTTTGTGGACTTATGGCTTCAGGGACAGGAAGAGCGATTTAGGCGTAAAGTTGTAAAAATATTTGAGGGTGCGGCCGTGGATAAGCGGTACGGCATAATGCCTATTGAAGAAGTATTCTTGGCTACTTCTTTAGAGGAAAAGAACGCAATTTATGTCCGCGAAACCAAGAAACTAGGGACTGCTGTCTTGCAAAAAGCTTTGGATAAAGCCAATTGGCAAGCCGATTCGTTGGATTATATCATCACGGTAAGCTGCACTGGGATCATGATTCCATCCTTGGATGCCTATTTGATCAATGCCCTAAATTTAAGACAAGACATAGTACGCTTGCCTGTTACAGAAATGGGCTGTGCCGCAGGAGTTTCAGGAATAATATATGCCCATAATTTTCTAAAATCCAATCCTAACAAAAGAATAGCATTGGTAGCGGTCGAGAGCCCAACAGCTACTTTTCAATTAAATGATTTTTCTATGGCCAACATAGTCAGTGCGGCTATTTTCGGTGATGGCGCCGCTTGTGTACTCCTCTCTTCTGAGGAAGATGCCTTAGGGCCCCGCATCATCGGGGAAGAAATGTACCATTTTAAGGATGCTACGCATCTTATGGGTTTTGACCTGACGAATCATGGACTAAAAATGATTTTAGATCCTGCTGTACCTGAAACTATTGCCACTCATTTTCCAGATATAGTATATCCTTTTTTGGAAAACAACGGAAGTGCTATTGCTAAAGTAGATCATTTGATATTTCATCCAGGGGGAAAAAAAATAGTACAGACCGTGGAAGAACTATTTGGTAAATTGGGTAAAAATATTGATGATACCAGAGCTGTATTAAGGCTTTATGGCAATATGAGCAGTGCAACAGTGCTTTATGTTTTGGAACGCTTTTTAGATAAGGAAATACCCCCAGGCGACCAAGGCTTGATTTTGAGTTTTGGGCCAGGATTTTCAGCACAACGGGTATTGTTGGAGTGGTAAATTTTGCTGGGTGACAATATATTTAATGAATTAAAAATGAAAAAAGATTGGGCGCTTATTTTAGGAGGGAGCAGTGGCTTAGGGTTGGCGACCGCCAAAAAACTGGCCAAGCACGGTTTTCATTGTATTGTCGTTTATAGGGATAGAAGGGCAGATTTAGAAAAAATAAATAGACATTTTGATGAAATTATGTCCTACGGAGCCCTATTTAAGGCGTTCAATACTGATGCCTTGAATAGCGATAAGCGAATGGCGCTAATCAACGAAATGACGACATTATTACCTGAAGGTCATAAAATCAAGGTTTTGGTGCACAGTATAGCCAAAGGAAGTTTAAAGCCCATGTTTGCTATCAAACAGGAAACATTGACCAGCCAAGATCTAAAAATTACTTTTGAGGCTATGGCACTAAGTCTTTATGATTGGACAAAGGCACTGGTGAATGCCAATTTGTTTGCTAAGGACACGCGTATCATATCCTTTACCAGTGAAGGCAATAAAAAAGTGATGGCTAACTACGCAGCGGTTTCTGTAGCTAAAGTCGCATTGGAAGCACTCACACGAAGTATCGCCCTTGAATTTGCACCTATTGGAATAAAGGCAAATTGCATACAGGCCGGGATTACCGAAACCAAATCCTTTGAGATGATTCCGGGATATCAGAAAAATAAATCAGATGCGTTAAAGCGCAATCCCAACAATAGACTCACTACCCCAGAAGATGTTGCCAATGCGGTGTACTTGCTTACCTTGGATGAGGCTAAATGGATCACAGGAACTGTAATCAAGGTTGATGGTGGGGAAAGTCTAAGATGATGCAATGCTAATAAGTATGGACACACATTTGATTATAGAACAATTACCTTACCAATCCCCTTTTCTCTTCGTGGATGAGTTAGAGGAAGTAAATGCAATGGGTGCGAAAGGGAATTATACTTTTAAGAGGGAGTTGGAATTTTATAAAGGGCATTTTAAGGCAAATCCGATTACTCCAGGAGTTATCTTAACTGAGTGTTGTGCCCAAATAGGGTTAGTCTGCTTGGGAATCTTTATTTTAAACGAGGAAGAAAAACCAAAAAACCTAAAAATTGGGCTAAGCAGTTCGCAAATGGAATTTTATAAACCAGTACTTCCAGGGGAAAGGGTAACGGTAACTTCAAAAAAAATCTATTTTAGGTTCCATAAATTAAAATGTGAAGTGCGTATGCATGATTCAAAAGGTGATTTGGTGTGTAAAGGAATATTATCAGGAATGTTAAAGGCCGATGTACATGGGTAGACGTGTCGTTATTACAGGTTTGGGGGTATGTGCGCCGAATGGAGTGGGTATAACCGATTTCACCGAAGCTTTGCTGAATGGTAAAAATGGTATTCGTCACCAATCAAAATTGGAAGCATTGAATTTTGGATGTCAAGTAGCTGCAGAACCGCTAATTAAGGATAATATCTTAAACAATTACTTCACCCCATTACAATTAAGAGGTTTAAACGCCACTGGCATTGTATATGGTGTTATTGCTGGGATGGACGCATGGTCGGATGCTGGATTGGAAAAAAACACTTCAGATGAACCTTCTTGGGAACGAGGTGTCCTTTTTGGAACAGGAATACTGGGCGTAGACAAGTTTCGGGAATCCATACATCTGGTAGATGAAAAGATGGTAAGACGCTTGGGAAGCACTACCGTATTACAGACCATGGCAAGTGGTATTAGCGCTTACCTAGGAGGTATTTTGGGATGTGGCAATCAAGTCTCGACCAATTCCTCGGCCTGTACTACAGGGACAGAAGGAGTGCTCATGGCTTATGATCGCATTTCTATTGGAAAGGCCGAAATTATGCTTACAGGCAGCTGTAGCGATAGCGGACCCTATGTTTGGGGTGGTTTTGATGCCATGCGTATTTTACCCAGAACCTATAATGATTCCCCTACTAAGGCTAGTCGGCCCATGAGTGCTTCCGCAAAAGGATTTGTTCCCGGCAGTGGGGCAGGGGCGTTGGTTTTGGAATCCTTGGAAAGCGCACAAAAACGGGGAGCCAAGATTTATGCAGAGGTTCTCGGTGGAGAGATCAATAGTGGCGGCCAACGTGGTGAAGGTTCCATGACCGCACCTAACAGTGCCGCTGTGCAACGATGCATCCGTAATGCCCTAAAGAACGCTGGAATAGAAGGAAATGATATTGACGCTATCAACGGACATCTTACAGCTACGGCCAAGGATGTGTTGGAAATTGCGAATTGGAGCGCTGCCCTAGGGCGCAATGGGTCCAATTTTCCTTATATCAATTCTTTTAAAAGCACTATTGGCCACTGTTTGGCTGCCGCAGGTAGTATAGAATGTGTTGGTACCGTATTGCAGATTGAAAAAGGGGTTATTTTCGGCAATGTGAACTGTGAGGATGTACATCCAGGGATAACCGATGTCATAGCTGAAGCTAAAATTCCACAAAGAACGATTCCTTATACCCCTAAGATTATCGCAAAAGCAAGTTTTGGTTTTGGCGATGTTAATGCTTGTGTTATTTTTAGTGCCTTTAATGCGTGAGTTACCTTTTCTTAATTGAAGGAAGGCGTATAGTGTGATTTCAAACAATCCATTCAAAACAAAAAAAAAGAACAGAAGCTATGGTGGACGAAGCCAAATATCGAAGTTTAAGGGACATTATCAAAATCTACCTACCGGAAGATGTTTCGGTAGACGACATAACTCCAGAAAGTAAGTTCTTGGAAGAACTTAATATCAATTCAGCCAATCTGGTTGATATTGTATTGGATGTGGAAGATGCTTTCGATATTCAATTGGAAAATGAGGATATGGATCAGATGCAAACGGTGAATGATGCCATTAACATTATCAATAAGAAATTATCCCCTAAATAGTGTTATGTCTATCCTATTTATTTTAAGGATCAATTTTTTTGAAGGACCAACATTTACATTAGCAAAGGCCTAGTTCTTTGTGCACTATTTTCCTTATCGTAATTGGATGGTTTCCCAACGGCGCTGAGCTATTTTACAGCTGAATGTGTCTACTCACTTTTTTTAATTTCTGGAATGGCTAATGAAGCTACAATCCCAGCAACCAAGGAACCGGAAATGACGGTCAAGGAGACCCATTCAGCCAATTCGATTTGATGTGAGAAAAGCATTTTAAGCCCAACAAAGGCGAGAATAACCACAAGGCTATAATTGATAAATCGGAATTTTTCCAACATTCTTGAAATCAGGAAGTACATAGATCGAAGCCCAAGAATGGCCAATATGTTGGAACTGAAAACTATAAATGGATCGGCAGTTATTGCCAAAATCGCAGGAATACTATCAAGTGCAAACAAAACATCGGTCAGCTCAATAATGATCAATGCCACAAATAGGGGAGTGGCAGCGGTAATACCCATTCGTTTTACAAAAAAGTGATTGTCCTTGATGGTGCCCGTAATAGGATATATTTTTTTGATTTGCCGAAACACCCAAGAATTTTGCGGATCAAAATGCGAATCGTCTGACTTCAACATTTTAAAGGCTGTGTATAAAAGAAAGACCCCAAACACATAAATAATCCAATCGAATTTGGTGATAAGTGCAACACCAAAAAGAATCATCAAACCCCGAAATACGATAGCGCCCAAAATACCCCAAAATAATACTCTATGCTGGTATAAAGGTGGAATTTTAAAGGCTTGGAAGATAACGGCAATGACAAAAACATTATCAATACTTAGTGAAAGCTCAATGAGATATCCGGTGATATACTTTAGAACCGCATTATTAGGTGTTAGGCCAGTAGGGTTCTCGACCAATCCAGCTGAGAATAACCAAAAGATTACACCACTAAAACTTAATGCTACAGTGACCCAAATAGCTGTCCAGATACCGGCCTCCTTACTTTTGATTACATGTTCTTTCTTATGAAAAACGCCTAGGTCAAGTGCAAGAAATACAATAACCAAAGCGATGAACAAGACCCAAATCCACATATTAAAATCCAATTTTGAAGGCACAAAGTTAAGCATCATTTTCGTAATGGGGTAAACAACTTTTACACAACGTATTAATTTTGGCTTGAATATTGCATTAGTTATAAAAATTGGCAGATTCACTGCCATTATACACAGTTTTTTTATAACTTATCATTGAATAAGAAAACCATTACAATTAATAAAATCAATTAAACATGAAACAATTTATTTTACTTTTCACTGTATTATTAATGACACAAGTAAGTGCCGCTAGCAGTCTAATACAGGATGATGAAGGAATGCTAAAGGCCAAGGCCAAGGAACTTACTAACAAATATGAAGCAGAAATAGGATTGGAAGCAAATCAAACTGCCCAATTTGAGAAAACGGTTTTGGGTTATTTAAAGCGAAAGGCGAAGGCACAGAAATTGAATGTAACGGAAATGGATAAACTTGTTATGATTGGACAGCTAGGCGAGCAGGAAAATGAGGATATGGCTGCTTTGCTTTCTAAAGGGCAGTATAAAAAGTATTTAAAAGCCAAAATGAAATTACAGCGCTAGATAAAAAACAGGGACTTAGCACCGATACAATTACTCATTTTCAGTGAGTGGATTGTATCGGTTTTTTTGTTTAAAAAGGGGATAAATGCTTTTATGCCACAACCATGAAATACAAAGGTTTTGCCAGAAACCATAACAGATTGATTATCTAGGTATTCGTTTAGCCATATAAACCGTTAAAGTGATGTAATTACTTGTTGAAGTACCGCATTATTGGTAGGTGGGACAAAGAAATATTAGGTACATTGTACACGAGAAACGCCATCATTAAATGAAAAAAATCACCTTTTGGGCCATCGTTGCCCTTAGTTGTCTCTTGGGTATTACTCAATTAAATGCCCAAAAAACGGTATCTGAAGAAAAAAACCAGGATATAAAAGTCCAAAAATATACCGTAATGGAGCAGTATGAACCAAAATTGGTGCTTAGTGTTGATGAACGTGTACGACTTAAAAAAGAACGCATAGCCATGATTATGCGAAGAAGAGGTATTTTGGATACCCTAGACATATCGGAAAGGCGTCGGGAAAGATTGCTCAAAGAGCTTCTTAAGAATCCGTTTTCAGATAAATTGAATAAGGCTGTGGCCGATATTGAATTTATTGAGGATGATGTTGAAAATTAACTACGATAACTAACAAAACCACAAAAAAACGTTAAATTCTGATTTTGTACGATTTAAGATACTTAACCAATAAGATTATTTTGTAATTTAAGGTGTCTTTTAAGTAGTTTTTGTTGAACATCAATGCCAGATCCTATGAAAGTGTCCTATAAAATCAATGATTTTAATCCTTATGAATTACAGAACAATTCTTTGGTTACCCGTTTAGAAAGGAATTTAAAAGATGTTCATCAGTTACGTAATAAATTAAATTCCTACAATTGCGAACCCCAAACGTATAGTCTGTTTGAGCGCATAGAATCCCTTAAAATTGGGCTGGAATCTTTGAGTTGCACAGGTAAAGAAATTATTACGACCCTAAAGGGTCGCAAAAAATCAGCCAAGGAATATGTTGAAAAAGTCAAACAACAGTATTCCGAATTCAGTAAATTACAACAAGGGGTAGAGGAATATATGGGACTGACAAGCAATAGGTACATTCCCAGATAGAAGTCAAGAAACAAGTGATATAAAAAAGTCCTGACAGTATTGTCAGGACTTTTTTATTGAGTTCTTATGACTTTATTAATTTGCATTTGCACCTATATCAGCAACGGCAATTTTGATCCCGTTTCCATCAAGTATAGTGATATGACCGTTGAGATCCAATAAACCCTCGTAGGTAATCGAATTTCCGTTGTCCAATTTTGTAATAGTGGTATCACTGATGGCGCATTCACAAGCACTTAAAGTTATTGCAACATCACCGCCCATTGCAGCACTGTTAAAATTAATAAAAGCGGGATTCGTAGATGTATCGGCACCGTTCAGTTCTATCAAAACATGGGTAGAACCGTTATCCTCTTGAGTAAAAGTTGCTGTACCCGTTACGCCGGAGCCAGATATATCATAGATCTGGTATTCAACACTCTGAAGTATTACTGCTTTGGCCGCATCATCTTTACCACAACTTGTAAAAACCAGCGTAAAAACTAATGCAAGAATTGATAGGAAACTTTTCATTTTCATTTTTTTTGTTATTTGGTTATATCAAAATTAGAAATAGGAAGACAGGATGTGTTTTTTTGGGTCAACTTTTCTACAAGAAGCTTAAAATTCCGACGTAGTGCACAATTAGAGCATTAAAGTGCAGGGTATTTTGGTGGTATTTGTAAATAGTGCAGTAGTCTACATGTGAGTTAGGACATGTTGGATTGTAGTCGCAACAGCTATTATAAAATTTGGAGAAACCAGCTTGGTCCAGAGGTTATTGGACTTGCTAAAAATCAATCATGGATACCATAAATTATTGTTTATCAACATCTTACAAGTCAACGCAATGCAGAATAAGTTAATGGGTATCATAAATTTACCAAATACATGAAATTGAGGCAATTCACTGTGTAAACGGATTAATCGGCATTAGAGCCGATATCTGCCACTGCGGCTATTGGTGCTTGAGGACCAGCACCCGTGTGAATGGTGATATGCCCATTAAGATTTAGCAAACCTTCATAGGTAATGGGACTACCATTGTCCAATTTGGTAATGGTGGTATTGCTTATGGCGCATTCACATGCTTTTAGGGTAATGGCTACAGCACCTCCGTCGGCTGCACTATTAAAGCGTATATAAGCCGGATTTTCAGAGGTAAAGGCGCCTTCGAGTTCTATTAGAACGTGGGTTGACCCATTGTCTTCTTGGGTGAAAGTGGCTATACCTGAAATATTGGAATTTGAAATATCATATATCGAATATTCGACACTTTGTAGTATTACGGCCTTTTCAACATCGTCTTTATTACAACTTGTAAAAATCAAAGTAACAACCAAGACAAGAAGTGTGAGGGGATTTTTCATTTTGGTACAGATAAAAGGTTTATAGCACAAAAGTATTATATAAAAGATTTTAAAAACCTGATAAATATCAGTGCGCAGTACTGGAAGGGGTTATTTTGGTCAAGATTAACAATTATTCGATGAATGGTAGAGAGAGTAGTACCTGTTCAAATTATCTATTTGACATAATATAAATTATGGAACAATTCTGCCAGTAATTTGTGTATAGCCCGTTCAGGGCTATTTTAGCATAATATCAGATATGGGATCTT
>CBDUKE010000003.1:0-62094 GCA_965367725.1 uncultured Maribacter sp. | reverse complement strand
ATACAATTGAGTTTCTTGGTCTTCAAGACTACTGCCCGCGATTTTAGGCAATTTAAGCGCTTGGCCTTCTCTTAGGTAGTCCGTAGTCTTCGATAATTCAGGATTAAGCACCAACATACTATCAATGGTAATTCCGTACTTATGGGCGACGCTCCAACGAGTTTCTTTAGGAGCAACGGTATAGGTTTCAAAATCATCCTCATTAATAGCGTTTTCATCTGGTTTTACCCTCCTATATTTTGGTATTTTAAGCTTCATGCCCTTTTTAAGGAGCGAGGAGTACAATTCAGAATTGTACTTCTTAATATCATCCTCAGTGATATGATATCGCTGTGCAATACCATACAAAGTTTCACGCTTTCTGACCCTATGGGTTGTATAACCTATAGGCTCTTCCTGTATTGGTTTTTCTTTGGTAACCATAGGCACAGATTTGACCTTATTGGTATCAACCTGTATTTCTGAAACCTTGGCCCCGACCGGAATCACCAAAATGGTATTGGGTTTTACAGCATCACCCTGCTTGATCTCCTTGTTATTGGTAAGAATGCTATAAGGTGTTACTTTGTACTGCTTGGCAATACTTTCCAAAGTCTCCCCTTCCTTAACGGCATGGGTTGTGAATTTTTGAGCTGTTGCCTTGCATCCTATTACCGTAAATAAGAGTAGTACAACAATATTCCTTAAAAATTGATCCATAATTATTCCCATTCTATAGTGGCCGGTGGTTTAGAACTTATATCGTAAACAACCCTATTAACACCCGGCACTTTGTTTATTATTTCATTAGACGTTTTCTGTAAAAACTCATAGGGCAAATCTACCCAATCAGCGGTCATACCATCAGTACTTTCAACTGCTCGCAAAGCTACACATTTTTCATATGTTCTTTCATCGCCCATTACCCCTACACTATTTACGGGCAAAAGCATAGCTCCGGCCTGCCAAACGGCATCATAAAGTCCCCATTCCCTTAATCCGTTGATGAAAATAGCATCAACTTCTTGCAAAATCGCCACTTTTTCCCGGGTAATATCCCCTAAAATACGAATGGCCAATCCGGGTCCTGGGAACGGGTGTCTGCCTAATCGCTCATTATCAATCTTCATACTGGCCCCAACTCTACGAACCTCATCCTTAAACAACATTTTTAAAGGTTCTACTACTTTCAATTTCATAAAATCTGGCAATCCCCCAACATTATGATGGCTTTTAATAGTTGCCGAAGGGCCTCCTGTTACTGAAACCGATTCAATAACATCTGGATAAATAGTGCCTTGTGCCAACCATTTTGCATCTTCTATCATATGTGACTCATCATCGAAAACATCGATAAAGATCTTGCCAATGATTTTTCGTTTTTTCTCAGGATCACTTTCCCCAGCCAATGCATCCAAAAAACGTGCCGAAGCATCAACCCCCTTAACATTCAGTCCCATATGCTCGTATTGATCTAAGACATCTTGGAATTCATTTTTTCTGAGCAATCCGTTATTCACGAAAATGCAATGTAAATGTTTCCCTATTGCCTTATGCAATAAAACGGCAGCAACTGTGGAATCAACGCCACCTGATAATCCCAGTATGACTTTATCAGTACCAATCTTCGCTTTTAATTCTGCAACGGTAGTATCTACGAAAGCATCAGGGGTCCAGGATTGTTTCAATCCAGCGATATGTACTAAAAAGTTTTCCAAAATCAATTTTCCCTGTGTGGTATGATATACTTCAGGATGGAATTGAATGGCGTAGGTATCTTCCCCTTCAATTCTATAAGCGGCATTCTTCACGTCGCCCGTACTTGCCAAAATAATTGCGTTCGTCGGTAATTCCTGTATGGTATCGCTATGGCTCATCCAAACTTGTGAACCATCTGTAATTTCATAAAAGAAAGGCTCATCATTCTTTATAGACGTCAACCTTGCCCTACCATATTCCCTTGTATTTGATGGGGCTACATTACCGCCATTGAAATGCGCCAAATATTGAGCGCCATAACATATCCCAAGCAAAGGTATTTTACCTTTAATCTGAGAAAGATCGGGATGTAGCGCATCATCCCCTCGAACAGAAAAAGGGGATCCTGAAAGTATTACAGCTTTATAGGCCGCCATATCTTCGGGTACTTTGTTATAAGGTTTAATTTCACAGTAAATATTCAATTCCCGAACCCTTCTAGCGATGAGTTGTGTGTATTGGGAACCGAAATCAAGTATTAGGACGTTGTTTTGCATGGGCAAAAATAGTAAAATGCAAAATTTGTGAAAGGGTCTTTCAAGTATATTTATTCAAGATTTTCGAAACTTATAAACAAGGACAGGATAATATGGGTAGAAAGAAGAAACTAAATTTTATATCGAAATATGATTTGCGCACAAAAAAGTCTGGAAAAGCTACTAATATCATATGGATTTTGACAAGAAAATCCTTATCTTTATTTGACATTAGGCACTTTTGGTTAAACCGGTTGTTTATAGCCAAAAATTCTCTTGGACATAATATGGAATTGTAGTTAACAGACCTATTCTACCTTGGCCAAGGCACCAATGTAAACAAAGTATTAACTAATCAAATAAATGTAAAACCAAAAAATATGCAGACAGAAACGGTATATTCAAGTGACCTTACCTTTAATTTGGAAATTTGGAAAAGGGAGTTAAAGTTTCACATGTCCGAATTGGATATGTTTCAACAAAAACTAGAAGAAATAGCAAGTAGGGAAGATATTGAAAAGTCTTCGTTAGAACTTGAAAGTTATCAGAATAAAATAATAATCGAACGGGATGCGATTAGAAAATTACTACATCGCTGTCGTGCCAAATTAGGAAATTTACACAGTGCGGACCATTATAAAAACATTGATGGTCAGTTGCAGTATGAAAAACGACCATTATATGACGATCTTAAACATTATATAAAATTGCATTATGAATTTAAGGAAGACATTATGGACTTCTTTTCAAAATGGTTATAGTATGTAGATAGATTTGTGCAATTAGTAATAAAAAGAAAAAGCCTCGACCCTACATCGAGGCTTTTTAAATCAAAATCAAAAAACCAACCTAAACACATGAACTAATTAATAACTAAATCTAAATTTCTAATTCATAGCAATTTGTATATATAACAATCAACTCTGAAATAACCCTACCTTTTTCTTTGATTTTTTTATTGACAACACGAACTTCTTTGTTCCTGGGATAGTCAAAAAAAATCCAAAAATTGCATTTTAATGCCCCCATCATTGACTTAAACACATAACAATTATGTATCTTTATAACAATTAAGCACGAATAAAATGCCCGATAAAATCTTTGAGAAAATAATACAGGAATTAAAAAAGGGAGCCTTTAAAAAAGGACACTTTTTTAAATACTTTACATTGGCTACTTTAGGAGTTGATCAATTTGCAAGACTCAGGCTTGTGGCTTTACGTAATGTTTCTGATGACTTGAAATTGACCTTCTTTACTGACAAACGCTCAAAAAAGATATTGCACATAAAGGAGAACAATAGGGTGAGTTTGCTCTTTTATCACCATAAAAAACTAATTCAACTCCGAATAGAAGGTATTGCCCGGATTAACACGGACCAATTTCAGATTCAAAAATCTTGGGAACAAGTAGGTGTGGAAGGCAGAAAGGACTACATAACCAAAGAGGCCCCAGGAAGCACTATCGAGAATCCAGACACCTTAGAATATCTTGCAGAAGGGGATTATTTTTCTATTGTGGAAGTTGAACCATTTAGGATTGAATACCTCAAACTTAAGAAAAATGGGCACACCAAAATCAAGTATGCTAAAGAAGTGAATGGTAGTTGGTCAAGTGAATACCTAGTTCCGTAAGCTAACTAATCCTCCATAGTTGCCAAAATTGCCACAATATCCTCAATAGTGGTATCGGGATTAATAAAACAAAACCGTGCAACCGTTTCTGCCTCATCATTTACAATCCATTTAGTAGGCGTTACCAGGGCAAAACCATCCCTATGATTTTTATATGTCCAATTTCTATAATCATCAGGTGACCATCCTTTGCGACGAAACAATACACAGGAAAGGCTAGGTTCGCGAACCAATTCCAATTGCTCACGGTCCTCAATGAGTTCCCCGGCCAAAATCGCAAGTTTTATTCCCATCTCAACCGCCCATTTGTAACGATCCGTGCCATGCATGGCCAAAGAAAACCACAAGGGCAGCCCTCTAATTCTTCTTGTCAATTGAATTTGATAATCCGATGGATTAAATCCTTTAGCACCTTCATCCTTGAAAATTTCCAAGTAGGAACCTTCCTGTGAATGGGCCGCTTTGGCCAACTCAGGGTTTTTATAAAGGATTGCCCCACAATCATAAGGAGAGAACAACCATTTATGGGGGTCAATTGTTATACTATCGGCTTTTTCGATACCATTGAATAAATGACGAACCGAATCTGCAGCCAATGCACCACCTCCATAAGCAGCATCTACATGAAACCATAGGTTTTCTTGTTCACACACATTGGCAATCCCATCCAATTCATCAATGATGCCGGCATTCGTTGTACCACCCGTTGCGACCACTGCAAAAAGTCGTTTTCTTTGGTGAACATCCAACTGATCTATTTTATCTTGAAGATCCTTGGCTGTCATTAAATCCTCTGTTGCCACCAAAAGCACATCAGCATCAATAACCTTTGCCATGGCCTTAATCGAAGAATGTGCCCCCTCAGAAGTTATGACCAAAGCCTTCTTATTAAGGTTATCAGGATTTCTTCTCCAATATTCACGTGCAGTGACCATTGCCGATAGATTGGCTGCCGTACCGCCACTTGTGAACACGCCAAATGACCCTTTTGGTAATCCTGTCAAGGAGACCAGCCACTTCATTGCCTCGTTTTCACAGAATATGCCTCCCGCACCTTCCATCCAATAAGCACCATGGATACTTGATGCAGATGTCACCAAATCGAACATTATGGCAGCCCGGGTAGGCGAAGCTGGCACAAATGCCAAATGCCTTGGGTGATCAATGGGTACTGTTGCTTTTACCAAAACATCCCTAAACAAATGAAAGGCTTTTTCGCCACCTATTCCTTTGGCCGTAATTGTCTCCCCTACCAATTCCCGCAGTTCTTCTTCTTTCTTGGGTTGTCCCAATTCCGGTGCGGTATTGGTAATTCGATTGATGGCATATTTCATGACATCCAGGGTCATTTCAACAAGCTCAATATCTATGTTGTGCATTGATTAAATCGTTTATACAAAAGTAAGGGTTTGTGGAGTAATTAGCCTTCAAAATTCGACTAATGATATAGTATTGAAAAGTCCATTTTCAAAGGTTGCAGATCTTTAATAAGCATTGGAATCAAGGCTTCACCATATTCAAGATAAAATTCTGAAAAATTAAGGTTTCGCTCTTGGAGCGATTGTCCCGGGAACAATTCATTCTGAATTTGGGTCATTCGTTCCACATGATCCTTTAACTTTCTTTTTTGCGCTTTAAGTAGTCGTTTTTCGAGATTTTCCAATCCTTTTAGTTGTTTTACCTCCTGTGCTTTTACTGCGCCGATAAATGATTCATCGGTTTGTGAAGCAATTTCATACATCGTTTTGAACTGCGCTGTCAAAAGTGTTTTCTGAGCGGAAAAGTCGATTTCAATATTCGAGATTTCCCTAATCTTTTTATTGATTAAACTGCTTTGTTTTAAGAATAAATCGGCTACCGAAAGATTCAATTTCGCCAATTTCTTTTGTTGTTTTTCCGTCACTATAAGGGCGGAGTTTCTCGGCAATAAAATTGGGTAGGCAACATTCATTGCATTGAATGAACTTTTTAATTCCAACCAATAAGCCAGCTCACCACCACCACCAATATAGCAGAGATTGGGAAGAATGACCTCTTGGTAAAGCGGACGTGTGATGACATTGGGGGAAAATCGTTCAGGATGATCCTTGAGTTCTTTCAACAACTCCTCCTTAGAGAAATTAATAGCTGTGCCATTCACATGAAAATTGCCATTGTTGAATACAATTCGTTCCCGAAGTTCTTCCTTTAAATAAAAATAGTTGATCTCTCGTGGGTTGACCTGAATAGTATACCCTTCAGGTAATCCAGATAATTTTGATACTGCTTCAGAAACCTTATTAAACGATGTGTTTTCGATAATATCCCTTTGGGCATACGGTACCAACAATCTCTTCAAATCCTTGTTGTCGCCATCGACAATAACAAGACCTGTTTCCCCAAAAAGTTCATTGGCAAGAAAGCGAGTCGCACTAGTGAGATTAGTATGTTCTACATACGCTTTTTCAAATAAAGTGCCCAATTTTTTTGCATTTTTACCAGCACCCAGTTCATTCGCGAACGCTTTGGAAATTTCTCGAAGGCCATCTGTGCTTAATCGGCCAACCCCCCCGGATGCCTTCCTATTCCATTGTATTTTTTTGGCATTGAAATTGAAATAGTTTATCTCATCAAAATCATGGTCTTCTGTGGCCATCCAATAGACGGGTACAAAATTGAACTTTGGATACGTTTTCTTTAATTGAATCGTAAGATTAATAGTGGATATTATCTTGTAAAGAAAATATAATGGCCCAGTGAATAAATTGAGTTGATGCCCTGTAACAACTGTGAATGTTATAGGCTCCTTGAGCTGTATTAGGTTTTCCTTTGTCTTTTTGGAGATAGAAATGCCTTTGTACTGGGTTTGAAGTACATCGTATAAAATCGATCTGTTTTCGTCTGGATAATTAGCCGACTTTTCTTCAATCTGCTCCTTGAAGTTCCCAATTTTTGGAAAGCGATTGTAATAAGGTTTCAAGCTTTCCTTGTTATCAATATAATCACAAATCAAATCGGAAAAATATCCGGTTTTCTTAAAGGGTAAACAGTCAATATCCATATAAACTTTAAAAATCAAGGTAAATATATAACACTTGCATTTTCTTGTTCCTAAAAATACGTTAATTACTTTAGGTGGGTTCTAATAATTCCTTTAACCTATCATCCATGAAAGCTGTTGTCTTATAGAAAGTGGCGCTTTATTGTCATCATAAATCGTTAAATTAGACAGCTATAAACCAAAGAACCTGAAATGAAGCAATTTTTACTTTTAATTACCGTCGCTTTTACAATTACCACATCGGCACAAAATATAAAATCGCCCTCAGAATTTCTAGGCTATGAGCTCGGCTCACAATTCACGAGACACCATAAAGTAGTAGACTATTATGAATATTTAGCCATGAACGCCTCAGACCGGGTTCAGCTCCAAGAATACGGCCAGACCAATGAGCGAAGACCCTTGCTCTTGGCCATTATTTCTGCTGCCGATAACATGGGTAATCTAGAAAATATAAGAACCGAACATTTAAAGAGCACAACAGGTGAAGGCATTGCTTCTAAAGCCATTGTTTGGTTAAGCTATAACGTTCATGGTAATGAGAGCGTAAGTACAGAGGCTTCCATGCAAACGATTTATGAATTGTTAACCACTAAAAGCAGTTATCTGGAAAATACAGTAGTCATCATGGATCCATGTATTAATCCCGATGGCCGTGATCGCTATGTCAACTGGTATAACCAATACAAAAATTCACCTAACAATGTGGACCCCAATAGTAAGGAACATCATGAAGGCTGGTGGAGCGGAAGAAGTAATCATTATATGTTCGATTTAAATAGGGATTGGGCTTGGTTAACACAGATTGAAAGTCAAAATCGATTGAAAGCTTACAATAAATGGCTACCCCACGTACATGTGGATTTTCACGAACAAGGGGTTGATAGCCCGTATTATTTTGCCCCTGCATCAGAACCCTATCATGAAGTGATTACCCCTTTTCAACGGGAATTCCAGACTACCATTGGTAAAAACCATGCGAAGTATTTTGATGCCAATGGCTGGTTTTATTTTACCAAAGAGGTTTTTGACTTGCTTTATCCCAGCTATGGTGATACCTATCCTATTTACAATGGAGGCATTGGAATGACTTATGAACAAGGTGGAAGTGGAAGGGCCGGACTAGGTATCGTAACCAGTATTGGGGATACATTGACCTTGAATGATAGGATCGCGCATCATAAAACTACAGGATTATCAACTGTGGAAGTTGCAGCTAAAAATGCCAAAAAATTGAATGAGGAATTCAAGAAATTCTATAAAAGCAAAGATTACAAGTATAAAAGTTATGTAATGAACGGCGATGCAGATAATATCGATGCGTTAACCCAACTACTGGATAAACATGAAATTAAATATGGGAGGGGTAAGACTTCGACTATAAAAGGATTAAAGTATACTACCGGTAACGTGGGCAGCTTAAGAAGTACAAACAATAGTTTAGTGGTATCCACGGACCAAATTAAAAGTACATTGGTAAAAGTGTTGTTTGAACCCAATGCAAAACTAAGTGATTCGGTCACTTACGATATCACCGCTTGGTCATTACCTTACGCCTATGGTCTGGATGCATTGGCATCCCAAAGTCTAGTTTCAAGTGAACCCTATGTTCGCCCAAAAGTTGCTGCCCAAAAACTTGATAAGAATGCCTATGCCTTTATAACCGATTGGAAGAGTCTAAAGGATGCCAAATTTTTAGCGGAGTTATTGCAAAACAAAATAAAAGTGCGGCATTCGCTTAAGCCTTTCACTCTTAAGGGAAAATCATATGAAAGAGGTAGTTTGATCATTACCAAGGGTGATCATAAAAACAATCCAGATTTTTTAAAGACCTTAAATGAAATTGCAACCAAACATGCTATTGCATTGAATGCCACTACAACTGGTTTTGTTGATTCGGGAAAAGATTTTGGATCACGTTATGTACAAATGATCCCCAATCAAAAAATTGCCGTACTCTCGGGTGAACCTACTTCAACCTTGCGATTTGGCGAAATATGGCACTTTTTTGAACAGCAATTGAAATACCCAATTACGGTAATTGATTCTGACTACATGAAACGCGTTGATTTCTCAGAATATGATATTTTGATTTTACCAGGCGGACGTGGCTACAAGAGTTTCCTGGACAAGGATAAATTAAATGATTTAAAAGATTGGGTTGCAAATGGTGGTAAATTAATCGCCATGGGTGGTGCCATAAAAGGACTTGCTGTAGAAAATGGTTTTAAAATAAAGCCAAAGGAAATCGTCCAAGACTCCTCCAAAAACCTACAGGTATTTGATGAAACTCAACGTGAGTTTATTAAAAAGTCGATTACAGGGGCAATCTTCAAAACCAGGGTAGATAATACGCACCCTTTGGCATATGGTTATTCTGACACCTATTTCACCTTAAAACTGGGTGCTGAAGCCTATGAACATTTAGATAGTGGATCAGTGGTTTATTTAGAGGGGGACAAAAGTATGCCAGTTGCTGGTTTTGCTGGTAGCGAAGCCCAAAAGAAAATAACCAACACTTTGGTTTTCGGGGTAGAAAACCATGGTTCTGGACAGGTTATTTATATGGTCGATAACCCATTATTCAGAGGTTTTTGGGAAAATGGAAAGTTATTGTTTGCCAATGCCTTGTTTATGGTCAAATAATTTTTGTCCACCTCGATAATCCAAAGAATCAATATAGTATAAACGAAACCGTTATAATTCCAATAATCGCAATTGGCACAATGATCAGCATATACAAGAATGAAATAATATTTGCCTTAAAAAAAGCGCCAATCCAACTACTTTTATAAAAATTATGCAGTGCCAGCAATAAATAGATTATAAAAGACAAAAAGAAAAGAACCTCTATCCAAACGGGGATATCAATAAGCTTGTTGGCCAATATCAGTACACAAAACGAAGTGAAAATAAAGGTGAAAAAATAAAAACTAAAGACCATGTGATGGGCGAACGTTCCTCGTCTCCAATAAAACAGCTTTAATAAAACAGCAAATAAGGGTAGCATAAAAAACATGGCAATAGGAATTGTATCATATAAAGTATTCAGAATCCCATCTCCTTTTTGTTCATAGAACTTGAGCATTTTCGCGTAAAGTTTTTGGTTGAATGCACTAGCATTCTCCTCTAATCCCATTGCCTTTAATTTATCGGCCTGCGGCGCGTCAATTGCAATTAAGGAGTCCAAAGCATTTCGACTAAAACCAAATGATAGATTTGGTGCATTTTGCTCAACTGCGATCACCGAATCCAATACACTCAAGTCTTCATCGGATATACCCGTAAGTACGGGACTTTCCTTTATTGTTTTTTTTGCCAACTCCAGGTTCAAGGAATCTTTTTTCAACTGCAATGAATCAATTACAAAATCTTTGTCAAAACCTTCTTTTAATGCCTGGGTGACCTGTTGGTCAGCTTTCCTAACGTTAAACGATAAAATGAAAAAGAAAAGCACCGAAATAAAAAGGTAAAACTGGGCAGGATGAAGGTATTTCAACCGCTTACCATCTACAAACCGTCTTGCCAAAACTCCTGGCTTAATCATCAATGTGCCGAAACTCCTAAAAAATCGTGCATCAATAGAAAAGTAATTCTCAATGGTATTACTGAACAATACCCCAAAGGTGAGATTGTCTGTCGCTTCCTGACCACAATACGGACAATACTCATAGGAGTCATCAAAAGATTTTTCACAGTTCTTACATTGATTGGTTGAAGACATCGTAAATGGTTTGTTTAAATATACCGATTATCGAAATACACACCTAAATAAAATATAATTGGTGTTTATTATATTACAATAGCACCAAAAGCATACGCATCAGCAGTTAAAACTAATATTTTCACCACTGAATCAAAAGCATCGTTTGAAATAGCTTCATATATTTTCTGCAATTGGCTTCCATTTTTATGCCATTTATGTAACCATGTAATCCTTTTTGTGGATATAAATTAAAACCCAAGACGACTTCACTCAACTTTAAACAAGAAATGACCCAACTCGTGTAGTCATAAAATTCTGTTCAAATTCTAATTTTAGTATCTTTCAGACATCGATAAACCCAGAATATGAAACAATATGCCGCATCGCTAAAACTACTGCCCCAACTTTTATTGCTTTTATTGTTTCTTCTAGGTTGTAAGAACAAGACAGAGCTAACCAATACAATCAAAATAAATGGACTAAAAGAATCGGTGGAAGTAATACGGGACGAAGTAGGGATCAATCATATCTATGCCAACAATCAGCATGACCTTTTTTTCGCTCAAGGGTATTGCGCCGCTAAGGATCGACTTTTTCAATTTGAAATATGGCGACGTCAGGCCACAGGAACAGTATCCGAAATTCTAGGAAAACGCGAATTAAAACGTGATATCGGGACACGCCTTTTTAAGTTCAGAGGTGATATGAATACCGAAATGAAGCATTATCACCCTGATGGTATCGAGATTCTTACTGCTTATAAGGATGGAGTGAATACCTATATAGAGGAGGTTTTACAAAACCCTGAATTACTACCAATTACCTTTAAAGCACTGAACATCTTACCTCAAAAATGGACAACGGAAGTAATCATTTCCAGGCACCAGGGGCTTTTAGGAAACATTACCGAAGAACTTGATATTGGACGGGCCGTAGCAAAAGTTGGAGCCCAAAAAGTGAAGGATTATCTCTGGTTTCATCCAAAAGATCCTAAAATTGATTTGGACCCTGCCATAAAAGGCGATCTTTTATCAGACGATATCCTTGAATTATACAATGCATACCGACAACCACTGAAATTTATACCGGAGGATATTGTTCCCCAATATCGTATATCAAAATCTGAATTGACTATTGCCAATGGCACTGCTTCTCTTGAAAATCCCAAAAAGGACAAACTTTTCGTTGGTAGTAATAACTGGGTTACCTCACCTAATTTGTCTGAAAACGGCCATACGTATATGGCGAATGACCCACATAGGAGACTTGCAATACCTTCACTCCGATACTATGTACATTTATCCGCTCCAGGATGGAACGTAATCGGAGGAGGGGAACCTGAGATTCCGGGAATATCAATTGGTCATAATGATTTTGGTGCATGGGGTCTAACCGTTTTTGAAACCGACGGGGAAGACTTATATGTCTACGACCTTAATCCCGAAAATCCGAACCAATATAAATACAATGGAGCATGGGAAGAGCTAAAGGTAATCAAAGAAGAAATTGTAGTAAAAGATAGTACCAATGTTGAAGTAGCATTAAGATATACTAGACATGGGCCAGTTACGTATATTGATTTTGACAACAACAAGGCTTATGCCGTAAAATGTGCCTGGATGGAACCAGGGGGTTCCCCATATTTAGCATCCCTTAGAATGAATCAAGCCAAAACCTGGGAAGAATTCAAGGAAGCCTGTAACTATAGCCATATCCCAGGGGAAAATATGATTTGGGCAGATACCAAAGGAAATATTGGCTGGCAAGCTGTTGGCATTGCCCCACTACGCAGAAATTTTAGCGGTTTGGTCCCTGTACCAGGAGACGGCCGTTATGAATGGGATGGCTATCTTCCTATCATACAAAAACCCAGTTTATATAATCCGGCCAAGGGATTCATCGCTACTGCCAATCAAAATGTAATTCCTGATGATTACACTGAATGGGATGCCATGGGGTTTGGATGGTCAGATCCTTATCGCGGCATGCGGGTCAATGAAGTTCTTGCTTCAGGTAAGAAATTAAACATGGAAGATATGAAGCAGTTACAAACCGATTACCTTTCTATACCTGCACGAACACTTGTACCGCTCATAAAAAATCTGAATACGGCCAATCCATTATCAAACTTGGCGAAGGATCAATTTAAAGATTGGGATTTTAGACTTGATAAAAACTCTATTGCAGCGGGCATATATGTTGCTTGGGAAAATGAATTACAAAGCAAATTATTGGAATATTTTCCAGATGCAGAAGCTGAAATACTCATTGAGTATTTACAGATGGCCAAATTAATTGAATGGATTCAGCATCCTGAAAAAAAGTTCGGAAAAAATCCAAGTAAAAAAAGGGATGAATACCTCTTAGGAACTTTTGAATCGGCAGTAGATGGACTTCAGGCCAAATTTGGTCCTGATATGAATTCATGGAAATATGGGCAAGCGAATTATAAGCATGTACAAATAAAACATCCATTAGGTCAAGTAGTTAATACTGAATTGAGTGCGAAATTCAATACGGAACTAAGGCCTAGAGGTGGCAATCAACATACTCCGGGCTCTACTGGAAGCAATAATGGCCAAACCTCCGGCGCCACTTTCAGGATCATTGTAGATGTAAACGATTGGGATAATACTGTAGGATCCAATCCACCAGGGCAATCAGGTAATCTGGAAAGCCCCTTTTACAAAAATCTGTATGATCAATGGGTGAATGACGCGTACTTTCCGGTTTATTTTACGAAAGCTAAAATAGACTCGGTAAAAAGTGAAAAAGCACTTCTAGTTCCCAGGTAAGGGATAGAAACACAATTTCTTTGATTTCAGCCTTAGGTGAAATGATCTGTAATGCCTCATCATCAAGAATTTCAATAGAAAATCAATTTCGTACTGTATCAATTTTCTTCTCCGTAGCGTTTTTGCCTCCCAACAAAACAAAGAAGCTAATACTGAATACGGCTCTTATGAAACTAAAATAATTGTGTTATCGTAAATATTACGGTTATGGCACTTATCCCGAAAATCAATGTCACCACAGTTTGTATTTGGTTTCCTTGTTTTACATCCATTCCTGTTAACTGGGTCAGTACCCAAAAAAAACTATCATTCGCATGTGACACAACAGTAGAGCCAGCCCCTATGGCCAGCACAGTCATGGTTCTTAAAAAAGGATCATCCAAACCAAGGGCTACAAGCATCGGAGCCACAATAGAGGCTGTTGTTATCAAAGCTACCGTTGAAGAACCTTGCGTGGTCTTAAGACATGCTGCCAAAAGAAAAGGTAAAAAGAGTCCTATTTGAATATCAGTAAAAGCATCAGCAATAAAATCTGCAATGCCAGAATTTTGAAGCATAGCTCCAAAAATTCCACCCGCTCCTGTAATCAATATTATAGGAGCTGCAATTCTCAAAGCATCCCCAAACCATCCCGTCGCGGAATATACCTTCTCATCCAATTTTTTGGGCATCAATAACGCTAAAAACACACCTATAAGCAATGCTACCACAGGAGCGCCCAAAAATGATATCACGGGATAAACAGCGGAATCAGCCATGTTCATACCAGGGTAATCCGCTATTGATTTCACTACGATAAGTATAATGGGAACCACAATCGACAAAAGGGATATCCATAACTTAGGCTTATGAAGGGTGTCTTCAGTCTTTTCCAAATGAATGGGGATGTGGATTCTTGAAGCTATTTTGGTCGCAAAAAAGTAACAGGGCACCAAGGCCAGCATACTTACCAACAAACCCCATAAAATTACGCTACCCAATTCAGCATTCAAAATTCCAGCTGCGGCAATTGGTCCAGGTGTAGGTGGTACCATTACATGTGTTGCCATAAGACCAATGGCCAAGCCCGCTGTTGTACCTGCATATGCAACTTTTGCCTTGTCTGACAATGCTTTGTTCAATGAATTCATGATAATAAATGCGCTATCTGCAAATACTGGAATAGATAGCAAATAACCGGTTACCATCATCGCTAAATGAATAGACTTTTCACCAATTAGTTTCAACAATCGCGTGGCTATGACCATTGCGCCTCCTGATTTTTCAAGTATGGTTCCAATGACCACCCCAAAAAAGATGATAAGACCTATTTTACCCATAATACTCCCAAAGCCAGAATTGATGGAATCGACTATTTGCGCAACCTCCATTCCAGTTAAAAAACCATACACAATGGCCGCAATGAGCAATACAAAAAAAGGATGGATTTTCCATTTAACAATCCCCACCACAATAAGTGCCAAGGCTATGACCAATGCAATAATATATATCATAATGAAACTTGGTTGTAATTCATGTACCCACTTTGAAAAGCCACCTTCCCATTTCTCAAAATGGAATGCACCTATTTAGGCCCTTCAAACTATTAAAATAAGTAAAAAAATCCCATTGGAGGGGCTAAAGGGAAATGGGTTCCCCGTAAAGGTCAAAATCTGCAGCTTCATAGATTTTGATATTGGCAAATTCACCCTGTTTTAGATAGAATTTAGAAGCGTCGATAAGTACTTCATTATCCACATCAGGAGAATCATATTCAGTTCTACCCACAAAATAATTACCCTCTTTGCGGTCAATGATGCAGTTGAAGGTTTTACCAATTTTTTCTTGGTTCAACTCCCACGAAATCTGGGATTGGAGCTCCATGATTTCATTGGCCCGTTCTTGTTTTACTTCTTCAGGAACATCGTCTACTAAATTAAAGGCATGGGTATTTTCCTCGTGACTATAGGTAAAGCATCCCAATCGCTCAAAACGCATATCGGCTACCCAATTCTTAAGGGTTTGAAAGTGCTCCTCAGTTTCCCCTGGATAACCAACGATCAAGGTAGTTCTGATGGTCATATCTGGAACATGGGTCCTAAATTCCTGGATCAACTTGGTGGTTTTTTCTTTAGTTGTACCACGTCTCATACTCTTCAGGATTTCGTCAGAGATATGCTGCAATGGAATATCAAGGTAGTTACAGATTTTAGGCTCCTTGTTCATGACATCGAGCACATCCATAGGAAAACCAGTAGGAAAGGCATAATGTAATCGTATCCACTCTATTCCTTCAATTTTGACCAATGCTTGAAGTAATTCAGCCAAATTTCTCTTTTTATAGAGATCCAAGCCGTAATATGTTAAATCCTGGGCAATCAATATCAATTCTTTGACACCCTTAGCAGCCAATTTTTCTGATTCGGTCACCAATTCTTCAATTGGTTTACTTTTATGTTTCCCACGCATTAAAGGGATTGCACAAAAGGAACAAGGTCTATCACAGCCCTCGGCAATCTTTAAATATGCATAATTTTTTGGTGTTGTAGTTAACCTTTCCCCAATCAATTCGTGCTTATAATCCGCACCAAGTGCTTTTAATAAATTGGGCAATTCACTCGTTCCAAAATACGCATCTACATTCGGAATTTCCTTTTGCAAATCTGGCTTGTATCGCTCACTCAAACAACCCGTGACAAAAACCTTATCAACAACGCCAGCCTCCTTCTTTTCAACATACTCCAAAATAGTATTAACACTCTCTTCTTTGGCGTTTGCGATAAATCCGCAGGTATTGATGACCACAACATTACCCTCTTCCTCGTGCACTACTTCTTTGTCATTTGCCCGTAATTGTCCCATGAGTACTTCCGAATCGTACACATTTTTAGAGCAACCAAGGGTTACCACATTTATTTTATTCTTCTTAAGGGATTTTGTTCGCATAGCTTTTTTATGGTGCCCGTCTGCCGCAAGCAGGTGCAAAAATACAACTTGGCTTAGGAACTATTACGATTTAAGACGATTTCTTAAGTTTTTACGTTAAACCTTAAAGAGATTTTGCCATCAAACCCTAAATCTTTAGCAACATGAAATCTATATCCACCACTTTGCTTTCAATTATTTTAATTTTGGTTATTGGTTGCAGTAATGATTCGGACAGCGTTGAAAATGAAATACCCCTTCCTTCTGGAATGTACTTTCCACCTTTGGATGGAGCTACTTGGGATATCGTGACACCAACCCAATTAGAATGGAATGCAGAAAATGAGCAAGAATTATATGACTATTTACAATCAACCAATACCAAAGGTTTTATCATCCTTAAAAATGGAAGAATTGTTGTGGAAAAATACTTCAACGGACATAATCAAAATTCAGATTGGACCTGGTTTTCGGCTGCCAAAAGTTTAACTGCCACTTTTGTTGGCATAGCCCAAGATGAGGGAATTCTTGATATAAATAACAAGACTTCAGATTATTTAGGAGCGAATTGGAGCCAATTACCTGCTGAAAAACAAGATTTGATTACGGTTAAGCACCATTTGACCATGACCACAGGGCTCACACCCCATTTGGGTGATTTCGTTCCTTGGGTGTGCACCTTACCAATATGTCTTGAATATACTGCAGATGCAGGGACAAATTGGGCATATCATCAAGGTGCTTTTATGTTGCTACAGGAAATGATCACCCAAAATTCAGGTGTTTCATTTCAAGAATATTGCAAAACAAGGGTTGCAGATAAAATTGGAATGCACGGTAATTGGACGAATAGTTTGGGCTTGAATATTTATAACAGCAATACACGAAGTATGGCCAGATTTGGACTATTAATGCACAACAAGGGGGTATGGGAGGGTTCAACAATCGTTAGCGAATCCTATTTTAACGAAATGACCAATTCTTCGCAAGACATTAATACATCGTACGGATACCTATGGTGGTTAAATGGAAAGGAAAACATTGTCGGCACCACTTCAACAGTAGCGTTACCTGGTCCGCTTGTACCCAATGCACCTAATGATATGTTCGCTGCCCTAGGCGCCAATGACCAAAAGATCTATGTTATACCCAGTAAAGACCTTGTTATTATTCGTTGTGGGGAGAGTGCAGGGGAAATGCAATTGGGCCCATCTAGTTTTGATAATGAACTTTGGGGTAAAATCAGTGCTTTTATTAATTAGACTAAAATTGAGAAGCAAATCATAAAGGTGAGCTTTTTCAATTATTCATATTAAAGAACGAATCTACAAACTCATACTTATTAAAGACCTGTAAGTCTTCGATCCCCTCACCAACACCTATATATTTTACTGGAATCTGAAATTGGTCAGAAATACCTATGACTACCCCTCCCTTGGCCGTACCGTCAAGTTTTGTCACTGCCAAGGAAGTGACTTCGGTAGCCTTGGTAAATTGTTTTGCCTGCTCAAAGGCATTCTGCCCTGTAGAACCATCCAACACCAATAAAACATCATGGGGGGTATCTTTTATGACCTTCTCCATTACACGTTTTATCTTAGTAAGTTCATTCATTAAATTCACCTTGTTGTGCAATCTGCCAGCTGTATCTATAATGACCACATCAGCATCCTGGGTCACGGCAGAACTCAATGTATCAAAGGCGACAGATGCAGGGTCACTGCCCATCTTTTGCTTTACAAGCGGCACATCTACCCTATCGGCCCATACTTGTAATTGGTCAATTGCCGCTGCCCTAAACGTGTCTGCGGCGCCCAATACAACTTTGAGGCCCTGTTTTTTAAATTGATAGGCCAATTTACCAATGGTAGTTGTTTTTCCAACACCATTTACTCCGACAACCATGATCACATATGGTCTTTTATCTTTTGGAATACTGTATTCTGTTTCCTCACCTACATGTGTTTCTGAAAGTAATCCCGCGATTTCCTCTCTTAAAATTCTGTTGAGCTCATCCGTTCCCATGTATTTATCTTTGGAAACCCTGGCCTCAATACGGTCAATAATCTTTAATGTGGTATCTACACCAACATCTGAAGAAACCAAGACTTCTTCCAAATTATCCAATACATCATCATCAACCTTAGCCTTTCCCGCTACGGCTTTGCTTAATTTAGAAAAAAAAGTGGTTTTCGTTTTCTCCAGTCCTTTATCCAAGGACTCTTTTTTTTGAGTGGAAAATATCTTTTTGAATAAACTCATAATACCTGAAAAACTTTGACCAAAGATATGAAAATAAAAAAGCTCCTTTCTTTCAAAAGGAGCTTTTAAAAATTGATTTTATCAATTAAATATTACTTCGCTAACCATTCGTTAACAGACTCTGGCGTCATTACAGACTCATGGAATATATAAGCACCGGTCTTTGGTGATTTTACCATCTTAATTGCCTTGGTTAATCTTTTTGAACTTGTTTGTAAACTTGCTACCGTTTTCTTTGCCATGACCTTATGGGTTGTTTGATATTTTCACCATAGTGAAGCTATCTTATTACTTAATTTCTTTATGAACTGTCATTCTCTTAAGGATTGGATTAAATTTCTTAATCTCCATCCTTTCCGGAGTGTTCTTTTTGTTTTTTGTGGTGATATACCTAGAAGTTCCTGGTTGTCCAGATTCTTTGTGCTCTGTACACTCCAATATAACTTGAACTCTGTTCCCTTTTTTTGCCATTATAATCTATCTTTTTAGGATTATTTTACTAATCCTTGTGCTTTAGCCTCTTTTAAAACAGCAGAAATACCTTTCTTATTAATGCTCTTCAACGCCTTGGCAGATACCTTAAGCGTTACCCATCTATCTTCCTCAGGAATATAAAAGCGCTTTTTAGAAAGATTTACATTAAATCTTCTTCTTGTTTTATTGATAGAAAACGATACATTGTTTCCAAACATCGCTCTCTTTCCAGTAATTTCACAAACTTTTGACATTGCGCCTAATTTTTCATTTTAAACAGGCTGCAAATTTATATCATTTTTGTGGGACGGGCAAAATTCTACTTCAGATTTTTAATATTTCTTTTTGAAGCAGCTCAAAAGCCTTATTTACAGCCTTTTGAACTATTCTTGTGCGCTGATTCCCCAGCATGAATTTAGCTGCAAACACTTTATTTGGGGTAGCAATGGCAATAAAGACCGTACCAATATCAGCATCTGAATCCCCTTTTGTAGGCCCGGCATTACCGGTAGTGGCAACTGCAAAATCTGTTTTTAATAGCTCCTTTACATTTTTTGCCATGGCTTTTGCCACTTCTGCGCTTACCACTGAATGCTTATCTATCAAGGCTTTGGGGACACGGAGAACATTGATTTTAGTCTCTGTTGCATAGCTAACTATCCCACCCTTAAAATAAGCTGATGCCCCGGACATTTCAGTGATTTTTTGGGCAATTCTTCCCCCCGTACAACTTTCTGCTGTAGCCAAGGTCATCTGTTTTGTGGTGAGTAGTTTAGCGACAAACTCTTCTAAAGTCTCATCATCATCGGTGCCATAAAAAATATCATCAATTAATGGCAATAGTTTTTTGATTTCCGCCTCAATACCCTCTTCCAGTATTTTGGTTTCCGGACCTTTTGCCGTTAATCGTAACCTAACTTTTCCCAAATTGGGCAAATAGGCCAATTTAAGGAAAGATGGTAGGTTTTCTTCCCACTCCCCTATTCTTTCTGCAACAGCACTTTCACCAAGCCCGTAAGTCACCAAGGTTCTATGAATGATATACGGTCTTTCAAAATCCTGCACGATCTTAGGTATGACCGCATTGATCATTAAAGCTTTCATTTCAAAAGGCACTCCAGGGAGCGACACAAAAGAAACACCATTGGATTGCATCCACATTCCTGGGGCAGTACCATTGGCGTTATGCAATACTGTCGCTTTTGAGGGCACCATTGCTTGTTGTCTGTTCACCTCCGAGATTGGGGTTGAAATAAAGCTTGCGAACAATTCCTCCACATGTTTCAAAACAGTCTCGTTCTGGACAAGGCTATCATTGAAAAACTCGCAAAACGTATGTTTGGTTATATCATCTTTGGTAGGCCCTAGGCCACCAGTAACAATTACAATTTGTGCCCTTGTGCTCGCTTCGTCCAAAGCGGCCAAAATGTGTTCACGTTCGTCTTGAACTGAAGATATCTGATAAACGGAAATACCTATTTTATTAAGTTCTTTGGCAATAAATGCAGAATTGGTATCAATTATTTGACCAATGAGAATCTCATCGCCAATGGTAATTATTTCTGCAAACATTATAGGTCAAAATCTTTTTTGAGCTCTGAAACCACTTGATGGATGTCTTTTTTCAAGACTGGGAATACCTCACGAATCTCATTTATATTGGCAGCGCTTTTACCCAAGGTTTCTATTTGAAGTGCCGTTGCCCTTGTTTGCTCCATACCCAATAAATCAACATTGGGTTTTATCTTATGGGCCAGTTGATACACCTGTTCGTGATTTTGATCTTTCAATGCAATTTCCAGTCCTTCTAGATCCTGTGGTACTTCTTCCAAAAAGACAGATATTACAGAATTGATGAATTCCTCATCCCCATCGGCCATCTCATTTAATTTATCAAGGTTGTATATCATTATTTAATTTTTATTGAAAAAAGTTCTTGTCCTTCTAACTTGCCCGAAAGATAGTCATTTGTTGCAATCTGACCAACACCAGCAGGAGTACCCGTAAATAAAACATCCCCTTTTTTTAGGGTGAAAAATTTGGAGACATAGGCAATGAGCTCATCTATTTTCCAAAGCATAAAGCTGGTATTTGCATCCTGCACAAGCTCTTCATTTTTATGCAGGGTGAAATTCAAATTGTTCAAATCCTTAAAATTGGTTTTTGGCAGCCATTTTCCTATTACTGCCGAACCATCAAAACCTTTTGCCTTTTCCCAGGGAAGTCCTTTTTCCTTAAGCGCTGATTGAAGATCTCTGGCCGTAAAATCAATTCCTAGACCAATTTCATCATAATAATTGTGGGCAAAGCGTTCATCAATATGTTTGCCAACTTTACATATTTTGATCAGTACCTCAACTTCATAATGCACATTTTTTGTGAATTCAGGTATATAAAAATCCTGGTCCTTGGGCAAAACAGCGGAATCGGGTTTAATGAAAACCACGGGTTCCTCCGGACGTTCATTGGCCAACTCCTTTATATGTTCCGTATAATTTCTACCGATGCAAATAATCTTCATAATCGTCTTACTCCTTCAATAATTTTAGACTTATGGCAGGAATCAAGTTTTCGGTATTGTCCTTAGATTTCACTTTAAAATCTGTCCATTCACCCATACCATAGACCATGGCCTTGTAATTTTGGTTCTTGTTATATACCGCTCCAAAGGTTGGTGCAAACCTGTCTTCGACCATTTTCTTTTTGGAAATAGGATCCACCACTGTATTCCGATACCAATTATATGGCACAAACAACCATTCCACACCAATATATATGCCATTTTCTGGTATTTTCAGATCTAAGGCCCCCAAGTCTATTGAAACAAAATCCTCTTCAACATTTGACTCAAGCACAATGCTCTTGCGCAGAATATCGTTATTTGGCTTTTTGGTTTTCGAAGCAACATCATAAATACGCAGCCTAAATTTGGAAGTAGGTCTTTCAAACTTATTATTTTTTTGAAAGAACACGGTCACCTTATCAATATATTTTTCCTGTGCTCCAATATTAGGGAAGTACAGTGCCAATACCCAAGGTGTGGATGAAGATGAAAAACCACTGGTGAGACTATAACTGCTAATAGGATTCAATACATCGGAACTACCAAAAAATCCAGATACCACCACCTCTTCCAATTCAAAGGATTCCTCAACCATTTCAAATCGTTTTGCCTTGAAAATATCTTTGGCCACCACAATAGTATCATTATAACCAAGCGAGGAAATATGAACTTGTTTTTCTAAATAAGGAGTTGGTAAATCCAGGAAAAAGTGACCTTTTTCATCTGTGGATGTGCCCTTTAATGTATTTAAAAAACTAAGGTTCACAAAGGGTATGGGTTTCTTGGTTTTATAATCAAGAACATGACCCTCAAAAAGGACTTCCTGGGCACTTAAATTTATGGTAAGCAGTAAAAATGTAAGTGAAAAAAACCTCATTTAACTTAGCTTGTTGTTTAACCTACTTAATTTAATCTGCGTCAGGACTTTTTTAGTGTACAATGGAAAATCAGCATTTAAGATCCACCCAAAATATCCAGGTTCCTGATCCAAGACCTCCAATACTTTTCGACCTTTATGCTTTCCAAAGGAAAATATTTCTTCCTGATCTTCATCCAACCCTATAAATCCTGCAAAATCCACTGTTTTTTTATGTGTTGAAAACTCCGCCAATTTTTTAATATCATTCTCCAATTCCGGATAACGGTCTAATTGGGAAAGCAATACCTCATAGGTAGCATTTGTATCAGCTTCTGCACTATGGGCATCAGTAAGTTCTTTATCACAATAAAATTTATAGGCGGCTTCGAGGGTTCTTTTTTCCATTTTATGAAAAATCGTCTGAACGTCCACGGAAACCATATGCTTCATATCGAAATCAATATCGGCTCGAAGCATTTCCTCTGCTAACAAAGGAATATCAAAACGATCAGAATTGAAGCCACCCAAATCGCTATCTTTTATAATAGTATATATTTCCTTGGATAGCATTTTGAAGGTAGGTTCATTGGCCACTTTTTCGTTTGAAATACCATGAATCGCAATAACCTCATCTGGTATTTGCATTTCAGGATTAACCAACCATGTTTTACTTTCTTTATTCCCGTTCGGATATATCTTTAAAATGGATATTTCCACAATTCTATCTTGGGCTACATTTGTACCCGTCGTTTCAAGATCAAAAAAGCAAATTGGTCTCGTTAGCTTTAATTCCATAGCTCAAGTTGTTTGGGACAAAGATAAGTCTTAGAAAACTTTAACGAAATGAATAATCCCAATTATTAGGCGCATATTTTTTTTAATGATTTTATAGCTAATCACTTATTGTAAGAATGCTGTAAAAGCAATAATCGTGTATTTATGATAATATTGAAGTTAAACCTCCCGGTTCACATCCCAAGCCTCTAGATAATCTGCCACCGATTTGGCGAACATACTACCCAGTGCGCCATTGACTACCCTATGGTCATAGCTGTGCGAGATGTACATTTTACTTCGTATGCCAATAAAGTCACCTTCATTGGTTTCAATAACAGCAGGAATCTTACGAATGGCACCCAACGCCAAAATACCTACTTGGGGTTGGTTGATAATTGGGGTTCCAAAGACACTACCAAAAGTGCCCACATTGGTCACGGTATAGGTTCCGTCCTGAACTTCATCGGGTTTGAGTTGATTGTTTCTTGAACGTTCTGCCAGATCATTCACGACCTTGGCCATACCCACCAAATTTAATTGGTCTGCATTTTTGATTACAGGAACAATCAAATTACCATCTGGTAAGGCCGCCGCCATACCTATATTAATGTTCTTTTTCTTTATGACCGTATCCCCATCCACCGAAATATTCATCATGGGATATTTCTTTAAGGCCTTGGCTATAGCCTCGATAAAAATAGGCGTAAATGTCAATTTTTCACCTTCAGTATTAAAGAAGGAGTCCTTCATTTTATTTCGCCATTTTACAATGTTGGTTACGTCAACCTCAATAAAACTCTGTACGTGCGCTGAGGTTGATACACTATCTACCATGTGCTTGGCTATGAGTTTGCCCATTCGGGTCATTGCAATTACCTCATCGCCCCCTGATGCAACCACTCTCGGAATCTGTTGCTTTTCAGTAACAGGCTGTATGACCTCTTTTACTGCAACAGGCTCTTGTTTTGCAACATAATCCTGGGTTCTTGTAGACCCAGAGGATTGTCTTGTTTCAACATAAGCCAAAATATCATCTTTGGTAACCCTGCCCTCATTGCCGGTACCTTTTATTACATCTAATTCCGATATTGGGATTCCTTCTTTCTTAGCAATGTTTTTGACCAAAGGTGAATAAAACCGATCTGAAGTACCATAATCCTGAGTAGCGCTAGCTGCGGTTTCTTTTGCAACCACAACAGTTTCAGAAACTGTGGCAATCATTTCTTCAGGCGCTTCGAGTGCTTCTTTGGTCTCATTGATGACTTCTTCCGGCATTTCCACTTCACCATTTACCTCAATTACAGCAACCGTATCCCCTACTTTTATTACATCATCAACATTGAACAATTTTTCAACCAGTACCCCATCAACCTCACTAGGCACTTCTGAGTCTACCTTATCCGTGGCAATTTCAAAGACCGCTTCATCCATTTCAATAGTATCACCAACTTCTTTTAACCAAGAGGTCAATGTTGCTTCTGCAACACTTTCTCCCATTCGTGGTAATTTCAATTCAAATTTTGACATATTGCTAATTTGTACGCTGTTTTAGATAAATTCTTTGCAAAATTAATAAATAATAACGCTATTTTCTAATATTATTATATTTCTAATTGGCCTTTAGGGAGTTCTCAAAAGGAATCCTGTTCAAAATACTTCTTCCCAGTGTTACCTCATCTGCGTATTCCAATTCATCACCTATGGCAATGCCGCGGGCAATAGTTGAAGTTTTGATCTCCAATCCTTCCAGTTGTTTGAAAATATAGAAATTAGTGGTATCGCCTTCCATGGTAGAACTTAATGCGAAAATCAATTCCTTTATTTTACCTTCCTTGGCTTTATTGACCAAGGACGAAATTGTCAGTTCTTGTGGACCAACACCTTCCATGGGAGAAATTTTTCCGCCTAAAACATGATAAAGTCCATTAAATTGATCGGTGTTTTCAATCGCCATTACATCACGAATATCCTCTACCACACATACCATACTTTCATCTCTCTTCGGGTTGGTACAAATCTCACATAGTTCAACATCAGAGATGTTATGACATTGTGCGCAAAACTTTACCGAAATTCTTAGATCTTCAAGGGCCGAGGATAATCTAGCTGTTTGCCCACTAGGTTGTTTCAACAGATGAAGTACTAACCTTAAGGCAGTGCGTTTTCCAATTCCCGGAAGTTGCGACATTTCATGTACTGCATTCTCTAATAGCTTTGACGAAAAATCCATAACAACAAAATTACACACTATTTTTTCTTTTTGTACTTTGCATTTGAAATTTATTTCTATGACCGCCAGCTATATTCTGCTCTTGATTGGGGCCTATTTCATCTTACTTTTATTGATATCATATTTTACCGGGAAAAATGATTCCAATGCTGATTTTTTTAAAGCGGGAAAGCAATCACCCTGGTATTTGGTCGCATTTGGAATGGTCGGGGCTTCGCTTTCTGGGGTAACCTTTATTTCGGTGCCTGGTTGGGTCAAGGCTTCCGAATTCAGTTATATGCAAGTTGTCTTTGGTTATTTTTTGGGTTATCTGGTTACGGCTTTTGTTCTTTTACCCATTTACTACCGGCAAAATGTAACCTCAATTTATGAATATCTAGACGACCGTTTTGGGTTTGTCAGCTATAAAGTAGGTGCGATTTCATTTTTCGTTTCTCGGGTCTTGGGAGCTGCATTTCGGCTTTTTCTAGTCGCTATTGTCTTGCAGCAATTTGTGTTCGACACCTGGAATGTCCCTTTTGAGGTAACCGTTACCTTGTCTATATTGCTTATTTGGGTCTATACTTTTAAAGGTGGTATTAAAACAATTGTTTGGACTGATACTTTACAAACCTTGTTCATGCTTATTTCGGTTGGTCTTTCCATCTATTTTATTCTGGAACAATTAGATTGGACTTTTACTGAATTTTTAACCTCCGATGAACTAAAAAAGTATAATAAAATTCTATTTGTCGATGATTTTATGGACAAGAACCATTTGATAAAATCATTTCTAGGGGGTATGTTCGTAACCATTTGTATGACAGGCTTGGATCAAGACATGATGCAAAAGAATCTTACTTGCAAAACCTTGAAAGACTCGCAAAAGAATATGGTGAGCTTTAGTATTGTACTGGTTATGGTCACTTTTGTATTTATGCTTTTGGGAGCATTGCTATTCATCTATGCGGAGAAATTTCAAATTGCAATCCCTTTAATGGATGGAAAACCAAAATCAGATCTATTATTTCCTGAAATTGCCTTAAATAGTGGATTGGGAATGACCGTGGCAGTTACATTTATTTTAGGCCTTATTGCTGCAGCCTATAGTAGTGCCGATAGTGCCTTGACTTCTTTGACCACATCTGTTTGTGTTGACTTTTTGGGTATTGGGAAAAAGCCCGAGAACAAGCGTAAAAGAATTCGTAAGGCCACACATGTAGGTATGAGCGTTTTATTGATTCTAGTCGTTATCGCCTTTAAACATATCTTGGATACCAATGTCATAGACGGGCTCCTAAAAGTAGCCTCATACACCTACGGGCCCCTATTGGGTCTTTTCGCTTTTGGTATTTTCACAAAATATAAAGTGAAAGACAGTTATGTATGGATCATAGCCCTCTTATCTGTCGTAATAAGTTTCATTTTAGGCAAAATGCCACCGGAAAATTTGTGGGGATATGTCTTTGGATATGAGTTACTACCACTAAACGGACTCATAACCTTTATCGGACTGTTTCTGATAAGAAAAAAATAATAAATCACTAGTATTGATTGGTTGCCAATAAAACCAAAGTACAGGCTATAACAACATCTATCCCATTTTTCTCCAGTAACTTGTAAAATGCAGGGTTTTCTGTTCCTGGATTAAATATTACCCTTGAAGGTTGTAGGTTAATGATGTCATTATAATGGGCTTCTTGCCTTTTAGGATTTAAATACAAAGTAATCGTATGTATATTTTGGATATCATTTAAATTGGTATTAATTTCGATCCCGTATATTATTCCTACTTGTAATCCATACGCTTTCGTAGCGATTCCTTTTTCCGCAAGACGATTTATTGCGATATTACTGTAGCGATTTGGTTTCAAAGAAGCCCCAAAAACAAGAGTGTCTTTCATATGTTAAAGTTAGTTGACAAATGTAACTTTTTTATAAAAAACACGTCTTTATAAGTAGTACAAAAGAGATTCATCCTTATTGAAGCAAAATAAAGGTTGTTGATAAAGCTATATGTTTATAGTTAATGGTTAGTGTTTAGTATAGCCTATCAGCAAAAGGAACCCTGACGGTAACGTCAGGGTTTTATGCTTTTAAACCAAGCTGCGTACATACCGAAAACGGATTAATAATCATCGTAAATTGCCAGCGACTTACCCAGCTAACCAAAGATAAAATTTGGCACGACTTAAAAGTGTGTTAAAATCCAAACTTTTGGTAACATTCTAAGCTTTTCATCGTCCATTATAATGCATAATCATCTAAAGGGCATTTACTATAATAAGTGCTGACAATACCAATAAAATGGTGGTGGAATACTTTAAAAAATAATTGGCAAGATTGGTTTGGATGATGGTTGGTTGGTCCAAACCAAAACATTGTCAATTAAGAAACCCTGACGAATTTTGTCAGGGTTTTATTTATTGAATTAATCTCTATTTTACCATTTGATAATGACACTGCCCCAAGTGAATCCGCTACCAAAAGCTGCAAGCACCACCAAATCGCCTTCCTTGATTCTTCCTTGTTCCCAAGCTTCAGTCAAAGCAATGGGTATTGAAGCGGCAGTGGTGTTGCCATATTTCATAATATTATTAAAAACTTGGTCGTCGCTCAATCCGAATTTCCGTTGAATAAACTGTGAAATTCTCAAATTGGCCTGATGTGGTACCAATAGATCAATATCTTCTTTAGACAAACCATTGGCCATCAAACCTTCCATTATTACTTCACTAAAACGGACTACTGCATTCTTAAAAACAAATTGTCCGTTCATATGCGGGTAATATGATTGGTCATTTGGGTCGTTCTCCTTTATAATATCAGTTATCCATCTTGTGCCCATACCAGGAGCTATCAATGAAAGTTCCTCGGCATGCTGCCCTTCGGAATGCAGATGTGTTGACAATATACCTTTGCTCGTATCTTCTTCCCGACTTAAAACAGCAGCACCCGCGCCATCACCGAAAATAACAGTAACCCCTCTTCCGCGGGTAGAAAAATCAAGTCCCGTTGAGTGAACCTCAGAACCAATTACAAGCACATTTTTGTACATGCCCGTTTTAATATATTGATCAGCTACAGAAATGGCGTATACAAATCCAGAACATTGATTTCTAACATCCAAGGCACCAACTGTTTTTATCCCCAGATCTCGCTGTACTAATACACCTGGGCCAGGAAAATAATAATCCGGACTTAGGGTAGCAAAAACAATAAAATCAATATCATCTTTATCAATCCCTGCTCTTTCTATAGCTATTTTGGCAGCCTTAACACCCATTGTCATGGTCGTATCCTCACCTTTAATAACATGTCGCCGTTCCTTTATGCCGGTACGCTCTTGGATCCATTCATCATTAGTATCCATTACCTTGGATAAGTCATCATTGGTCACCACATTTTCAGGAACAAAATAACCTAGTCCAGTAATCTTTGAATTATACATATATGGGCTTGTTTATACTTTGAAAGACAAATTTAATTGGGTTTATAATATATCTGGTAAAAATTGTAAAAATCAGTTAACTAAGGTAATAAAAATTACGCTATTGTTATCATCTTTAGATGGGAGTCTATCTCCCTTAGAAACAAATCAAAACAAAAACGCGCTTTCTTTCGAAAGCGCGTTTCCTAACAACCTAACCACTAAAAATAGTAGTACTGGGAATTATTTATCCTTTCTCATAGCAAATTGATTCCCAAGTGGTACAAATATACTAATTGTTTAATGTTTTATATTTTTTCTTAAACAAATATTTTGTTAAAGTTTTCAAAGCTTAACTTGTGCTTAAAATCGTGTCAGTTTGTCATTTAATACAAGTGTGGTATTTTTTTTGACTACCAAGTTCTATAATTCATAAAAAAACAAATACTATGGCTACAGGCAAAATCAATGTATCGGTTGATAATATATTCCCACTAATAAAAAAGTTTCTCTACAGCGATCATGAAATTTTTCTTCGGGAACTAATATCAAACGCTACAGATGCAACATTAAAACTAAAGCACCTTTCCTCAATTGGAGAGGCTAAGGTAGATTATGGCAACCCCATGATCGAAGTCAAAGCAGACAAAGAAGGCAAAAAACTTCATATAATTGACCAAGGACTCGGCATGACAGAGGAAGAGGTGAAAAAATACATTAATGAGATTGCTTTTTCAGGCGCTGAGGAATTCTTGGATAAATATAAAGACACCGAGAAAGATTCCGGTATTATCGGTCATTTTGGGCTAGGTTTCTATTCCTCGTTTATGGTTGCCGACAAAGTTGAAATCATTACAAAGAGTTATAAAGATGAACCTGCAGTACACTGGTCTTGCGACGGTTCACCAAAATTCTCAATTAAAAAGAGTAAAAAAGAAGAACGCGGCACTGAAATTATTCTTCATATAGCCGATGATTCAACTGAGTTCTTAGAGGATGGCAGAATTTCAGAATTACTGAACAAGTACAATAAATTCATGCCCATCCCCATTAAATTTGGGACAAAAACCGAAACACTTCCAAAACCAGAAGGGGCTAAAGAAGAGGATCCCGCACCTACCCAAGAGGTTGATAATATCATAAACAATCCTAACCCAGCATGGACCAAACAGCCATCAGAACTTGAGGATGCGGATTATAAGAGTTTTTATAGGGAGCTTTACCCTATGCAGTTCGAGGAGCCCTTGTTCAATATTCATTTGAATGTGGATTATCCTTTTAACCTGACAGGAATTCTATATTTCCCAAAATTGAGCAATGACCTTAACATCCAAAAAGATAGAATCCAACTTTATCAAAACCAAGTTTATGTAACTGATAATGTTGAAGGTATCGTACCTGAATTCTTGACTATGTTGAGAGGTGTAATTGATTCGCCCGATATTCCTTTGAATGTATCTCGTTCCTATTTACAGGCCGATGGTGCAGTAAAGAAAATAGCGTCTTACATTACTAGAAAAGTTGCTGACAAATTAAACTCCTTGTTCAAAAACAATAGGGAGGAATTAGAGGCTAAATGGAATGATATAAAGATCGTTATTGAATATGGAATGCTTTCTGAGGATAAGTTCTTTGAAAAAGCTGACAAATTTGCACTTTACCCAACAGTTGATGGCAAATTTTACACCTTTGAGGAATTACAGAAAAATCTCAAGGCAACCCAAACCGATAAGGACGATAAATTGGTGGTGCTATATGCCTCTGACAAGGAAGCCCAACACAGTTATATTGAAGCAGCAAAGGCCAAAGGCTATGAGGTTTTATTGATGGATTCCCCCATCATTTCACACTTAATGCAAAAACTGGAGACCTCAAAAGAAAATCTCTCTTTTGCCCGTGTTGATGCCGACCATTTAGACAACCTCATCAAAAAAGAAGATACGCAGATTTCAAAACTATCTGATGAAGAAAAAGATCGTCTAAAGGCTAATTTAGAAGAAGTTATTACTGACAAAGGGTATACCATACAATTAGAAGCTATGGACAGTGCGGCCTCACCCTTTATTATTACCGAGCCTGAATTTATGCGTAGAATGAAAGAAATGCAGCAGACCGGTGGAGGAGGTGGAATGTTCGGAATGGGCGGTATGCCTGAGATGTATAATCTTATCGTGAATACCAATCATGAACTGGTTGGTGAGATATTGAATACGAAGACCGCCAAGAAGCGTGAACGTTTGATCAACCAATCCATTGATTTGGCACGATTATCCAAAGGGCTTTTAAAAGGTGAAGAACTCACAAACTTCATTAAGCGTAGTTATGAAATGGTGAAATAGTTTACCTAAATTTGGCAAACAACCATTACGTATGAAGTATGCATTTTTTGTCTTTCTATTGCTGACAACAAGTTTTGCACTTTCGCAGGATCATCATCTAAGTGTAAAAATTGAAGGGGCTACTTCTGATGATGGCAAAATACTATATACTGTATTTTCTAGTAAAGAAGGATTTCCAGGTAAGCCCGAAAAGGCATTAAAAAGTGGAATTGCACATATTGAGAACGGAGAATCGGGTATTGATTTGGACCTCCCCAAAGGGGAATATGCCTTAATGGTTTTTCATGATGAAGACGACAACAATGAACTAAAAACCAATTGGTTTGGAATGCCCAAGGAAGGTGTTGGCAACTCTAACAATCACAAAGGTATTCCGAGTTACCCTAAGTCGGTTTTTAAATTGTCAGATGACAAAACCATTGTGATCAATCTGTGGTATATGTAAGTTGATAAAAGTAAAACAAAAACCGCCCTGACAAATTTTGTCATGGCGGTTTTTTAGTATCAAAAAAACTAAGGGACTCCCTTGAATCACCAAAATATTGGACCTGTTCCCAAATACCTCTCCGCAATAGGTTGATAGTAATCGATTACATCTTTAAGATCATATATTTTTTGACTTTTGGTGTAGAGATCATATTTATTAAAATCACGGATCCACTCAAGATATTGTACATCTGTATTATTCAATAATTGCTTATAGCTACCACCGGTATGCCAGGGATAAAATGAATGATAGCGAATCATTACCATAGCCTCCACGGGTAACGAATTGGTTTTATGATGGTTCAATACTTGGAATAAATATTCATCATGGCCCCATGCTAAATCAACATTGTCCAAGCCACAACCTTCTTTATAAATACCTAAATCAGTATTATATCTACTGTCGCTCATATCGCTGTTCAGCGCATTGAATTCGGGATACACACAGGTATCTGGTAATTTACACCCGACTACGAAAACATCTCCCACCATTCCCCATTGTTCTGCTTGACTAGTACCATCCTCATCATCGCCCCATAGAAACATGATTTTCCCTAAATCATGGATCAATCCTGTTAATTGCATCCAATCCGGTCTGTCATCTGCCCTAATTGCCTCCGCACTTTGTATTAAATGTTGAATGTTGGGCAAGTCCAAATCTGGATCGCTTACATCAACCAAACTATTAAGATGTCCCATGGCTTCCCACAAATCCATTGGCTTATCAAAAGTCAGATATTTTTTATGCATTCCCTGAACATAATCCAATGTTTGATTCTTGCGCATTTTCCTGTAATGCTCACGTACCGCTGCTTTAACATCTGAATTATCGTAAACTCTAAAAGTCTTTTCCATAACTAAACGTTTCCTAACCAAAGATACAAAATAACAGTTGTCGCTATTAAAAATAGACTAAATGCTTTTGCGTATTTCCAAGGCTTTAAGTCTAATATGCCCGCGTCTTTCATTATAAATCTTTCTTCTTTTGGAAATACCATCGAGGCCAGATGCATTATGGCAATGTTCAATACAAATTCAATACCCCATATATGCACAAAATGCAGATCCAATTCCAAGATATAATAGGTAACAATATAAAACATTAGGCCAAATACGAGTCCGGCCTTTGCCCCTGAAGACGTTACTTTAGGAAACAAGAACCCTGCAATGATCACGCTCGCTATCGGAATAAAGAAAATACCATTCAATTGTTGTAACAACTGATATAAGCCTTCTGGAGCATTAGCCACAAAAGGAGCAATACCAATAGCAAAAATAGCGAGCAAGGCCGAAGTCCATTTCCCAATATTCACTAATTTTTTTTCACTGGAATCTTTGCTGATATACCTTTTGTAAATACCTAAACTAAATACGGTTGCAGCACTGTTCAAAGCACTATTGAAAGTACTTAAAATTGCCCCCATCATAACGGCCACGAAAAATCCGGTCAGCCACAAGGGAAGTACTTTTTTTACCAATAAGGGATATACACTATCAGGATTGTCATATAGGCTCTCACCGAAATAATAAAAGCCGATTAAACCTGGTAATACAATAATCAAGGGCACCAATATTTTAAGCAATCCTGTATATAGCAATCCTTTCTGGGCCTCTTTTAAGTTCACTGCTCCCAAAACGCGCTGTATTATTGATTGATGCATGGTCCAGAAATATATCTGATTCACCATAAGTCCCGTAAACAAAACCTCGAAAGGAAGGATAGCTGATCTAGACCCAGGACCAATACCAGGCTCTTGGCTAACCACATTGAATTTATCCGGGCTATTTTCGAACACCTTTGTGATACCCTCTATTAGATTATTATCACCAATACTCAACAAAGCCATAATAGGCACCAATAAACCTGCCACCAATAATCCAAAACCATTAATGGTATCTGTATAAGCAACCATCTTTAAACCTCCAAAAATTGCATAGACCGCTCCAATACTTCCTACTACTAGTATGGTTATCCAAATACCTTCTTTTTGAGTAACATGAAGTAGTTTTGAAATATCGAAAATGGCTTCAATATTCAAAGCGCCAGTATACAAAACAATAGGTAGCAAGGTGGCCACAAATGATATTATCAACAGTAAGGCAACCAATGTTCGTGTAACACCATCAAATCGCTGTTCTAAAAATTCAGGAATTGTAGTCAATCCCATTTTGAGATACCTAGGCGCAAAATAGAGTGCAGCTATTACCAATGCCAATGCCGAAGTAACTTCCCAGGCCACAATTATGGCTCCATTGCGGTAGGATGAACCATTCATACCCACCAAATGTTCCGTTGAGATATTTGTAAGCAATAAGGAACCAGCGATAACTATACCCGTAAGAGATCTACCTCCTAAAAAATAACCATCTCTAGTATTTAGCTTATCACGGCGAAGTTTCCAAGTAGCGTAAAGTGCTACAAAACCAGTGAACAATAGAAAGGTAAAAAGAGCCATCCTCTAAAAATAGGGATAAAATTCAAACCTCAACTTAAGTGGGAGGCAGTTGAAGTTTGTTGAGGTTACTTCCCAGTGTAATCTAGTGTAGATAATATCGTTTGTCAAAGTAGTTTTTAAGCAAAAACACCTGTACCCCTACAAAAAATGCCAAGCCAATGAATGCATAAACATAAATGCTCGAAATAGTAAAGCTAGGTAATCGCTCTATAAGGTTCAATTGACCAATTTGTTGCATTTTCATCTCTGGAAGCCAATTGAATTCTACGGCGATATCGCCATAGATCAAATAAGAAAAAATTCCAATTATAATAGCCGCTCCTGCATACCAAACTTTTTTTGGAATCAAAGGTTTATAATCCGTTACCGCACTATTCACCTTTTGGGATTCAATTTTTGAAATAACCGAATGGGTGAAGTTCAATGAGGGTTTTTCCAAGCCTTCTTCCTTTATCCTTTTTTGGATAAGTTGTTCGAATTTTGTCTGACTATCTTCTTGCATAACCACTGATTATTTCAGGTTCAAGTTTATTCACTAAAATATGATGTAATCGCTTTCTTGCCCTGAACAATTTCACTTTCACATTATTGGTACTTATTTCCATTATTATAGAAATTTCATTCAACGAAAGTTCTTCAAAATAATGTAAAGTAATTAATATGCCATCATCACCGGGCAATAATTGCAATGCTTCTTTAATGACTCCCTTCTTCTCAATCTGTTCTAATTGATCAATGATTCCAACCTCTTCAACCATACTATTTTCAACCAGACCTTCAATTGGACTTAAAATTGGAGTTCTTCCTAGTTTTTTGATATAGTCCAAACTTCTATAGTAAGCAATTTTGTATACCCAAGTTGAAAATTTAGAACTTCCTTTAAAACTTTCCAAGGCCTTATACACTTTTAAAAAGGTATCCTGTGCGATCTCTTCAGCTTCTTCCCTGTTCTTGACCATACGCATTGCCAAAGTAAAGACCATATACTTATAACGATCTACCAGCACGGTAAAGGCATTCATATCACCTTTTAATGTCCTTTCTATATAAGGTTGGTCTTGCTCAAGGTTCATCTGCTACATTTGACGGGTATATTAGGATCTTGGTTACATAAAATAAGGAAAAAAACACGAGTTTGTGTAACCACAATCAATTAACCGGCGTCATACAAAACAAATGAGTTTATTAATCAATCAGTACTGCCTCGAAGTGTCGGGGGTTTCAGTATAAAAAAAATCAGATCATGGTAGGACCAGTATTTATTTTCATCAGTTTGTTCATCGTCATTTTCGGCATAGCGTACCTTCACTTTTCAACAAGGAACAAAGAACGCTTGGCACTTATTGAAAAAGGCGCCGAGGCTAGTATTTTTGTAAAGGGAAAAAGTGAAAAGGCAGCCCCAGTGTGGAAAGTGCTTGTTTTAAATTTAGCCTTGTTGCTAATGGGCATTGGAGCTGGTATCGTAATTGGCGGTATCTTACAAAACAACCTGGCAGGGGACTCATTCTATGCAATGCCCGGCACCATATTTCTACTTGCGGGTACGGGCCTTTTAATTGGTTTCTTTATAACGAAGCAATTGGATAAAGAAGAATAGGATCACACATTTCAAAGTAAGGGAATACAAAAAAAACCAAGGCATCTGCCTTGGTTTTCCATTATTGTTAAAAAATTAATGGTAATGGTCCTTTTTTAATAGTTATTTCTTCAAACTTTTTAAAACAAAAAATCTTGTGTATCTTGATTCTCTTGTTTACAAAATTGCTAGCCATTAATTTTGATTGAGACAGTAGAAATTAATTACAACCTTCAGTCCATATTGGATATCCTGGGATTAGTACAGGGTATGACCTTGGGTGTCTTGTTAATAGTATTGAATTATAAACACTTTAGGAGTACTTATTTTCTTGGGTTATTTTTATTTCTGTTTTCTTTAAAATTGGTAAATTTTATTCCAAAAGGATTACATATTGATCATATTTACCCAGAATTGTTTCTTTTACCTTTTAATTTTTCCTGGTTACTTTTCCCCATCTTTTTTATATATACACAGAAAGTATCAATATTTTCTGATCAAAAAATAAAATATTGGTTACTCTATCCAGGAATTCTCTCATTTGCGCTTCAACTCGTTATTTATTTCCTTCCCTATTCCACAAAACTGGCTATTGCCCAAAGTTTTTGGCATGAACTTGTTTTCACCATACTGGGCATAAGTTATTCATGGATAATAGGTATCTGGAATTTGAAGCTACTAAACCAGCATAGTACCGAAGTGCAGAATACATTCTCAGAACTAGAGCACAAGGTATTGGAATGGGTGCGGATTTTTCTGATTTACAGTTTATCGACTTCCGTGGTAATACATATACTTTATTATACTGCACCTGAAAACTATTATTTTAAAATAATTTTTTCGGTTTTTGATTTGATTGCCATTTATTGGATAGCGGTCAATGGCATAATACAGCGTAATGTTTTAGCCTTTCTTGGCAAAAAAGAAATTGGTATTCCATCTATAGATACTTTTGCTATTGAAATAAACCCTAAGAAAATCAGTAAGGAAGAAGACCTTAAAGCGATAATGGAACACATAGACTCGTTTATGAAAAGTAATGAAGCGTTTGTTAATACCGAACTCACCATTATTGATTTGGCTGAAAATTTGAATATCCATCCTAAACGAATTTCCGCCAGTATCAATACCATATTCAATCAAAACTTTAATTCTTATATTAATCAGCTTCGCATAAAAAAAGCAAAGACCCTATTGACCGACCTATCTTCAAACTATTATAGTATTGAGGGTATAGCTAAAGAAGTAGGTTTTCATAGTAAGAGTGCTTTTTATTCGGCCTTTAAAAAAGTTACCGGTACAACACCTACTAAATACAAAGAAAACTTGTCGCAATAATTATTTTTATTAAATTTTTAAACTTTTTTATATGCTAGGCCGTAAGTAGGATAATTAAAAAAATCAACTCTAAAAATGATTGATAATTTAAATTTCAATTTCCAGATCATATTGGATGCGATAGGATTGGTACAAGGTGTGACCTTAGGTATCTTACTTATATTCATGACCAAGAGTAAATACAGGAGTACGTTTTTCCTTGGAATCTTTTTATTATTATACGCTTTGGAATTAGGCACCTGGATATCTGTAAATACGAAAGTATCAGAAAGTATCCCAAATTTGTTTCTTTTACCTTTCAATTTTTCATGGTTGCTCTTCCCCTTATTCTACCTCTACACCCAACAAGTTTCTGTGTTTTCCAATAACAAGACGAAATACTGGTTACTCTATCCGGGAATTGTATCATTTTTGGCTCAACTGATTATTTTTTCGCTTCCATTAGAGACAAAACTGGTCATTAAAGATAGTACATGGCATGTGCTTATTTTTTGGGTTCTAGGCAATTACTATTCTTGGTTTATTGGTATATGGAATTTAAAATTGCTCTATAAGCATAAAATAGAGGTGCAGAACACCTACTCATATATAGAATCCAAAGAATTACGTTGGGCACGCTTTTTTCTAATATATCTTTTAGCAACCTCGATATTTAGTCATATAATGGCTTATGCTTTCCCTACATCAATAGAAGATAATACCATCTTTTCTGTAATGGATCTTATCGCTATTTATTGGGTGTCTTACTTCGGTATAATGCAAAGCAAAGTACGCTCAGTGATAACAAAAAATTGGGCCCCAGATAATTCACAAGACATGAAAGAGGCTCAAAATAGCCCCAATGAACTAGCACTAGAAAAACTGGAACAATTAATGGGCAAAATAGATAAACATATGACCGTTTCAGAGATTTTTATCAATCCCGAACTGACCATTATTGATTTGGCCGAAGGAATAAAAGTACATCCAAAACTTGTGTCAACAGCCATTAATACCATTAGTAAGCAAAACTTTAATTCCTACGTAAATCAACTTCGCATAAAAAAAGCTGTGATTCTTTTAAGCAACCAATCTACGGACTATTTCAGTATTGAGGGAATTGGTAAGGAAGTAGGTTTTCATAGCAAAAGCGCCTTCTACTCTGCCTTTAAAAAAGTTACTGGAACAACCCCGAAAGATTATAAGGAAAAGCTCGCATCATAGAAATCGCAATCCCAATAAATTCCCAGTAAACCTTTATTCCATATTCCTGATTAGTGCTAATTGACCTTAGTCCTGATTCCTGATTTTGGCACAAAATAGGGTGATAAAATCGCTAGTTCGTTCTGATTTCCGATATTGACACTCATTTACCCTCCCGTTCACTTGTTCCCGAAAAATATTTATAGAAACTTTGAGTTATAAGATTGACTATAATGTAATCAGATTTTAATCGTTTATGCTTTCTCGAGAATATAAACAAGCTAATCAACTAGGTTTCAATTGTCAAACACGGATGTAGGTAGTTCCCCCTTTTTTTAAGTAAAAACCAAGGCTATACTCAAAAAATCATTTATTCTACATTGTCCGGAATATTGTAAATAAACCGTTATGACGAAAAAAGAAAATCAAAAAGCCAAAATACTTAAATACGTTGCTATAAATGATAGCGGAAATTTCAATACATGGAATCCTTCCCATTTAAAGGAATTAAAAGACAATGAATTTAGTACCGATCTAGGTCAGAAAGTACTATTTGAAAACGATTATCTACGTATTTGGGAAGTTGTGTTATTGCCTAAAGAACGACTTCCTTTTCGAAAGATCACTTTGGATTATTGCTGGATGGCTGCCTCTGAAGGCATGGTAATTTCCAGGTTTTCTGATGGAAAAATAATTCTAATGCATTTAGAGAAGGGAGATTCTGAATTTTTAGAACATGAGCAGAAACATGCCATATATGATTTGGAAAACATAGGGGAAGACATTCTCTTTTTTCAAATGACCGAATATAAAAACCAGCCACTTCACATTAAATCACGAATTCAGGAAAGTTCAAAACGAAGTTTCCCCCGAGACCTATAACTTTCCTGAATTTTACTATAAAAAGTGGCACGATGGAATTGTCATCTTGAAAATTCTAATTGTACATGTTGGTTTCCTATCTTTAAGGAATGAAAGTAATCGCTACCAACATAGGCAACCCCACAACTATTCAATGGAACGGTAAGGAAGAACAAACGGGTATTTTTAAGTACCCAACAAATGAGGCCTTATTTTTAGGCAAGATAGCTGTTTTAAAAGATACTGTAATAGATAGAGAGCACCATGCAGGCATCGATAAAGCCTGTTATTTGTTTTCAGCGGACCAATATCCCCATTGGAAAAAAATGTATCCCGGATTGGAATGGGATTGGGGTATGTTCGGAGAAAATTTAACTGTTAAAGGACTTAATGAGGCCGATATGCGCATCGGTGATATTTTTAAAATAGGCAGTGCCTTAGTTCAAGTATCACAGCCTAGGGAACCTTGTTATAAATTAGGAGTACGCTTTGGAACCCAAGAAATTCTTGGGCAATTCATTGCCCATGGCTTTCCGGGAACTTATGTCCGAATATTGAAAGAAGGGGAAGTCAAAACGAATGATGAATTAATCTTGGTTGAAAAATCAGAAAATACCCTCACCGTTAAGCAATTTTATGAGCTGCTATTTGCAAAGGAAAAAGATTTGGAAATCGTAAAACTCGCCATCAACAATCCATCGTTGCCCGAATACAAAAGAGCTCGTTTAAAAAAATTTCTTTAAATTCACCAAGTAAGCTTAGTATAAGCCAACGTTAAAACCATTTAAAGCGTGATCTCCCCTTGGCATTTATACCTCATGGCCGTAATGTACATCATAGCAGGAATAATGCATTTTGTAAAACCCAAAGCATACCTGCGCATTATGCCTAGGTATCTACCTGAACATAAATTATTGGTAAGTTTAAGCGGTATAGCTGAAGTTCTTCTGGGTATTGGTTTATGTTTATCTCTAACAAAAAACCTTGCTGTTTACGCAATCATCTTAATGCTCATCTTTTTTCTACCGGTTCATTTTTATATGTTGTCAAGTAAACAAGCATCAGCCGGTATTCCTAAATGGATTTTAATCTTAAGAATTCTCCTTCAATTTGGCCTAATGTATTGGGCCTATACCTATTTACAATACTGACAAAAAAAGGGAGCTCTCCAGCCCCCTCTTTTTAAATCAACTCTACTAAAATCAACTTACTCAATAACAACGTTCTTATAGTAAACCTCGTTATTGTTTTTTACCACAATAGTGTAAGTATCTGCTAAGGCTTTTTCAAAATTGAACGCTTTTTCAACAAGCATTTCATCTTTAATGTCTTGTTTAAAAACTACTCTGTTATAGCTGTCATAAACCTTAATTTCAACTTTGTTCTTTTCTAAGTTTAAAAGATTAAGAAATACCCTGTCTTCAAGTGTTTTGAACACTGGCTTGGAATTTTCTTTTCTCTCAACGATTTTTACAACTTTTCCTTTCAAACTGATTTTATAAACTATGGATCTCATAGTATCCTCAGCCAGGATATAGTAAATGCCATCTTCAAGCATTTTTAAATTAAACTTTTTGATATAGACCTTATCTGAAATACTTTCCGAATAAATAACATGGTCTTTGGCATCAATAAATTTTACTGTTGTTTCTTTGGATTGTGAATCCAATTCAAAAACTAAACTCTTGATATCGTTTTCAGAAACGATGCTTAGTTTTGGTTCTTTTGCCATACTAACTACTGTAGTCAACATAAAGGCAACGATTGCGGTAAATTTCATAATTGTTTTCATAACTTTTTGTTTTAGGATTAATGAATTATTTACAAGACAAACTTACCGCAAGAATCAAAGCCCAACTACATCACAATTTTCCAATTAATATGTTATTTTAACTATTACGTAGGTTAATATAATGTTAACGGGTAATATAGAATATGTTTTGGGTAATTTTGAAGAGAATTGATAAAGGCACCTTGTTTGACATTACATTTTAAATTGAAAAAAATGATAAGCAGGATTCAACTTTTTAGAAGATTGAACCAATTTCGGTCAATCATACGGTTAACATTAATTGGATTCATCCAGATATAACAATTGTAATCTCTGGCATTTACATCCAGAGGTAGCATTGATTTAATTAAGTGCTGCTTAGGCAAATGAAGCATAGGCAATCATATATCATGTTGTACAGTGGGTGATTTGATGTTGATTGGTAGTAATTTTGACAAGGTGGTTTCACCAATAAATTTAAAGCCACAAAGGTGGGATTGTAGTGCAAATGAAAACTGACTTTCTAGGAAAAAATTCTTTGAATTCCACAAATGGCAAAAAATAAGACTGGTTGTTTTAAGTCAAAGGGAAAATGTTGCATATCGTCCAAATTGATAACAACAATCATTCGTTAGCAGAATATATGGGGGGGGCAGCGAAAAAAATAAAGAAAATAAAAAAGAGGGCTCACGCCCTCTTCCTATTTAAGATTTATTTAAACCAATTTAATTAACTAGAATATTCTTCTTGTAGGTTTCTCCTTGTTTTTTGATAACAAGTGTATAAGAATCCTCAAAGGCCGTCTCAAAATTAAAGACCTTCTTCACAAGTAAACTATCTGTTATTGTTTCAGTATAGACTACTCTATTTTGGCTATCATAAATTTTTATCTCTACTTTTTCATTGTCCAGATTGTAAAGATTCACAAATACCTTATCCCCTTTTTCCTTGAAGATGCTTCTTGTGATTTCATCGTTGGCAAAACTGCCAATTGTACTGAACATTAGGATAACTGCTACTGTAAATTTCTTAATTGTTTTCATAATTTTTTGTTTAAGGGTTAATGACTTATTTAATGATTGATAAATTCTTATTTTTTTATACTGTGATTAACGATTATAACTTCTATATGCTGCCCAGCGAACTCTTTTACTGTCTTTAAAGCTTGAAAAAAAAGGATTCCTTCTTGCTTCTGTCGGCATCTTGTTTAGTATTGCTCTCATGTTTATTTATTTAATTATTACTAATCAATTCAAAGGACAAACTTACGGCAAGAATTAAGCTGATTCTACATCACGATTTTCCAATTTATGTGTTATTTTAACTATTAAGTAGGTTAATATAATGTTAACAGGTAATATAGAATATATTTTGGGTAATTTTGCAGAGGATTGATATAGGTGCCTAAATTACCTTTACATTAATAATTACAATTGAATGATAAAACAGAAACCTGCTTTCGAGGCGATTGAACCCAACTTTGGTCACTCATATATGTATCAAAAATTTGATGCGTTCAAGAAAAACACTGACACTACATGGCATTACCATCCAGAGATTGAATTGGTGTATATAAACGGGGGGGCTGGTAAAAGAAGAATAGGCAGTCATATATCATATTATAGGGATGGTGATTTGATATTGATTGGAAGTAATCTTCCTCATTGTGGTTTTACGGATAAATTCACTGGGAATAAAAATGAGATTTTGGTACAAATGAAAGCCGATTTTTTAGGGCAAACGTTCTTCGATATTCCAGAAATGAAAAAAATCCAAAATTTGTTGGAAGTTGCCAAAGGTGGTATAGCATTTTCAGGCAGTACCAAACGAATCCTCGGGGATAAAATGGAGGAACTTGAATTTCAGAATGATTTTGAACGTATTCTATCCATTCTGCACATACTAAACGAACTGGCTTTATCAGATGAATACAAGGTTTTGAATGGAGAAGGGTTCTCACTTGAAACCGAAGTAAAGGATAATGACCGTATCAATATTATATTCAATTATGTGAAGAATAATTTTCAGGAGGATATTGCATTAATAGAAATAGCGGATATGGTGAGTATGACAGTACCGTCATTTTGCAGGTATTTTAAAAAGGTAACCAATAAAACATTCGTACAATTCGTAAACGAACGTCGGCTTGTTCATGCTTCAAAATTATTAAACGAACAGACCAAGAGTATTACCGAGGTTTGCTTTGAATGTGGATTCAATAACTTTTCGCATTTTAACAAGTCATTCAAAGCTTTTACAGGCCAAAATCCTTCGGAATATAGAAAGCAATTAAAAACCATACTAAAATAATGGTTCAGGATAAAAAACATCTTGATCTACCTGATAGCAATATTACCTATTATCCAGATTTTATAGCTTCTGAAGTTGCGACCCGGTATTTTAAATTATTCAAAGAGACCATTCCATGGCAACAAGATGACATCCAGGTATTTGGCAAAGTGTATGCCCAACCAAGATTGACAGCTTTTTATGGCAATGGTCTAAAATCATATTCATATTCCAATATTACCATGCAACCTAGACCCTTCACTAAGGAACTATTGGAAATAAAGCATAAAATTGAAGCAATTGATTGTATTGCGTTCAATTCATGCCTGATGAACCTATATAGAACTGGTAGCGACAGCAATGGTTGGCATGCTGACGATGAAAAAGAATTGGGGCAAGACCCTATTATTGCTTCCTTAAGCCTTGGTGAGGAACGACCTTTTCATTTACGCTATAAAAGAAATCCAAAGATTAAGCACAAAATAGTATTGGGACATGGCAGTTTATTGCTAATGAAGGGTAGTACACAGCATCATTGGCAGCATCAGATTCCGAAAACCACAAAACCTATCAAAGAGCGTATTAATTTGACCTATAGGATATTGAAATAAAAAAAATCGGCCCATAACCGATTTTTTTTATACCCTTGTTCCGAGTTGAGCACTGCCTTTAGCGTTCGGGTGACTGCACTAATGTCCTCATGCATAACTTCAATACTATAACTTCAGATCTTATGCCAAGGTATTAGTTTTCGATAATATTCCCATATTTAGGTTAAAATGACAAAAACCACTCCCTAAATAGACAATTAATTGTTTAATTACTGCTATGCACAATTACTTAAAAAGTTCGTTAAGTACCTTGGCCAAACGCAATCCGCCCTTTTGAAGTTGGTTTTCAACGGTACCCCACCAAGTATAACTATAGCTATAGGCCAGCTTCTCACCTACCTCAACAGATTCATATAGTTTATTGGCTATTTCTTGTGACTCCCCAACCCAATCAAGTACACTACCATTTTGAATGGCCCTTTTTTGATGTTTGTCAAGTTCCGGAAGCGAAGTGGCCAATTCAGTATAACTCATACCATAATCATTGATCATATTGGAATCCCAAACCTTATGTAAATTACTTCCCCTACCGAACCATTGTACTTGTATATCGTTGCCGCCTTTGTCTTCAACCCTACCCACATGCATGGGTTGGTGTAAATCCCCAATTAAATGTACGAGCATCTTAAGATAAAAAACCCGGTCTTCCTTCGTGTTCTTATCATTTTTCACCATCGATATACATTTCTGAATACCAACTACCAAGTCTCCATACTTACTGGGTTCACTATCGGCATAATCCTTACCGGGTGGAATATTCACGTAATGCCATGCACTGAATTCCCTAAAGCGCCTATCGGCCTTTATCTCATCGGCAAAATTTGAGATTGAAGCAATACTTTGCCCATCCAGCAATCTGTCTATCGCTCGTCTTGTCTTACCCGAAAGTTCTTCCTGCGCAACTTCACCAATAGCCCTATGCCCTGTTTTGGACCAAAAAATAGAATTTCCAAAAGAAAATTGGATGGATAAAAAGATTAGGAATAGTGCTTTTTTCATTATCTGCTATTTATTTCAAAAATAATCAAATGCTATTTAAAGCCTTGTTAAGTTTTAGGTCTTTTTAAAATTTTAGTTTGATATTGCGATAAATTTTTCGATTTGAATTTTAAATTCCCAAAAAGCCGTTTACCAAGGTTTGCAGTCATTTTGTGCTTGGCAGTATTCGTGGTGTTGGCCATTTTTGTATTCAGTGTGCGATTTGGGGTTTGGGGCAAAATTCCAGGAAAAAAAGAACTGTCCAATTTTAAGTACCAAAGAGCGTCTGAGGTATACACTTCAGACAGTGTATTGATTGGCAAATTTTATCTGTTTGATCGCCAACCTATTACCTACGAGGAATTTCCGGAGCACCTTTTAAATGCTTTGATAGCGATAGAAGATCAGCGTTATTATAAACATTCAGGAATTGATTATCCCAGTCTATTTAGAGTGGCCCTAAAAACCATTTTAATGCAGGATCAATCTTCAGGTGGGGGAAGCACATTAACGCAGCAACTGGCCAAAAACCTCTATCCAAGAAAAAATCGAAAGAAAGCGAACATGGCCGTCAATAAGGTCAAGGAAATGATTATCGCTAAGCGATTAGAGGATATCTACACCAAAGAAGAAATACTCACCCATTATTTGAATACGGTATCTTTTGGTGGTAATACTTTTGGTATTGAAAGCGCATCCTTGAAATTCTTCAATAAAAAAGCAAAACTGCTCACGATAGAAGAGACCGCCGTTCTGGTTGGCATGTTAAAGGCCACTTACAGTTACAATCCAAAGGTATTTCCCAAGAAAAGTTTAAATCGCCGTAATCTGGTGTTACAGTCCATGTATCAAAATGAATTTCTAAGCACTGAAGAAAAAGATAGTTTAATGGCAATTCCTTTAAGACTGGATTATAAGGAGTTTGATCATACCGCTGGAATAGCCCCCTATTTTCGGGAAGAGGTTCGTAAAAAATTAGTTAAATGGAGTAGGTCTCAAAAGGAAGAAGGCCATGGCTATAATATCTATACCTCCGGACTTAAAATCTATACCACTTTAAGCCATAAGATGCAAGTATTGGCAGAGGATGCCATGAAAATGCATATGAAATCACTTCAAAAAAGTTTTGAAAAAAGTTATGGTACCGAGGCACCATGGAAAGTCAACAAAAACATTATTGAAAAAGCAGTACGCAGCGCTCCTCATTATAAAAAACTGATTAAAAATGGATTAAACCATAAAGAGGCCTGGGATTCTTTGACTATTAAACGCAAGATGGAATTGTCAGATTGGAACGGAAATAAAAAAATTGAGGCTAGCCCCCTAGACAGTGTAAAACACTATTTAAAATTTTTGAATACAGGTTCGTTATCCATAGACCCAAAAACCGGAGCTGTGCTCACATGGATCGGGGGAATCGACTATAAAACATTTAAATATGACCATGTCAGCCAAAGCAAAAGACAAGTCGGTTCTACTTTCAAGCCCATTGTCTATACTGCCGCCCTGGAAGCCGGAATTTCACCATGTTCCTATTTTTCTGCGCAAGAGGTGGAATATGAAAATATGAAAGGATGGTCACCGAGTAATTCTGGTAACAAGGATGAAAAGTTTCTTAATTATTCCATGGAGATGGCATTGAGTAATTCGGTCAATACGGTTGCGGTAAAGGTCCTTGAAAAAACCGGAATCGATAAGGTATTGGTACAAGCTAAAAATATGGGTATTTTCTCAGAATTACCCAAACAACCCTCTTTAGCTTTAGGTACAGGGGAAATATATGTAAACGAACTGGCAGGCGCCTATGCCGGATATGTAAATGGAGGAAAAGCAGTACTCCCCTATTTAATTAAGACAATTACGGATCAAAAAGATTCAGTTTTGGCCACATTTGAGCCAAAAAGGGCCAAAATCAGCGCATTTTCGAAAGAAACAGGCGAAATTATGCTCGAAATGATGAAATCTACCATTAATCAAGGTACGGCTTCTCGCATACGTTCTACCTACAAATTGAAAAACGATATTGCCGGTAAAACCGGTACGACCCAGAACAACAAGGATGCCTGGTTTGTGGCCTTAACCCCGAAATTGGTTCACGTTACATGGGTAGGGCTTGACCATCATGAAATCGGATTTAGAAGTACGAGCTTAGGGCAAGGAGCCAATGCAGCACTCCCACTTTTTGCCCTTTTTATGCAAAAGATGAATAGAGACGCGTCCCTAAACCATATTACCAAGGCACATTTTCCTAAACCAGCGCCTTCAGTTTTAAGGCAGTTGGACTGCGAACCTATAAAGCGCGATGGATTCTTCAAGCGTCTTTTTAAAAACCCCAATAAAAAGAAAACCAAAAGGTTTAGGACAAGAAAGTGATTCGCGTAATAAATCAGATAAAAATTTTAATATAAAAATTTATTATCATATCTTTATGATATCATTTTAATATCACTAAAATCAAAAATCATGACTCAAGAAAAAAATGCCACGCCAATGAATGGATATATTATGCTCATATTCTTTTTGATTTTATTCTTCGGGGGAATGGTAGTCCTCTTTCGTATTCCAAACTTTTTGGCGGTTGTAACCGTTGTCATAGCCATATTAATGATTCCAGGTTTTGTTTTGGTAAACCCCAATAGTTCAAGGGTCTTACTTTTATTCGGCAAATATATTGGGACCATCAAAAAGAATGGGCTTTTCTGGGTTAATCCGCTTTACACAAAAAAGAAAATTTCATTGCGCGCTATTAATTTTGACAGTGAACGATTAAAGGTCAATGATAAACTGGGTAACCCGGTCATGATAAGCACTATTTTAGTCTGGCGAGTAAGCAATACCTATAAGGCCGCCTTTGATGTTGATGACTACAAGAATTTTGTCCGAGTACAGACCGACGCTGCTGTTCGCAAATTGGCCAGTATGTATCCCTATGATAATTTTGCCGACGATGGCACCGTTGAGGATATTACCTTACGCTCTAGTGTTAATGAGGTTAGCGAAGCATTGGAGAAGGAGGTTCAGGAACGATTATCCATGGCTGGGATTGAGGTTTTAGAAGCTCGGATAGGTTATTTGGCTTATGCACAGGAAATTGCCAATGCCATGCTCAAACGACAACAAGCTACTGCAATAGTTGCTGCAAGACATAAAATTGTAGAAGGTGCTGTAAGCATGGTTGAAATGGCCTTGGCAGAATTAGGAAAGAAAGGATTGGTCGATTTGGATGAAGAACGAAAAGCGGCCATGGTAAGCAACTTAATGGTTGTATTATGTTCTGATAAAGATGCCTCCCCTATCGTGAATGCTGGAACTTTAAATCATTAAAAATGAGGGTTTTTAATGAAACACAACGCTTTGATCAATGGTGGTTGAAATTAATATTCCTAGGCCTTATATTCTTTGTAGGATATTCTATTTATCAGTGGTTTTTCAGTATTGAGGCGGTAGGCAATGTTGGTCCCAATGATTCCTATGGCCAACTCATCGTAATTGTATCGATATTCCCTATTCTGATATTATTTTATTTTTTAAAATTGAAAACAGAAATAGATGAGAGGGGAATCCAATATCAATTCTTACCCTTCCATTTTTCTACTAAAAAAATAGCCTGGACAGCTATTCAAAATTGTTATGTTAGAACCTATAACCCCATTATGGAATATGGTGGATGGGGATATCGAACTTCGTTCGGAAAAGGCAGCGCTTTTAATGTCAAAGGGAACAAAGGAATTCAAGTTGAACTTAAATCAGGTAAAAAAATATTATTTGGTACTCAAAAAGAGGATGAAGCCAAACAAATTATCCAGCGGTATTTTAAATCAGGATCATGAGCAAAAAGAAAGCATTTGCATTACGTATGAATGAAGAAATGCTGAAAGCCATTGAAAAATGGGCTGCAGATGAATTTCGCAGTACCAATGGCCAAATAGAATGGATGCTCCTGAAAAGTTTGAAAGAGGCAAAACGAGAGCCTAAAAAGAAGGGAGACCAATAATAGTATATTTAGGATTAATTTAACCATTTAAACACTTAAATTTGGTCATCCACCAATCCAAAGTCCAATGACAAGAGCTTTTTTCGCAGTATATCTCTTTCTTTTTGCAACCCCTATTCTCTGTCAAACCAACACTAAAGCCTTTACGGTAAAATACGTTACAGAACTTCCCGCAATTGACGGAATTCTTGATGAACCCTTTTGGGAAACCGCCGATGGCCCTCGTGACTTTCAGCAATATTTTCCAACCGATTCGGTACTTGCCGAACAACCCACTGAGATAAAAATGGTGGTCAGCGATACCCATCTCTATATTGGTCTTACCGTAAAATCAATTGGTAGCAATTGGATAACCCCATCATTAAAAAGGGACTTTCGGGCAAGTAATGGGGATAGTATGAGTCTGGTTTTCGACACCTTTAATGACGGTACCAATGCCTTTTTATTCGGTATTAACCCCTATGGTGTTCGCCGGGAGGTTTTGATCTCAGGCGGTGGATCGGATTTAAGGGGTTTTAACGACTCATGGGATGTCAAATGGAAAGGCGAATCCAAGATACATGGGGACTATTACACCTCAGAGATGGCCATACCCTTGACTTCATTTAAATTCAAGGATGGTGAGACCAAATGGCGTTTTCAAAGCTACAGATTCGATATGCAGACGAACGAACGTAGCACCTGGCATCGTGTTCCTCAAGGGCAGTTTCTTGTGAGCCTGGCCTTTATGGGCGATATGCATTTTGAAAAACCGCTGAGTAAATCCAAAACACCTTTGGCCTTGATTCCGTATGTTAATGCCATCACCGAGAAGGACTTTGATTCTGGGGTAGTTGATACAAACCTCAAAGTGGGTGGTGATGCGAAAATATCTATCGGTAATGGAATGAATTTAGATGTGACCATTAACCCTGATTTTTCAAATGTAGAAGTCGATGCAATCATCACCAATCTAACCCGTTTTGAGATATCACTGCCAGAAAAGCGACAGTTCTTCATTGACAATAGTGATCTGTTCGGAAGTTTTGGTGGCAGTAGGGATGCCAATCCGTTTTTTTCAAGACGTATCGGAATTGCCCAAGATACAGCAGATAATACCATAGAAAACAGAATCAAAGGCGGTGTTCGGCTCAGTGGAAAATTGAATGAAAATTGGCGGTTGGGGGTATTGAGCATACAGACCGATGAGGACCTTGAAAACCAAATCGCATCGAACAACAATACCATGTTGGCCATTCAAAAAAAAGTATTTGCACGGTCCAATGTCGGCATGTTCTTCATTAATAGGGAGTCTTTTAAGGATTATGATTTTATCGAACGTGAGGAAGAATATAATCGCGTAATTGGTATTGACTATAATCTTGCATCAAGGAACAATCGATGGATTGGCAAATTTTATACGCATAAATCGTTTCAGCCGGGCGATAAAGAAGGCAACTATTCCGCAGGAGCATTTTTATCCCGCAGATCAAGGTTTTTTAATGTATTCAGTGATCTCGCCTATATCAATGAAGATTTTACCTCTGATCTTGGTTTTATACCACGAACCGATGTTTTAAAATCAGCCACCTCTTTCGAACGGGTCTTCTGGCCCAAAAGTAGCGCCATCAATTCGTACAGTTTTGAACTTTTTCCAATCGTGACTTGGCGACCTAATTTGGATTACAAAAAGACGGATCATGATATCATGTTTACAAGTAAAATCGGCTTTCAAGACCAGTCCGAGCTCGGTATAGGTTTTACCAATAGTTACACTTTTCTTACGGACACTGATGAATTCGACCCCACGGACACAGATGGTGGCATACCCCTACCTAATAATACAGGTTACCACTTTAATACTGTAAACTTGGAATATATGTCAAATTCAGCCAAAATGCTTTCCCTTATGGGTAGGTCAAAGTTCGGTAGCTTTTTCAACGGTGACATCTTTTCAATTGAAGGTACAGTCTTCTTACGATTGCAACCCAAAGCACAAATTTCTTTGGCCGTTAATTATAATAAAATTTCATTGCCCAATCCCTATCCAAGTGCCGATTTATGGTTAATCAGCCCTAAGGTAGAAATTACATTTAGCAAATCGCTATTCTGGTCAACCCTTGTACAATACAGTAATCAAAGCGACAATTTGGGCATTAATTCTCGCTTGCAGTGGCGTTTTGCGCCCTTATCTGATTTATTCATTGTTTATAATGACAACTATTTTGTAAATCAATTTTCTCCCCGTTATCGTTCCATAAATCTGAAATTAAGCTATTGGTTGAATATTTAATAATAAAAACAATACCTCTTCATGGGAAGATTGAAACTTTAGGGTTTTTTTAACGCATTAAACCCTTAATTTTAATGCCAGCTAATTCCATCACAAATGACCAGATTCCTGTGTGCCCTCACACTTATACTATCATCGATATTTTCTTACTCGCAAGAACAAAATAAAAACTTTACTGTAAAATATATATCAGAAGGCGTGAATATCATCCCTGATGGTATTTTAGAAGAAGCCATATGGGAGAGTGCCGAGAGCGCCCATGAATTTTGGGAACATTTTCCGAATAATTCAATTCTAGCCAGCCAACAATCAGATATTAAGATGCTGTATGACGATAAAAACCTCTACATAGGAATTACGGTAAAAACAGCAGGTAAAAACTACATGGTTCAAACATTAAAACGTGATTTCAGGGCCGGTGACAGTGATAATATCACTTTGTTGTTTGATACCTTCAATGACGGCACCAATGCCTTTTTATTTGGAATCAATCCCTTTGGTGTGCGTAGGGAAGGCCTGTTATCTGGGGGTGGTAATAATATGAGGGGATTTACGATGTCTTGGGATACCAAGTGGAAAGGAGATTCTAAAATTTACGATGATTATTATACCTCAGAGCTTATTATTCCCTTAACTGCTTTCAAATTCAAGGAAGGTGAGACCAAATGGGGCTTTAACAGCTATCGTTTTGATACGCAATCGAATGAGACAAGTGCATGGATGAAAATACCCCAAAACCAAAATGTCTTTGGAATGACCTTCATGGGTGATATGATTTTTGAAAGACCTTTGGGAAAATCACGCTCGCCAATAGCTATTATACCCTACATAAACGCAATATCCCAAAAAGATTTCGAAACAAATGAAGGCTTTGATAATGTCAAGGTCGGTGGTGATGCTAAATTTGCCATAGGTAATAGCATGAATCTCGATATTACTGTTAATCCTGATTTCTCCCAAGTGGAGGTTGATAATCAGGTGACCAATCTTACACGTTTCGAAGTTTCATTGCCTGAAAAGCGACAATTCTTTGTTGATAATAGTGATCTCTTTGGCAGTTTTGGTGATTTTCGGGATGCGAATCCATTTTTTTCAAGGCGTATAGGTATCGCTACGGATATCGATGATAATTCAATAGAAAACAAAATAATTGGGGGACTGCGATTAAGTGGCAAATTAAATAAAGACCTTCGATTAGGACTAATGAATATACTGACAGAGGCAGATGAGGCCAACGAAATTGCCTCCAATAATAATACCATGTTTGCCCTTCAACAACGGGTCTTTGCCAGATCAAATATTGGGATGTTTTTTATCAATAGGCAGGCCATTAAGGATTATGATTTCTTGGCCGAGGAAGATAAATTTAATAGAGTATTAGGTCTGGATTACAACTTAATATCAAAAGACAATATTTGGAATGGTAAAGTCTTTGTTCAAAAATCCTTTGAACCTGATTCTGGTGGTAAAGACCTCTCAACAGGAGGATCAATCGGTTATAATTCAAGACACTATAATATTTATTCCAAATTGATTTATGTCGGAGAAGATTTTCGCTCAGATCTAGGTTTTGTTAGAAGAACCGATATCTTAAAAAGTTTTGTTAGAATAGAAAGGGTTTTTTGGCCAAAAAAAGGGGTTTTGAATAACCATAGTTTTCAGTTCTTACCATTTTTTAATTGGAGCCCGAGCTTGGATTTTAAAAAAACAGACTATACATTCAGTGGGTCATGGGAAGCTCGTTTCAAGAATTTTTCAAATGTCAGTGCACGTTTCAACAATAGATTCACTTACCTAACTGAAGATTTTGAACCTACGGGAAAAGATGATGCCATTGCCTTACCTGGTAATTTCGGATATCATTATAACAGCTTGGATTTTGAATACAGATCCGATAGTAGAAAAATATTCGCCTATAGTGCCGAATCTGAAATAGGGCGATTTTTTAACGGCAAAAGGTTCTCTGTTCGAGGCAGGATGACCTATCGTTTTCAACCGAAGGTATTCATTTCCTTACTTTTCGATTACAACAAGTTAGAATTGCCCCAACCCTATTCAAGTGCGGATTTATGGCTTATTAGTCCAAAAATTGATGTCACCTTCAACAAGTCGCTCTTTTGGTCAACCTTGATACAATATAGTACACAACAAGATAATCTGGGCTTCAATTCTAGGTTGCAATGGCGATTTGCACCATTATCGGATTTGTATTTGGTATATAACGACAATTATTTTGTCGACTCCTTTGGCCCTAGGTCAAGATCAATAAATCTTAAACTCACCTATTGGTTGAATATCTAGAATGAATTATAAAATATTATGTGCGGATTTGGATGGTACCTTGCTATCAACCAAAAGTGATGTTTCCGCCTTCACGATATCAGAAATCCAACGAATTAAACCAACGACAAAAATAATATTGGTATCTGCCAGAATGCCCAAGGCCATGCGCTATATCCAAAGAGATCTTGGTATTGAAAAGGAACCGATAATTTGTTATAATGGTGCTTTGGTTCTTGATAATGAAAAAGAAGTCTATTCCATTTTTATTGGGACCGCAACAATTTTGTCATTATTTGAGCTAACACAGACTTATGGCATAAAACTTGGGCTTTATTACAAAGACGAGTGGTATGCCGAAGAAATTTCGGAAAGAGTCTCCAAGGAGATACATCATACCAAGGCGACACCCATATATCGGAATACCTATGAAACCATAATCGACTGGCGCGAAAGAAATGTCGGGGCCCACAAAATAATGCTTATGGGTACCCAAGAGACCATTGATAGCATCACACCCCATCTTGAATCTAAATTTACTTTTGAGATGAATATCTATAGGTCCAATGACACTTTAATAGAGGTCACTCCAAAAGCTATTTCTAAACTTTCTGCAATTGAGATACTTCTCAATGGGAATGACACACTAAATGAAGTTATTGCCTTTGGCGATAATTATAACGATGTCGAAATGTTAAGCCATGTCGCTTGTAGTGTAGCAGTTGGCAACGCCCGTGAAGAAGTTAAGTCAATAGCAAATCATATAACTTTAAATAACACTGAAGAAGGTGTTGCGCATTTTCTGAAGCAACATTTCATTATTTAACTATATTTGAAACCAATGCTTAAAAATTGGTAATGAATCAACTTCCACTTTCAGAAGACACGGTAATTTTTGGATTATTATGTCTGTGTTTAGGTTTTGTCTTTTATACTTCCTCCATTAAGAAAGGTTTCTGGAAAAAATTCTATACCATTATTCCAACCTTGTTAATGTGTTATATGCTTCCGGCGATTTTGACAAGTACAGGTCTTATTTCTGAAGAGAGTTCTAATCTTTATTATATCGCAAGTCGTTACTTATTGCCAGCCGCACTTGTTCTTATGACATTGAGTATAGACCTTAAGGCAATAATGAATCTAGGTTCCAAGGCGCTAATTATGTTTCTGACAGGTACTGTGGGGATTATTATTGGCGGACCAATTGCTATTCTTATCGTCTCCATATTTTCACCTGAAACTGTAGGCGGAGTTGGCTTTGATGCTGTTTGGCGAGGCCTGACTACCATTGCAGGGAGTTGGATCGGTGGGGGTGCCAACCAGGCAGCCATGTTAGAGGTATTTCAGTTCAATCCCAAGAAATTCGGGGATATGGTTTTAATTGATATTGTTGTTGCCAATCTATGGATGGCCATTATATTGTTGGGTATAGGAAAATCTGACCGTATTGACAAATGGTTAAAGGCCGATAATTCTTCCATTGAAATCTTAAAGGCCAAAGTAACGGCCCATACTGAAAAAATTACCAGGGTTACCACTTTGCATGACTATATCATTCTACTTTGTCTTGCTTTTTTCGCTGTTGGTCTGTCCCATTATTTGTCCCATCATTTTGCCGAATTCTTGGAAAATAATTTCGAAGTCATTAGAAATAAAGAAAAAGCCCTCTCTTCTTTAGGTTCCAAATTTTTATGGATGGTCGTTTTCGCAACTATGGCCGGTATAATGCTATCATTTACGAAAGCTAAAAATTATGAAGGTGCCGGCGCAAGTAAGATTGGCGGATTGTTTATTTATATTCTTGTAGCTACCATTGGTATGAAAATGGATTTGGGAAGATTTCTGGAAAACCCCGGTCTTATAGCTGTGGGCATCATATGGATATCCATTCATGCAGGCTTACTCATTTTGGTTGCCAAAATGATCAAAGCACCCTTCTTTTTCTTGGCTGTAGGCAGTCAAGCTAATGTTGGAGGCGCCGCTTCTGCTCCTATTGTTGCTGCCGAATTTCATCCTTCCCTGACTTCCGTAGGCATTCTTTTGGCTGTTTTGGGTTATGTTGTTGGTACTGCGGGGGCTTATATATGTGGACTTCTTATGGAAGTTGCTGCAAATGTTTAGAATTAAGTAAAGTTTATTGATATTTGCCCAACAAAATTATTGGATGAAAACCCATAATGGGTATTTAATTAAAAATGGCCTATGCTAATCGATAGATAAAACATAGCACAATGGTCAATGAAATTTTTATAGATGAAGCACATTTTCTTTTTTAGTTTTATTACGCTTTTTTTAATCTCATGTTCTGAGGATACCGCCAATACCATGTTCGTTACCGGTAAGGTAAAAGGACTTAAGAAAGGTACTTTATATTTGCAGCACGTGCCAGATTCAACTTTGGTGACAATTGATTCTTTGGAGATAAACGGAAATGGTGAATTTTCATTCAAAACCAAATTAGAGAGTCCTGATATTTTTTATCTATACCTCGATAAAAAAGACAATAATGATATTAATGATAGGATTACATTTTTTGGAGAAGCTGGGAATATTACAATAAACACAAGTTGGAATACATTTGATACCAATGTTAAAATAGAAGGTTCGGCTACCCAAAAGAAACTTGAGGAATACCGTAAAAACATGTCCAAATTCAATAAGCGTAGTATTGAAATAATGCAAAGTGCATCCAACAGTGAAGTGCCAATTGATTCACTTCAATGGGATTCTATCCAAAAACTAACGAACAAAAATATGCAGCGAAGTTATTTGTACGCATTAAATTTTGCACTTAATAACAAGGACTCCTATGTTGCACCTTATATTGCCTTGACCGAAGTATCCGATGCCAATATCAAATATTTAGACTCAATAAACAATTCATTGACACCAGAAGTCGCCAGTTCAAAGTACGGAAAGGCACTAAAGAATTTCTTAGCACTTAAGAAAACCAATTAAAAAAAAACATCCCGCCTAGGCGGGATGTTTTTTTAAATCTAACTATTTGAGGCTTATCCCAGTTTATTCAATTGTTCTACTAAGGAAGTAGCCTTTTTTTCCAATTCCTCACGAACTTTGTTCAAATGCGCCTTCTTGTTATCGACCTTTTTATCATTCACTTTTCCGATTAAATCATCGAATGTCTCAATTGCAGAATCAATGATTTTCGCACCTTCTTTGGAATCTTGCTTGTTATTGGCGGCCTCTACAATGTAAACAGCTTCAATAACATCCCCTAAAACAAAATTTATATCTTTTTTTAAATCTCTTATACTTGCCATTGTTGAAATATTTTGTGCAAAAGTAATCTTTTTAATTTCCTGTCATTCAAGGAAACACATAAATTTTTGGTTTTAAACGGTAACTTCCAATAGTTTGGCTTCGGTTGTATTGATAGTAATCGTTTTTGAATTAGCTGGCATTAATACCGTTTCCCCTTTTTGAATCATTACAGAACCGGTATCGGAACTGATTTCGGCAGTACCGCCTACGCACATATATATAGTGAAAGAATCCCTTTCCGAAACTGCTAGACTCGAGTTCTTTGTAAGATGCATGAAATTGGTTTTAAAATAAGGACAATCCACCATCGCATTAACCGTATTCATATGCGCATCATAAGTTACCTTAAAATCATCTTTTTTATCATAATCCATGGCATCCAAAGCCATCTCTGTATGTAATTCCCTTAGATTCCCATTTTTATCCCGTCTGTTAAAATCGAAAACCCGATAGGTAACATCAGAAGTCTGCTGTATTTCGGCCAACAATACTCCTGCTCCAATAGCATGGATCTTTCCAGTATTAATAAAAAAAGTATCGCCCTCTTTTACAGATTCGTAATTCAACAAGTCCAATAAAGCATCCTTCTTTAAACTTTCAGAATACTCTTCCTTGGTTACATCTTTGTTGAAGCCTACAATAAGATTTGCCCCTTTGTCAGCATCCATCACATACCACATTTCGGTCTTACCAAAAGAATTATGTCGCTCTTTTGCCAATGCATCATTAGGGTGTAATTGAATGGACAAATCTTGTTTAGCATCTATGAATTTTATTAGAATGGGAAACTCCTTACCAAATCTTTCTACCACCCCTTTTCCCAATAATTCCTCAGGCCACTTATCAATGATTTCTTGAAGTGAAGTCCCTGAAAACGATCCGTTGGCAACCATGGAAACATCTCCCTTAACCCCAGAAAGCTCCCAACTTTCACCAGTGATATCGCTCTCACTAGGTTTCCCCAAGACATCCCTGAGTTTGGTACCACCCCAGAGGCGTTCTTTTAAAATAGGCCTGAATTTTAAGGGGTATAGTTTCATTCTGATTTTAATATTTAGTTATTGAATTGACAGGGAAGTCCTTTAATTTTATTTCTCCCCGGAATAGGATACAAAATTCCTTGGGGTTTCGTAGAGTACCACTTCCAATTCTTTGGAGGCTCCAATATGAGGTCTTAATTTGTTCCAAATCACTACTGCAATATTTTCTGCCGTTGGATTTAAATTTTTTAACTCGGGGACCTCAAGATTAAGGTTTTTATGGTCGAGCGCATCTTCAATCTTATCTTTAATAAGTTCCTTCAATACCTTCATGTCCATCACAAATCCAGTTTCCTCATCGATTTCACCAGTAACACTCACCACTAAATCATAATTATGACCATGATAATTTGGATTGTTACACTTACCAAAAACAGCACTGTTCTTGGCATCATCCCAATCGGGTCGAAACAATCTATGTGCTGCATTAAAATGTGCCTTTCTGCTTACCTTAACTTTCATGTGCCTTATTTGAAATTAAATGTTCATAGAATTTTTCAAAGATAATCTTAAACCAAACGGTGTATTTTTCAGGATGTTCCGCAATGTCATTTTTAACATCCTCGGGCCTCATCCATTTAAAATCAGCAACTTCATCAGGGTTGATCTTTGGATCACCATTGTAGTAACCCATCATTACATGATCTAATTCATGCTCGGTTAACCCGTTATCAAAAGGGGCCTTATAAATGAAATTAAAAAGTTCTTTGAGATCAACTGTAAAACCCATTTCCTCATTCAATCTTCTTTTGCCAGCTTGAATATTGGTTTCACCAACCCTTTGATGACTGCAACAGGTATTCGTCCATAAAAATGGGGAATGATACTTGTGCGCCGCTCTCTGTTGAAGCATGGTTTCTCCTTTATCATTCATTATAAAGACAGAAAAAGCCCTATGCAAAAGTGCTTTTTCATGTGCTTCCATTTTCGGCATGGTACCTATCTGTACGTCAAGGGTATTTACCAAGATTACTTCTTCTTCCTTCATTATGTAAAAATAAGACCTTTGACCAACTTTTAAGTTAAGCCAATGATAAAAAAAATTGATGGAAGAATTAATGAAAATACGCTAGAAGAATCTAGGCGACTTCAGGGAACCTTTGGTTTTGATAAAATCATAACGAAGAATGACTTCAAATGAACCATTGTTGAATGTGGCATTACCCAATTCAGTTATTTCTTTGTCATAGGCCATTCCTATTAAAAACGACTCGTTCAACTGAAACCCAACCATGCCACTAATAGCAGCATCCCAACGATAGGCCGCACCTAGGATGAATATGTCATTCAACATAAAATTCGCGGATAGATCAATTTGTAATGGTGCCCCTTCTACCACTTTTGCCAGTACTGTTGGCTTAAACTTTAATAAAGGATTCATTTCAAACACATACCCGGTTATAAAATAAAAGTTCATTTCCTCTTGTGCCGTGGACAATGAAGATTCATCAAAATGCGAAGTTTGCAAAAATCTTGGAACCGATAGACCTGCATAGAATTTATCGGTACGATAATAAATGCCCGCTCCAAAATTTGGTGAAAATTTATTGTCGATATCCTGTTCTAAAGTTTGATCCGGGGCAAACTGATTTAATTCTGAGAATCGTATATCCAATAAATGGGCACTGGCTTTAAGTCCAAAACTCAACCTACCCTCATCAGAGGTTTTTACAGTATACGAAAAATCGATATCAAAATAAGTTTCAGAGGTAGGTCCAATTTTATCATTCACTATAGATGTACCGAGTCCAACACCATTATACCCTACTGGACTATGAAAATTTATGGTTTGTGTTACGGGTGCACCATCTAAACCTACCCACTGGGATCTATGAAGTGCGGCCACACTCAAATGGCCTCTTGAACCTGCATAACCTGGGTTAACACTTACCGTATTGTACATATACTGGGTATATTGCGCGTCTTGTTGTGCTAAAAGGTCATTGGTGAAAAACATGACACCAAAGCCCAGTACAATTATAATTTGATTAATTGAAACTATATTTCGAAAAGAAGCTTTTTTTGGTATCATCTGTTTATATATATATAACCTGAAATTGATTTTGATTCTCCCGTAGATACTTCATAATCCAAAATATAGAAATAGGTACCAACTGGGAGTTTATTGTCTTGGCTAACAGTAACTCTACCTTCAGAGGTGCCGTCAAATACATTTCCTTCAGTGTTGTAAGCTTTGGTAGTATAGACCAATACACCCCACCTATTGAAAATTTTGAGGGTATTGTTCGGGTTTTCATCCAAACCGCTTATGACCAATACATCATGAACACCATCACCGTTAGGAGTAATGACATTAAAGACCTCTACTTCGTCATAGATGATATTTGGTTGCAGATAATCAGGTGTGCCATCGCCATCAGAATCATCATTTGAATAGTCACCATCACCATTTAAATCTTCATCAATGGTCATTAATGAATCATCATCATCATTGGTATCCCTGTAATCGGATTCATCATCACCATCTGTATTTGGTAAATTATCAAATGGATCATCCATTTCATCATTTACATCGGCATCAATTGTAGTATAGCCCTCATAACCATCATCGAGACCGTCATCATCTTTATCCGATCCTATGAAAAGAACATCAGCAATACCATCATGATCTTGGTCATGCCCTTCAATACTATCAGGTACATTGTCATTATCACTATCATCATCCAAGTAATCTGGCATATTATCCCCATCAGTATCAACTGGGAATATTCCCAATGAAGTAAGCTCATAAATATCATCCAATCCGTTGCCATTGGTGTCTTGACCGCTAGGAGCCACATAGTCTTCTGTGGTCTGGGCTTCAACATTATCTGGGATACCATCATTATCACTATCAATATCCAAATAATCGGCATAACCGTCACCATCGGTATCTGTTGGGTTAGTGGACGGGTCTCCGTCACCATCAATGTCAAGATCTTCAAAACTATCAACGATACCATCATTATCGGTATCAAGATCTGCACCCATGGGGTTCACAACTACGGTAATAGTCGCCGTGCTGCAATTTGAAAGGTTATCACAAATCGTATAGGTGAAAATATCTGTGCCAATAAATCCTGGGTTAGGGGTATATGTTATATTATCATCAACTCTAGTAGCCGGTGTACCATTATCATTTATTGTTACTATCCCATCAGATGGCATCGTATTTGTTATCGTTGTGAGTGAGGAAAAATCATTATCGTTGTTGAAAATATAAACGTTGACCGGTGCATTTTCATCAGTAGCAACTGAATCATCAATGGCATCAATAATTGGCAATACGTTTATAGTGACCGAAGCCGTACTACAATCCCCGGAAGAATTACAAACCGTGTAATCAAAAGAATCTGGACCATTATAATTAGGATTTGGAGTATAAATAACTACATCGTCTGTTGGATTATTTGGAGTTCCGTTTTCATTTATGGTTATTACCCCATTCGTAGGGTTGGTTGTGGTCAAAGCCCCAGTTGTAGGTAAATCTGAATCATTCGCATATATATCAACTATCACAGGTACATCCTCATCGGTTGTAACCACATCATCTACCAAGATTGCCGATTGATCAATACAAACCACCGTAAAATTGGGCAAATTAAAATCGTTGCCCGCTTTGGTCACCGTTGCCGTATATTTTACAACACTAAGCGAAGATGTTACCACCGGACGTGTTTGGATACCACCAAGAGGCGGATTCCAAATCACCGTTGCTCCAGATGGAACATTGGCTGTAATGTCGAGAGTAACCTCATTATCAGGGGAATTACAATTGGTTACAATAAAATAGCCAGTGGCATTAGAGCCACAAAGCGTACCATCATAGGTAGCGAAATAAATACCAGGGGTTGTTACTTCATAAAAGAAATCGGTTCCTAAAACTGTTGCAGTATCCGAAGCCTCATACCATCGATAGTTATTCTCATCTGTGCTATTTGGAGCCTGAAGCAAAAACTGGGCGTTAGATGCAGTAATCCCCAGTAAAGTAAAAACAATACTGAGGAATAGGATTTTATATGTAGGATGGAATCTCAAACTGATTTAGGCTGTTTTTTTGCTTAATTATTTTACTACGAAAACTACATTGATCAAGGAGTTGTAATCGGCTGGCTGATTAAATACCTCATATGATAGATTACCATTGTCATCTATTGACATATTTAGAACTGTAGTGCCATTACCAAATACACTTGTATCTGCATATGTAACATAATAGTACAACTCCGTTCTACCATAAGTAGGTAAAGCAGCAGGGGCACTTGTACTTCCTACAGTAGGTGATCCGTACTGATCAATATATTCTTGATATAAATCTATTGTGAACGTACCATTGGCTGATGCATCAACTGCTATTGAAGGTGGATAAAAAATTCGGGCCGCTTTCGAAGTAATGGGTGCAATTGCGTTTATTACCTCTTGGACATTATTCTCCAAAGTTGGAGAACCAATCCCTCCTTCATCCACGTCGAT
>CBDUKE010000002.1:0-71341 GCA_965367725.1 uncultured Maribacter sp. | reverse complement strand
TTTTTAATGGAGGTACGGATATCTTGATTGGATTCAATATTACTAGAAACTATAATTTTTAATTTATATATGAATAAACCTGAGCAGTAAAACAAAATAGTAAAGACCAAAATTTATTTTGTTTTACTGCTTTAAATAATAATCCCATGGCCAATAAATCTAGAAAAGGCGAACACATATCTAGAAGAGGCATTCTACCTATCTTGGGAAGCACCTTACTAATACCTTTTCTTGGATTTAGCAAATCTTGCCCCAACTACATATCCATTCCTAAAGAAGAAGAATACCAAACCTTATTAAAACCTGATGGTACTGCTGTAAAAGTTAAAGTTAGTACGATAAAAAAATCAAAAATTATCAAGAAAAATATTTCTAATACTTCATTTCTTAACTGGCTAGGCAAAAAAATGTAATAACAATTAATTCTGATGCATCATGGAAGATAACAATAAGAATTCTAGGCGTTATTTTCTTTATGATGGGGTAAAATTGGGCCTTGCTACAGTTATTGGTGGCATTGGCCTATCAAAAATTGCTGCTAAATTACACGCAAAAACGAATATCAGTGCAGGTGAAACAATGGAATTGATGACTACTGATGGAACATTGATCCAAGTTGATTCATCCGAAGTTGTTGAAGTTAAACACTCCCAAGATCAAGATAAGAAATACAATTTACGAGAGGGTATGCCAAATAGAAAATTTGTCATGGTCATAGATCTCGCGAAGTGTAAAAATGCTTTAAAATGCCAAGTTGCCTGCAATAAACACCACTATATTACAGGAGAACATGCATGGCTCAAAGTGTATAAAATGCAGGAAGATGAAGATACTGCACCTTATTGGATGCCCACTACTTGTATGCATTGTGATCATCCGGCCTGTGTGACTGTTTGCCCGGTCGATGCCACATTCAAAAGAAGGGACGGCCTGGTTTTGATTGATAACGAGCGTTGTATTGGATGCCGTTTCTGTATGGCTGCATGCCCTTATTCTACAAGGGTTTTTAATTGGAGTGAACCTGAATATGGTGGCACAAGTGAAATTACCATGAATATGGAAATGGAACATCGTGAACACAACTCCATTGAGTATACGGGTATGCCAAGCGTGAAGGGAACGGTTGATAAGTGCGATTTTTGTCCACATACAATTAAGGAAAACATATTACCCCACTGTGTTACCGCTTGCCCCAATGGCGTTTTTTATTTTGGGGATAAATATGAGGATACCGTAACCAATGGAGAAGAATCGGTACGCCTGAGTAAACTTTTAGAAGATAAGCATGGCTATCGGTTAATGGAAGGTTTAGGTACAAAACCGAGCGTATTTTATTTACCTCCGGTTGACAGATTGGTTGATTTTGAAGATGGATTGAAAGATTTCACGGATTTTAAATCAGTTGATAAACCAGAATGATCATGAAAGTTTCTGACCAATTAATGAACGATTTAGCACCAAGAAAATTTGGTAAGGCAGGTATTATTTGGACTTGGACACTAATAATATTCAGTGTTATTGGAATTATCGCATATGTTGATCAGATAATACAGGGACAAGTGGTAACCAATATGAACGATTATGCTTTGTGGGGAATTTATATTTCCAATTTTGTTTTTTTTGTGGCAACCAGTTTTGTTGGCACCGTGACGGTGGCAGTTTTAAGACTAACCAACAATTCCTGGAGAACACCTATTGTGAGAATTGCTGAAATAATTTCTTTGGCATCAATAATTATGGCTGGTATCACCATTATGATCGATATGGGAAGACCGGATAGATTATTGTATTTATTTATTCATGGTAGAATGCAATCACCTATTATTTGGGATGTCATTATAATACCTACTTATATTGTAATTAGTCTATTATTATTGTATTTCCCACTACTCCCAGATTTAGCTATACTTAAGAAACATTTTAATAAATCCAAACCGAAATTAAGTAAATGGTATGGTAAACTTTCATTGAACTGGACAGGGAATGATGCCCAAAAGAAAATTCAACTTAAATCAATTCAAATAATTGCCATTTTAACTATTCCTGCTGGTTTTATGCTGCAAACAATTGATGCGTGGTTATTTTCAACATTATTCAGAGTTGGGTGGGATAGCACCAATATGGGCGCCTACTTTATTTCAGGTGCTTCTGTTGCAGGTGTTGGAGCGCTTGTTACGGTTGTATATGTTATCCGAAGAGCTTATAAATTAGAGAAATATATAACTGACTATCATTTCGATAAACTTGGTAAATTTTTAGTGTTGACCTGCTTAATTTACCTGTACTTTAATATTAATGAATATTTAATGCCCGAATTTACTTCTAAAAAGGAAGAAATTACACATATGAATGTCCTGGTTTCAGGGGAGTATGCGCCCTTATTTTGGTTTGTAATAATTGGGGGCTTAATTGTGCCGATTTTGGTTTTGTTATTTAAAAAAGGAAGAAAACCATTGCCAATGTTTTGGATTGGTTTACTAGTGGTTGTTGGCTCTTGGTGGAAACGTTATTTAATTGTTACCCCAACCCTTTTACATCCATTTTTGCCAATTCAAGGGGTGCCGGAATCTTGGCGTCATTATTTTCCAAGTATGCATGAATGGTTGATTACTGTTGCGACATTAACAATGGCTTTACTGATAATTACCATATTGGTGCGCTATTTACCGGTGATCCCCATTCAAAGAACAGCCGATGAACAAGAGATATTGGTAACGAATAAAATCAACGAATCATGAAAAATAGAATAAAATTTCGCATGATTTTACTTGGATTCCTGGGTTTGTTACTATTTACAATAGGTTTTCAGAATTTGTACGCACAGGAAACTGAAAAAAACAGAATTAGATTAGGAGCTGATTATGTTAAAATAATGGAAGGTGACATTTATTTGAAAATTAAAGCTACTGCAAAAATAGAAAAACGGAATATCGGGGTTTCAGATATTCCTATTTCCGTTTATTATGGATTTGAAGACGAGGAAGTTATATTGGGAAATACAACTACTGATATAAAAGGTGAAAGTAGATTTGTATTCAAAAATTTGAGCACTATTCAACCTGACTCAACGAATACCTATAATCTAGGTGTTTCGTTTAAGGGTAACGACTCCTATAAGAGAGCTTCAAAAAAAATTAGTTTCAAAAATGCGAATATTAAAGCCAATCTAGTCACTAAGGACAGTATTAATTATATGACAGCAACCCTGATTGATGCTGGTACAGGCAGTCCAATTATTGGAGAATCATTGGATGTACTGGTACAGCGGTTGTTTATGCCCCTAAGAATTGGTGAGGAATTTAATTATACCGATGAAAATGGATCTATAACCGTACCTATCGAAGAAGAAATACCTGGGGTCGATGGTAACTTGACTTTTGAAGTGGTTTTAAATGATAGTGATAAATATGGGACTGTAAAAGCTTTGGTTAATGCTCCTATTGGAACGCCAATAGTTGATGAATCAACTTTTGATCAACGAACCATGTGGTCGCCAAGAAATAAAACACCTTTATTCCTGCTTATATTGCCAAATTTAATAATATTTGGTATATGGGTTTTTATTATTTATTTAACACTGAATTTATTTAAAATAGCAAAATTTTAGCATTCCAAGAAGTTATAATTTTAAATATGCCGAGATAAAAATATCGAATAATTTGTTCGCTATTTTTGCATTATAATAGAAAAACTGGTAACCCTGTTACTAAATTAAGGTTTAGTTGAAATTGCAGATTCAACATAAGCAACAAGATTCCTAAGTTTGAAAACCTTTAGGGAATAAAACTCTGGAAACCTCTGATTTTCATAATCTTTCAACAAAATACAAATTAAAAATTGGAGCGCAAACTTTACGAATAAATGCCAATTTTGATATGGTTTGTTTCTGAAAATCCCCAAGATTCCGAAGGATAAAAGAACAGATTTGAGCTTATGTAACATATGTTACCAAATATGATAATTGTCATATTTAAAAGTAATAGTAAAACCTAATTTTAGACTTTCAAATTAACATATAATTATATATGTATTCTTAGAATTATGGCGAACGATAAAACACAAAATGATAGCACCAATAGGCGTAAATTCTTAAAGCTAGGATTATTATCAGGTGTGACTACAGTTGCAAGCGCTTCGTTTCTTTCAAATTTGTCATCCCCCGAAGAACTAAAAGCCTCTGGCGAAAAAATTCGTGTACTGACCTCTGATGGTAAAATGGTCGAGGTAGATGCTGAAAGTATTAATAAGTATCCCGAAGCACATATAACGCCGGCTGAATCAAGAGAGGGAATTCCTAACAGAAAATTTGTGATGGTCATTGACTTGGCCAAATGTAAAAATGCCAGAAATTGTGTTGAAAGTTGTCAAAAAGCACATAATCTCGACTACCATGAAGAGTTTATGAAAGTGCAGCTTATTCAGAACAATGAAGAAACTTCCCCTTACTGGTTTCCTAAACCTTGTTTTCATTGTGACGAACCACCATGTGTAACGGTTTGCCCCACAGGGGCTACTTTTAAGCGCGATGACGGCATCGTTCTAATTGATAATGACCGCTGCATAGGATGTAAATTCTGTATTACAAGTTGCCCTTATTCGGCTCGTCAGTTCAATTGGAGTCACAAAGCCAAGTTTGATGATACGGACCAACCCTATTCTCCTGAAACCAGTGTCCCGGCTGCAGAAGGTACTGTAATGAAATGTGATTTTTGTCCAGACATGCTTCGCCAAGGCAAGTTGCCTCATTGTGCAACAGCATGCCCCATGGGTGTAATTTACTTCGGTGATAAGAATGAGGATATGGTAACGAACGGCGAAGAAACTGTCCGGTTCTCAGAATTGATCAATGACAGGGGAGGTTACAGACACTTAGAGCATCTGGGCACAAAACCCAATGTATACTATCTGCCTGCAGTTAACCGACAATTCCCGTTGGAACGCGGTTTTGATGTTGATGAGGAAATTATTGAACGCTATAAAGATGTGCCTTATGTTCAAGACCTTAAAGCAAAGGGTAAAATTCAAACTAAATAACTCTTTACTATGGATATAGATGTTAGGAAAAGGGAGTTAGTCAAAGAATTTTTACCAATGTTGCTAAAATCGAGCAAATGGTCAAAAATATGGATTGGAATTTTATTGGGATTTGTTTTATTGGGTTTGGTCGCATTTGTGCTTCAAGTTGTAAAAGGACATGAAGTTACTGGAATGCGTGACAATGTGGTCTGGGGTATTTACATTATTAATTTTATTTTCTTTGTTTGTTTAAGCTATTCTGGGGCATTCATTTCAGGAATATTACACTTCTTTAAAACACCCTGGAAGAATTCAGTTTCCAGAATCGTTGAAATAATTACCGTACTATCCTTGATTGTAGGTCCTATATTTATTTTGTTATGTATCGGCAGGTTGGATAGGTTACATTATCTGTTTATTTACCCTAGGATACAATCACCGATTACTTGGGATATTATCGCCATTATCACAGATTTGATAGGCTGTTTTATTTACCTCTATCTAACATTTATCCCTGATTTTGCAATGCTTCGCGATAATAGTGAAGATGCACCTAATTGGAGGCAGAAACTATACAAAACTTTGGCTATTGGTTATCAGGACACCCCCACCCAACGCGTAAGGTTACATAAAATAACCCGAACTATGTCTGCCATGATCATTGCTTTGGCTATTGTTGCTTATACCGTTTTGGCCTGGATATTCAGTTTAACGCTACAACCCGGATGGAACAGTACTATTTTTGCACCTTATTTTATTGTCGCAGGCCTGTACTCTGGCATTAGTGTGATCATTATCGCCATGTTCCTTATTCGAAAATATTTAAAGTTGGACCATTACATTCGCAAAGTACATTTTATAGGTGCGGGGGTTATTCTTTTGGTTATTTCATTGTTGTTCGGCTACTTTACATTTAGTGAATATTTTTCTAGGTGGTTTAGCCATAAGATTCATGATATAAATCTGTTGGATACCCTTTTTACCCGGTATTTTTGGGAATTTATTTTTGCAAATTACATTGGTGTATTAGTGCCCATAGTCATTATATTCTTTAAAAAATTCAGAACTATAAAATCCATCACCTTCGCAGCTGTTATTGCCGTTTTGGGGTTATGGTTAAACAGATATTTAATAGTGGTACCCACTCTGGAAACACCCTATTTGCCAATCCAGGATACGCGACCGGAGTTTATACATTACACAGCCACCTGGGTTGAATGGGCATTGAGTTTTGCAGGGTTAGCAGCCTTTGTTTTGTTCTTTATTTTGATCATGAAACTTGTACCCATTATACCTATGTCAGGTATCATTGATTACGAAAGAGAGCACAAAGTTAGAATTAGTCATAAACACCTTACCCAAAATCAACAAAAATGAAAACTAGTTTGTTTAGATATACGGTCATAATGGTGTTATTTGGGTTGTTCATTGCTACAAATGCCCAATCCCAAGAAGTTGATTTAAGTAATTATCGAATAAGGTTTAACTGTAACACAATTAAGCAACCCGATAATACAAGAATACTTGAGGCAAGTTTTATTGCTGCAAACAAAGAAGATAGAAAAGACAGGGTTCCTGTTTATGAGGCAGAGATTAAATTTTTTAATGTATGGGAAGATGAGGAAGTCCTGTTGGGAGTTTCAAAAACTTCTAAAGATGGAGTCGCCCAAATTACAATTCCCAAGGATCATGATTACTTGGTCGATAGCGAGGGAAAAATAAATTTTAAAGCAATTTTTGAAGGTTCAGATGGATTGGATGGTGAAGAAGAGGAAATCAGTGTTCAAGATCTGAATTTAGAATTAAACTTAATCGAAAAAGATAGTGTTAAAACCGCCGTAGTAAAGGCATACACCCTTGATAGTTTGGGTGTGAAAATACCTTTGGAAGAGGCCGATGTTTTCATTTCAGTAGGCGGCATGCTTTCTAAAATGAACGTTAATGAAGGCACCATCGAAAATGGTGTTTATGAGTTTGAAATGCCAACAGACATCCCTGGGGATATTAATGGTGACCTTGTCGTTTATACAAGTATCGAGGACCACGATGAATTTGGAAATGTAATTCAAAAGAAAATAGTAAATTGGGGTGTTTTCAACAAACAAATTAAGGTTGAAAATAATACGTTGTGGTCCGAAGCGGCACCAATTTGGATGTATGCCGTATTAACCATCTTATTGGTAGGTGTTTGGGCAAATTATGTATACACAATCATCAACTTATTCAAGATTAGAAAAGAAGGAACAGAATTAGCCATAAAAACAGAGAGTGATTAAAACCTTTTAAAAAAAAAAGCCAATTCGGCACTATTTTTGAAAAGAAAGAATTAAAATCAATATATATTAAACTTATGAAAACATTTAAGACTTTATTACTTATCGGAATCGTATCATTTGCTTTGTATTCCTTTACCTCTATGGTGCAAGAAGAATGGAAAGTCCCTGAAAAATATGAAAAAATGAAAAATCCGACAGATCCTACTGTTGACTTGGACATAGGAAAATCGCTCTACAACAAGCATTGTAAATCCTGTCATGGAAAAGAAGGTTATGGTGATGGAACCAAAGCTGATGAAGTAGAAGGAGATTTGGGTGATTTCTCTACCGCCAAATTTCAGGCACAATCTGATGGAGCAATTTTCTATAAGAGTTATATAGGAAGGGACGATATGCCAAATTACGAAAAAAAGATTCCAGAAGTAGAAGATATGTGGTTGGTAGTTAATTATGTACGTACTTTAAAGGAATAGGGAACGGTAATCCCAAGAAATCTTTTTTAAGAAAGGTATTCTAGTAATAATTTTTATTTACTGTTATTATTATAGCCAAATAAATAATCGCGTAGAATGAACAAATCATTACGGTTTATAAGTATTTCACACCATACAGCTTCTGTTACCCAAAGGGAGATATACCATATCCCAGAAGAAGAAAAAAGTGATTTGGTAGCACGTATCTGCCCTGTATTTACCGATATATCGGGACTATTGCTATTGGTCACCTGCAACCGGACAGAAATATATTTTGAATCGGAGACCACTTCTGCACAGGTCGTACGAAATTTTCTAATTGATTTAAAAGCAAGGAAAAGTAGTGCCGAAAATAAACAGTTGTTCAGTTTTGGTAATGAAACCGAAGAAACCGTAAGACATCTTTTAAAAGTTACTTCGGGTTTGGTTTCTTCGGTACTTGGTGATGCAGAGATAGTTCATCAAATTAAGAAATCATATCAATTTTCAATTGCACATCAATTACAGGGGTCCTTGTTGGAACGTGCGATGCAGACCGTTTTTAAGAGTCATAAACGTATCAGTAACGAAACCCATTTTAGGGATGGTACTACATCGGTGGCCTACAAGTCATTGAAAGTTATCAGTGATACCTTTGATAAAGCTTCTTTAAAGACCAAGAAAATACTGTTTATTGGGGCCGGGGATATTGTAAAACAGTTATTTAAATACAATACAAAATTTAATTTTCGAAACATTTATGTCTGTAATCGTACCGAGGACAAAGCTATAGCATTGGCTAATACCCATGAATGTAAAACCTATAAGTGGCAACGGGTATTGGATAATGATTTTAAGGGATTTGATGTCATAATAAGTGCGGCAAGTAATTGTCCACAACTGGTTAAGCAAGTCCCTCAAAATAGTAATAAGGTCTTATTGATTGATTTGGCTATGCCATGCAACATTGAAAAATCCTTGGCCCAAAATGAGCATATAGTATTCTATGATTTAGATACTATTTCCGTAGACTTGGAAGAAACCAAAGAAAAAAGATTCGCAGCTATTGGTGAGGTAACCGGTATACTAACCGAAGAACTTACAACCTATACAGAATGGCTGCAAGAAGCGCCTTTACGTGCGTTTTTAGCTGAATATAAAATAATAGTCAACCAAAAAGTGGTTCAATATTTTGACGATAATTCGCAAGAATTGAATAAGCAGCATGTAAAAACCGTAACGGATAGGGTCGTAAGAAAGTTAAGAAAAAAGACGCTTAGACCCATATCAACTAAAGAAATGGAAAACACTATCGCAGAACAGGGCGTATTTTTTCTAGAAGAACAACCATCGTAGTTAACTACAAATGAAATCTACGAAATACCTGGATATTTCCGCTTTTTAAAGTAAGCTATCACGCTTATACCAATGATGGAAACTACTACGATATACACCCAATTTGGAATAGGTATTGGATCCCCCGTGGCATAGGAATGTAATCCGGATAAATAATAGTTTACGCCGTAATAGGTCATGATAACAGAGGCCAATCCGAAGGTTGTGGCTACATTATAAGCAAACAATCCTTTTAACTTTGGAATCAACCGCATATGCAAGATAAAAGCATAGACCAATATGGTCACCAAAGCCCAGGTTTCCTTGGCATCCCAGCCCCAATATCTTCCCCAGGATTCATTGGCCCAAACACCTCCTAAATAGGTGCCTATACTGACCATAAACAGTCCGCCAATCAAGGTCAATTCACTGATATGGGACATTTCCTGAATAATTCGTTTTACTCTTTTCTTGTTTGATTCCTTCATAAATACCATGAGAATCAAATTGATAATACCGATGATTGCTCCGAGCATAAGAAACCCGTAACTACCAGCTATAAGAGAAACATGAATGGTCAACCAATACGATTTTAGAACCGGGACCAAAGGGGTGATTTCCGGATCAAGAAAACTCAACATGGATACCAATAGAATTGTTGCGGCTAAAACCATGGTTGCTGCCAACCCACCAAAAGACTTACGGGTGAACAACACACCAGCCAGAGTCGAAGTCCAGGCAATATAGATCATAGACTCATATCCGTTACTCCATGGTGCCCTGCCAGAAACATACCAACGCAGACCCAATCCTATAGTGTGAAGGACAAATCCAAGAATAACCAAAGAGAACAGAACCAAATACACCTTGTTTAAATTAATCGTTGGCTTAAAGACCGATAGGAACAAAAAGAACAAAAAGAAAACTCCCAAAAGAGCATAAAACCCTGCCAAACGGGAAAAGACATTCATTTTATTCAATAAAATTTCGGCGCTTATTTTTGATTCCTTTGGTATGATATCACCGCCCTTTTCACGCTGGTAAGCTGCTAATTCATTAAGGAGTTGCCCAGCCTGTGTATAATCGCTCGAAACAACTGCCGCTTTTAATGCAGTTGTATAAGAGCTGAAAAAGTCTTTGCCAACTGTACTGTGATTATGACCGTCATTGGCACTGTGATTACTTGTGGCATTAGACTCCCAAGTGTTATTTGAATCATTGGGGTTCGGGACGATTTTCAACAAACTACCCGAGAATACCATATTCAGGATATTGACTCTTTCATCAATCTTCAATAATTCTTTCTCATAGACACCTCTGTCTATGGGTTCCAAGCCATATACGCGACGAACTTCATCTCTAAACTTATATTCCCCATTGGTCTTAAAAAAATCAGCATAAGAGGCGTAATCCCCTGCGACGCTTAGGCTTTTATGGATATCCTGATGCTTGCCCAATTTAATTATCCCCGCCTTATACCAATCTTCTTTATTGACAAACATGCTAAGCAGAATTTGGTCTGCAGTCAGGTCGTACATACTTTCCTTACGCGCCAACTTTCGCATGATCTCGCGAGAAAGCGTATGCATCGGTTTCATTCTACCTTTAAAATCCTGAACCACCAATTTGCTGAATGCATCGGCATGTTCAATAGCTACAGCATTGTCAGCAAAGGCTTGCGACTGGGCATAGGAAAATGAAGTTGATAAAAACAAGGCAAGTACGAAAGTGGATGACTTTGCCCTCAGTTTTTTGATCTTCTGGGAGACTTGGTAAAATCTTGTTTTTTTGCTGAAGAATACCAATACCATACCTAGCGTCAACAAAGCATAGCCTAAATAAGATATCCAAGTGCCCCAAAAGTCAAAATTTACACTCAAATACGTTCCTTTCTCATCCTTATCAAAGGAAGATTGAAAAAATCGATATCCCCCATAATCCAAGATATTGTTCATGAAAATGCGGTAGTCCATTTTAACATTTTTGCTATCATCGATCAACGTAACCTCACTCGCATAGGAAGCAGCACTATTGGTCCCTGGGTACTTCTCCATAATAAACTTATTCAATTTTACTTGAAAAGGGACGGTGATTTCTTTAGCACCATAAGAAACCGCTAAATCAAGGCCGTCAAAATTTAGTTGTTGTGGTCTACCTTCTACTCCCTTGCTCCCATAAACATAGGCTTCTTTCTTATTGCCGTTTACAGAGATATCCAATAATAGGGCTGTCAAACTTTCATTTCGGACTTTTGAATCTTCCGATTCAATGTTGACTTTACCTTGCTTTTTAAAATCGGTTAAGACAAATTGATTGACCCCATCGGAATATAAAGAGTTTAATTTTAAGGGGGTATAAGTACCTGAAGGAATTATGGTATCCCTCAACTGAGTAGCCATAGTCATATGGGTCAAGGTCTTATTGGAAGTGAACAGTAATGAATCGTTCCTAAAAAGAATATTTATGGCATCCGGCAGCTGGGTATTTTTGAAATTATAAATGACATTCCTAATTCTTTTAGTCTGCCCTTCACCAATATAATACTCTTCCCGACCATTTGCCCCAGAAACTACAATTTGGAGCGTGGCCCTACCATCCATACTTTCGGTCAGCACTTGTTTCGGATTGGGAATGAATTCCTGCACCTCAACAGCAATTAAATCTCCATCGATCAAGTACTCGCCCTTCCAGCCATTGTTTCCCAAGGACGCAAAGAGTACGGGCTCATCAAAATCAAAAGTTTGGTTGTTCTTGTTAACTTTGAATTTTAAGAATGTATTGGAGGATAAGAAGCTGTTGGCTGCATCGTTTTCCCGAATATGCATAATGCCTTCAAAACCAAAATATCTTGTAACACCTGCCCCAATTATAATTATAATAATCGCCCCATGAAATAGCAATAAAGGCCATTTCTTTTGTTGGATCATCCTGAACTTAAAAATGTTCACAATAATTGTTATTCCGAACAGCAATAGTAAAAGCTCAAACCACCACGATTTATAAATGACCTTTTGTGCCGCAGAGGTGCCAAAGTCATTCTCTATGAATGTTGCAATACCAATTGCCGCTGCAAAAAGCAATATATAGAGCCCTGCGGCTCGGGTATTGAATAAAGGCGTGGAAAGTTTAAGGAATTTTGCTAGTATGTTCTTCATTATAATTTGATGTAGGTCGGTCAAATTTAAATGAAATAATTTAAACTTGGGTTACCGGCCCACCAATCGTTTACAACAAAGATTAGCACAATCAAAAATAAAACTGACTACAAATGGTAGTTTATGCTTATACCGAGCAGCTCTCCCCGCCTTCTTTAACCCCTAATTTTACCAAAATTTTCTCCAGTAAACACCATTTAGTGAATGCCGATTGAAACATGTTTGCCCCAATAAACAAAGTAAACCACAACCAATTAATATGTACGTACATGGCCATTAGTGCACTGAATATGACAAAGCAGCCCACGATTATCCTAAAATACTTATTTAACATTTATCTGTTTTTATAATTATACTTAAATACTTCTTTCAATAGGAACAACAACAGCCTTTATGGGATTGTTGGTTTCCAATTTCGTATTGAACTCCTTGATCAGTTCAAAAAGAACATCGATTTTATCATCTTCAGTAAAGGAGAAAAAAAGACTGGATTCCACACCACCCTTAACATTCGGGAACCAGCTCGATTTCATCAATAACGAAACCGGGGTCTTGTACCCATCAATCTCAGAACCACTAAAGTTCTCAATCTTTGCCTTTTTAAAAAGGTCGACTACCTGTTTTTCAAATTGTTCTACTACTGTGACCAATAATAATTTCATCTGCTATTATTTATAATTTTTACGTTCTATCATGTAATACACCAAAGGCACTACTAAAAGGGTCAATACCGTGGATACAATGGTCCCACCCATAAGCGAAATGGCCAATCCTTGAAAAATAGGATCAAAGAGGATTACAAACGCCCCTATCACCACAGTTCCTGCAGTCAATAAAATGGGCGTTGTACGAACCGCTCCCGCCTCTATGACGGCTTGTTTAATCGGTATTCCTTCATCTAATCGCAAATTCACAAAGTCAATCAACAAGACCGAGTTTCGAACCATGATACCTGCCAAGGCAATCATTCCAATAAAAGAAGTGGCTGTAAAAAATGCACCCAACAACCAATGCCCCAAAACAATACCCACCATAGAAAGCGGAATAGCAACCATCATAACGATAGGTGCCTTGAAATTCTGGAACCAGCCTACGATCAAAATGTAAATAATCACAATGACACCAAGAAAAGCGATTCCCAAATCACGGAATACTTCCAAGGTAATCTGCCATTCCCCATCCCATTTTACCGTATAATTATCCTCAAAATCGGGTTGTTTTATATACAACTCATCAACGGAATATCCTTCAGGAAGATTAAGTCCTTTTAACTTATCCGTCATTCCCAAAATAGCGTACACCGGACTTTCGAGCTCTCCCGCCATATCGGCCATTACATAGACTACTCGCTTTTGGTTCTTGCGATAAATGCTTTTTGCCCTTGTGGTCTGCTGTATATCAACCAAGTCACCAATGGTTATCATGTTTCCCTGTTGCGATTTGACCTTTAATTGGGAAATATCACTAATGGTCGATTTTTCCTTTTCATCCAAGGCCAGGATCAACCCCACTTGATTTACGGCAGCCTCATCATACAAATTCGTAATGACCCTTTCCGACAAGGCCATTTTCATCGTATGGGAAATTTGTTGTGGTACTACACCATACAACATGGCTTTTTCCTTGTCAATGATAAATTCATACTCGATTTGGTCGGCTTCAACCATCCAATCTACATCAACCACATCGTCAGTATTTTTTAGTATGTTCTGAACCTGATTTGCAATATCAATTTGCGTATCATAATCCGGACCATAAATCTCGCCCACAATGGTTGACATCACCGGAGGTCCTGGCGGTACTTCAACAATTTTTACGTTGGCATTGAACTTGGCACCTATTCGCTGAATCTCAGGACGTAAAAGACTGGCTATTTCATGGCTTTGTTCACTACGCTCGCCTTTGTCGATCAGATTTACTTGAATATCGGCCATATTGCTGCCCCCGCGTAAATCGTAATGCCGCACCAATCCGTTAAAAGTTATCGGGGCCGAAGTACCCACATAATTCTGGTAGTTCACCACTTCTGGGCGCGTTGATAAATACTGGGCAATTTCCTTGGTCACAACACCGGTCCTTTCCAGGGTTGTACCCTCAGGCATGTCAATGACCACTTGAAATTCATTCTTGTTATCAAAAGGCAACATTTTCACAGCCACCGATTTTGTAAAGAACAATGCCACTGAGGCAATCAATAACACAAAAGTGATTCCCAAGAACATCCAACGTTTCTTTTTATTTTCGATGAGTGGTTTTTCAAACCTTTCATAGATACGGTAGATAAAAGATTCCTCCAAAGGCTTCTCTTTTTTCTCTTCTCCACCACTCTTCTCCTTTTCCCTTAGGAATATAAAACCCAAATAGGGCGTGATTGTTAAAGCAACGAAAAGTGACAACAGCATGGCAATTGAAGCACCAATGGGCATTGGACTCATATAAGGTCCCATTAAACCAGAAACAAAGGCCATCGGCAATACAGATGCTATAACCGTGAAAGTTGCCAATATGGTCGGGTTACCCACTTCATTTATCGCATATAATGCCGCCTGCTTAAAGGGTAAGCGCTTCATTTTAAAATGGCGGTGCATATTCTCTGCAATGATGATAGAATCATCCACTACAATACCTGTTACAAAAACCAAGGCGAAAAGTGTGATTCTGTTCAAGGTATAATCGAGCATATAATAACTCAATAACGTCAAGGCAAATGTGATGGGTACGGATAAGAACACCACCAAACCACCACGCCAACCCATAGCCAGCATCACCACGAAAGTTACAGCGATAATAGCACCAATTAGGTGCAACAAAAGTTCGGAGACCTTGTGTGAAGCTGTTTCACCATAATTACGTGTTACCTCAACATGTATATCGTCAGGAATCAAGTTCTTCTTAAGATGTTCAACTTTGTCAATGATAATATCCGATATTTTCATAGCATCGGCACCCTTGCGTTTTGCTACAGAGATGGTAACCGCAGGATATTCCGAATTGTATTTTTGGGCCTTTTCACTAGCTTGACCAAAACCTAAGGAAACATAATTCTTAGGAAGTTCCGGTCCGTCTTCCACCGATGCAATCTGCTTTAAGTAAATGGGTCTATTTTGTTGAACACCAACTACTAAATTCTCAACATCCGATACAGTTTCCAGGAACTTCCCGGTTGTCACCATATATTCGGTATCGTTCTTATCAAAAGAACCGCCGCTCAGTTGTTGGTTGTTGGCCTTTATCATTTGGGCCACAGAAAGGAAATCCAATCCGCTTTCCGCCATTTTTTCCTTATCAAGAACAACGCGTAATTGTCTATTTCTCCCTCCTATTTTTTTGGTAGCCGAGACATCATTTATCTTCCCAATTTCATCAGTAAGCTCCTGTGCAATTTGCTTTATGCGATAATCGTCATATGTCTCACTCCAAAGCGTTAAACCCAACATCGGTACATCGTCAATAGCACGGGTTTTCACCAAGGGAAAGGTAACACCCTCGGGCATAATATCCATATGCTTATTGATCTCGTTATAGAGCTTTACAAAAGAACGTTCAATATCCTCACCTACGTAAAACTGTACGATGACCATGCCTTGCTCTTCCATCGAGGTGGAATACACATACTCTACCCCTTTTATGTTCGAAATGAGTTTTTCGAGTGGTTTTGTCACTCGTGATTCAACCTCGGTTGGGCTTGCTCCAGGATATCCCACAAAAATATCGGCGATAGGCACATCAATCTGGGGCTCCTCCTCCCTTGGTATCAAAAAGGAGCTATACACGCCAATGACCATGAATACGATCATCAGAAGCACCGTTAATTTAGACCCTATAAATAATTTGGCGATTTTGCCAGCTAATCCTTCTTTCATTCTTTTATTTTACTTTATTGCTCCCCTCTTCAGACGAAGAGGGGAATGAATTCCACTTTAGTGGAAGAAAGGGGAGTTTGTAATCCTAAACCCTTGTGCTTTTCCCCGAACCCATACTCTTAAAATTCAGGGACTCGCTTTCAAACCCTACTTCACGCCTCAAGGCGTGATACCTCCCTTTGTCTGTAGGAGGAGCTTTTATTAATTACTGGATATTGATCTTCGCTCCATTGTATAATTTACCATCGGCAGAGACAATGTATTGTTCATCTGATGACATCCCGGACAATACTTCTACCTTATCCCCAATAGTGCGTCCTAATCGCAACCAACGCAATAAGGCTGTATTACTTTCGCTTACGGTATAAACACCGGTTAATTGCCCATTGATGACTATTGCTTCTTTTGGTAGCATAACGGCTTGGGTACTTTCATTGGATTGGGTAGGAAACTGCACTGTGGCATACATACCCGACATCACGGTTGCATCTGTTTTTTCAAGCATTACTTTCACCATATATTGGCCACCTGTATTCTTGGCAGATGTACTCACCTCAACCACTTTTCCTTTGACTGTTTTGCCCAAGGATTTTAAAACCACACGAACATCGGTATCGGCTTTTATCTGTAGTATTTCAGATTCTGGAACCATGGCCAACACTTGGAATTTGCCAGGAGATTCCACTTCCAACAAGGGCATTCCTGGATTCGCCATATCGCCAACATTGATAAATTTATTCGTTACTGTACCACTAAAAGGGGCACGGATATTGGCATAGGAAAATTGGGCATTTACTTCATTTTTCATTTGTTTTGCACCCTCTAGTCTAGCCTTTGCCATGGTATAGTTCGCCGTAATATCATCGAGCTCTTTTTGCGAAGCGCTATTTTCATTGAACAAGGCCGTAAACCTGTTAAAATCTTTTTCGGCATTGCTGAATGCCGCAGTTGCTTCGGTGATACCTGCGTTCACTTGGGCCAATTTTGCCGATAGATCTGTATTACTGATACTGATCAATTGTTGCCCTTTGCTTACCTTCTCCCCAACTTGCACATAGATCCTATCAACATAGCCCATCATTCGGGTACTTAGGTTGGCACTTTTTACGGCCTCGATCTTACCACTTGTGGTCAAAAATGAATTACTATCCCCACCTGAGACCGAGCTTACAGTAACAGTAACTGCGGGGGAATTATCAGCCACTGTTTTTTTATCCCCATCTCCACAACCTGTCAACAGCACGGCTGTTGTAAAAAGTGTTGTTATATAATATTTTGTCTTCATTCTTATTTGGTATTTAATTTTTTTCTTATTTACTGCCAAGTAGAAATTGCCTAATGGACTATTCCTTGGTTAAAAATTGAACATATGCCAATGCATAATTGTTTTGATAAATAGTCGTATAGTACTCCAATTGCTTTTGGGCATATTGCGTTTCGGCCATCAACAAATCCGTTGTTTTTTCCAACCCTTGTTCAAAACGATTGGTTCTTATCCTTAGCGATTCCTTGGATTGTCGTAAGGCCAAAGCCGTAAGCCCCAAGTTGTTTTTGGCATCCTGAAGCATACGCTTGGCCCTATTCAGCTCTACCTGACTTTCTGCCTTATATTGGTTTAACTCCAATTTCGATTTTTCATATTCCGCCTTACTTTTCTGTGCTTTTCCAAAGCGTTTGGAGCCTTCGAAAATGTTCCATTTCAATTCCGCACCAAAAAGGTAGCCATCTGCATCACCTTGGAACACTTCATCATCATGCAATTCATAGGTGCCAAATGCATTAAGGCTAGGAAGAAAACTCATTTTATCGGCCTTATACATTTGCATATAAGCCTCGGATGCCGAAGAAATGGCCTGAATGTCCTTTCTGTTTTCCGGTAAACTTTCAAAACTGATTGTACTTGTAAGAATGGTCAATGAATCCGCTGGTTGCAATAATTGGTAACTCTCGTCATTCATTAAAACCGATAATTGGTTCGATGTATTTTGGATATTACTTTTGGCATACTGTAATTGGTTGTCTATTTCAGTTAGACGCACCTCAACGGCGAGAACATCCGATTTTTGCAAGTATCCTTGTTTAAGACTATTGTCTGCCAAACGTTTATTCTCAAGGGCGGCCTCTTTGGCCTTTTGCAAAACGGCAACAGTTTTATAAGCCAACTGCAATTGCATATAAGCCTTATCCACGACCAATTGCATATAGTCCTGCTTACGTTCAGACTGTAATGACGTGGCATTCAATTTAGCCTTCGCGGCCTTGCGCTGATATATCCCATCAAAATTCAATAAAGGTTGCTGTACCACGATTCTGGTGGCATAGTCTTCAATCTGATTGGGATCATTCAATACCAATGGATTAAAATCAGCTTGCGTCAAGATTTCCTGATTCAGTTTTGAACCAAAAGCCATTAACGGATTTGTGGTAGCTATAGCTGTGTGCGAAACACTGATATTTGGTAGGAATATGGCATTTGATTGATTGAAATCGCCCCTTGCCGCCATTACTTCCTGCTCTGATATTTTTAACGTATTATTCTCTTGAATAACCTTTGCGAGTACCTCATCCTTGGTAATCAACATTGTTTCTTGGGCCTGTATTAAAAATCCAGTACCTAAAAACGTTAGTATCAAAAGTAGTTTCTTCATCATCTAATTAATTTGTGGCAAAATTAGACGGAGATAACAGACCTGGCAGTAACTATTGTTACCAAGAGCATATCATTTAAGAATGGTGGAATAGACGAAAGCTATCAGCAGAAAATACGGCTTGGTCAAAGCTTTACCCCAAAGGCCAAATCGCCAGCATCGCCTATGCCAGGAATTATATACCCCTTACTGGTAAGTTCATCGTCTATAGCTGCAATCCAAAGATGGGTACCCTCTGGAAAAACTTTTTTTATATATTCCACACCCTGCTTTGAACCAATTACTGAAATAATGTGGATCTGCTTTGGTTGGCCATGACTTTTTAAAACATTCAATACATTCTCAAGGGTTCTACCCGTAGCCAACATAGGGTCTGTGAGTACCAGCGTCTTATTGCCCAAAGAAGGGGCTGCAAAGTATTTGACAATAACCTCAAAATCGTCCCCGCCGTTTGGGTGATGCCTATAGGCCGAGATAAAGGCATTTTCAGCGCGATCAAAATAATTCAATAATCCTTGATGAAGTGGAAGCCCGGCACGTAAGACTGAACAAAGGACGAGCTCATCTATGGGCAAGGCAATGTCTTTGGTGCCAAAAGGGGTCTGAACGGTCTTGGTATCATAATTCAAGGTCTTGCTCATTTCATAGCACAAAATTTCGCCAACACGTTCAATATTTCTTCGAAAACGCATAGGATCTTTCTGAATATCAATATCCCTGATTTCCGCAATAAAATGATTTAAGACTGAAGGTTTTGACTCAAAACGATGAACTATCATAATCAATGGAATTAATATCTAAAGTACGACTTAAATCTTGGCTTACTTTGACTATAAAAGAAAAAGTTGGGGGTTATTTTTCTTTCTTGGTTTTAAACCAATAACTAATACCTACTGACCAATAGAACACATTTTCCAAGTCTTCCACAATTACAGAATCTTCAGTGGTTATGGTAGCACTGCTCTGCGGAAAAGCCCAAGTTGGGGTTACAGAAAAAATGAACTGTTTATGATAATATTGCAACGGCAGACTCAGTTCAACGTTCAGGAGATTAAATTCTGAAGCTTCTTTTATTTCCACAGCGGTTGTCGATGAAGGTTCCGTTAATGAAGTGCCATTTCCTTGGCCCTTTCTGCTGCCCAAACGACTAGTGGTATAATACTCTTGATAAAAGTATTGGGAACCCGCATACAGTGCCAATGATGGGTTGATCAATAAACTATTGTCCGCGGCATAAAAAGTGCGATCCAACATAAGTCCGACAAAAATATCCGCCGAACTTTCTTTGTTGAAATAACTACTAGCGGTTAGGGTAACTTCAAAAGCATCTAAATCATAACCCAGCATTCCGGTAATATCACCAACTGTTTCAGATTGAACATTGTAACTGTCTTCATTGAAAAAATAAGCAGTGCCTGAAATGCCCCCACTCCATTTTTTTGCATCGAACATATAACCAGCACTGATCAAAAAAAGATCAAAACGACTTTCATCTGAACTGGTTAGATAAGATGCTGATACATCGGCAAAAAAACCTGATGCATCATAATACCCAATTGATGGGAATATGTACGGTGCGGCAATGGAATCCCGTCTTCCCATAAAAATTGCATCGTTGATGTAACTTATATCGGTAAGTAAATACGACTGATTATCATTGGATTTTTCCTTGACCGTGGTCTTATTATTTTGAGCCAAAAGACCCAGTGGTAGTACTAAAAATGTAAACAAATAAATTATGGTCCTGGTGTTCATGACAAAAAGATTAGATTAAAAAAAGGGCTTTGCCAACAACATTGTGGCAAAGCCCAACCAACTCATATTATCTAGTGCTTTTTTTGCCTTTTTTCTTTTGGATTACAGGTTTTTTAACACCAGTTTTCTTCATCATTTTTTTATTGGCCTGCATGTTTTTTTGAACCATCATTTTGCGTTGTTGATGTAAATTTTGGAACTTTTGTCCATCTAAATTCAAACATTCGCCATCTTGCAATTTCAATTGTTTGCGCTCTTTTGTTTGATAGGTGCCATCAGGATTAACTGTTCCGCCATCAGCTAGATTTATTTGGGACTGCAGTCTATTTTGAAATTGATTTTCTATCTGATACATTTCGCCATCTACAAGCATATAATGCAACCGATTTTGGTTACGTTCTTCCACCTGGGTTTGGGCCAAACCTTTATTCTCTTGGTTTACTTTGTAGCGATACTGATATTCGTTGCGGTATTTGATTCCGTCGCCATCAAGGCATTCACCATTTTTTAATCGCAATTGCGCTCCGTCCCTGGTTTGGTAGGTACCATTAGTGTTTATCACCGTACCATCTGCTAGGGTTTGCTTTTCTTTTAATCGCAATTGGGCACGATCTCTAAGTTCCAACATTTCACCATCGACCATTACCAACTTAGTCCTGTCTTGGTCTTGGATTCTGTCTTGATCTCTTTCTTGGGCTGTTAGCGCTGCAGTTCCTAGAACCACAAATGCTGCTAATAACATTCTTTTTTTCATGGTATTATATATTTAAATTATTATTCTAATGAATACATTCAATTCTCAAACCGTTTTATATTTATTTAGACCTTGACAAGTAGCAATAGTTTGAAATTTATATGTTAAATGTTTCATTTTTGTATGTCTTGATAATCCATTTTATTTTTCGCATCTTTTTAAACTTGACGTCGCCTTTAATTATGGGTTAAAATTATCCTGGGAAAAATAGCCGTGACATGATTCTAATCATGTAACCCTAATAAAACCTAGGTTTAAGCAATTTTTTTTGTGACAAATGTTACATAAAAAAGACACTCACCTAAATGGTGAGCGTCTCTATCAACAACCAAACAAAAATTGATCTTGGGGGAACTATCAATTAATTTTTAAGATCCATAGGCCTCTAAAAAAGATTATTGACCACACTTCTCACTATTGTCATTAATGATTAAATTATAATTCTCAAGAGTTAAATATTGTGGTGTATACGAAGCACCTGAATTTTCCAAACCCCTAACAAAACTTCTCAAATGATTGCGCGAACCGCACTGCAAACTTTCAAACAACAATATAATATCGGCATTTGAGGTTGCATTGATATAGTTTTCGAGGTCAACAATATCAAGATCTTCAATAGTTGCGCCCACCTCAAGCGCATTTACCCTATCAATCTGCCCTTTTTCAACAAACTGATTATAAAAACCCTGTAATTCTTGATTTTCAAACTCTCCATCTGGCAATATGGTATAATCAATATTGTATTGATCCAATAAATTGGCTACCGCATTCATATGGGACTGTTCACTGAGCTTTATATTGGAAAATTGATTAATGCCCCAGAATTCATCCAAATACATATAGGTGTCCCGAGCCAATTTTTCCTCCTCCAACATAAATAACAAAGCATTTATATCTTCTTCTGAATCAACTGAATTTTCCAATACATTTAGCTCCTCCTGTGAATCAACAGGGTTTTCCGATACATTTATATCCTCTTGTAAACCGATCGAGTTCTCTAATGCTTCTTCTTCCAATAAATTTGCGCCATTATCACTACAGGCCATAAACAGACTAAACGTTAGGAACCCAAGTACTATAAGGGGTGTTTTAATTATTCTATTAAATTTCATGGTATATATTTAAATTATAAATGTGTGCCAGTTCGTATTAATATATTTTATCAGCACATTGTTTTGCATTTAGACCTAGATAAGTAGCAATAGTTTGAAATTTGTGTGTTAAATGTTTCTTTTTTGTTTTTCTTTATTACAATTCTTAAATAAAAAAGGCACCTACCAAATTGGTAGGTGCCTTTATAAACAACCAAACAAAAACCAATCATTGGGAATGATCAATTCATCTTAGAAAACTATTTGTTCTTAAATACCCGCCCCTGTCTGCCGATAGGCAGGTCTGCGGGAATGAAAGTTATTTGTAATCCTCGAAGAGGACATCGAGGAAATTTTACCGATTATAGGCCGCACTTTTCATTAGTATCCTCAATTATTTCATTATACGCCTCAATAGACAAGAATTGGGGGTCGTACGTTTCATTGGCATTTTCAATGACGCTTACAAAACTTCGTAGATGATTACGCGAACCACATTGGAGGCTCTCGAATACCGAAATTATACTGGTATTTGATGTCGCTTCAATAAATTCATCCAAATCAACTATATCAAGATCTTCAATTGTTGCACCAACTTCCAGTGCATTCATTGCATCAATTTGACCTTTTTCAACAAATTGATCATAGAAATCCTGCATTTCTTGGTTTTCGAATTCGCCGTAAGGAAGAATTGCATAATCTATATTGTACTGATCTAACAATTTGGCAACCGCATTCATATGGGATTGTTCGCTCAATTTAATGTTCGAAAATTGATTTATTCCGTATAAATCATCTAAATACGCGTACGTATCTCGCGCCAATTTCTCTTCTTCCAGCATAAAAAGTAGCGCGTTTGTATCTTCAGTTGATAAATTAATACTTTCCAATTCATTCAAAGAGGTATTGGCTTCGTCATCATTACAAGACAGATTTGTGGCGATTATGAGTAGCATCAGAGATAAAGCCCCAATGCTAAATTTTCGTATTATTTTCATAGCGGTATTTTTTAAATCTACTCGCAAGTTCTGAAATCCAGCTACCCCAAACAGCTACTTTTGTTACATAAAAAAGCACCTACACAAGGGCAGGTGCTTTTTTCAACAACCAAACAAATCAATGAATTTTGACGTCATTGATCAACATTTCGGGTTTCCCCTGTGGCCATCAGCAACAATGACCAATATCTTAATTGAACACAAAGTTGGGACTTAATTTAATAGTATACTGCAACCTTTGTTACATATAAAAAAAGAGTGTACTATTTATTGTCAAAACAGGACGAAACAAAAGAAACAATTATCACAAAAGCGAGCTCACCAAAGTAATTGTTGACTTTCCCGTTTTAATAAATAACAACGGGGACAAAGGTCCCCGCTGTTAAAAACATGTGTTAATTGGTAACTATATTACTTTTTGGCAAAGGTATAACTAACACCAAATTGTATCATAGATGTTGTCATTTCGTAAGACACTTCACTTCCTGGAATAGCTCCTAACGGATTAGTATTTGCATTCCAAGGTCCATCCGGATTTCCATCACCATTAAAATCTTGATCAGGAGTTGGATTTAATAATTGCCCAGATGTAGCATCACCACTTGAACCGTAATGATAAACAGCATCAAGTTTCCAGTTTTCATCTACTTCATAACTTAATCCGAATTGGAAGGCATTTTTAATAATTGCTGTTGCTGGAACAGAGAAAAATGTTAATTCTTCATTAATAGGATTTGAACTATAAGTATACCCAACTCTCAAAGGTAATTTATCTACACCTTTATATTGTAAACCAGCAGAAATGATCGAGATATTTTCCCATCCAAATCCTTGAACTGATCCAGTAGGGAATCCAGCAAACTGCCCACTTTCAGCAATTGTCCATCCACTTTTTTCAAAACCCTCTGTATTCTCATAATTTACCATTCTATAATCTAGAGCTAAGTCAATTGCATCATTAGAATAACCTAAACCAAAGGATAAAATTGAAGGATAATCCATTTGGAAATTAACGTCTTGCGCTGCAGAGCCATCCAAATAAGTGTTCTTAAATTCAAGTTCACTAAAAGATTGGTTTGTTTTATAGGAAGCCCCAGCTTTAAAACCAGTACCTGAATCATAGAATAAACCAAATTGTGCGCCAAAACCAATCGCAGAAGCTTTATCCGAAATTGGATAACCTAAAGTTTGACTTGGTGAGGCTAATGGGTTAGGTGCTAGCTCTAATGCTCCATAGTTAAAAGTTGGCTCTACACCAATTGAAAATTTATCCGATAATTCATAAGCCCAGGTAAAGCCGACTTGCAATAACATATAATCAGATTCAATTCTACCAAAACCTCCTGCAAATTGAGGGAAATTTATTGGATTAACAGCTGCTGTTTGATCAAAGTTAGGGTTTGGGTTTCCTTGTAGATCTTGCGGATAATTAGTGTTTTCAGGAAATGTAACGCCAAAACCACTAATACCGAATGCAGAAGCACCAAAAGTATGCTTGCTGCCCTCCTTACCCCAGACCATGGCTATTGCCGGCATAGGCGATAGGGGCCTATCATCTGCTGTTGTTCCACTTAAAGGACCAAATGTTGAAGATAATTCAGGAGATGAAAAGAATAAACCAATATCAAACTTTAAGATTTTATCATCAAAGGTTGATATTGAAGCAGGATTCCATTGTAGTGCACCGGAAATATCCAAGGGTTGCCCAGTTGATGCACCCCCCATTGACATATTAACAGCCCCAACACCCTGCATAATGTGACCCGACTGCGCTAAAGCAGCAGTCGCAAAAATTAGAAACGATAAATTAAGAAATGTTTTTCTCATGATTATTTAGTTTAAGTATTTTCAAAAGCCCATACTTATTAGTATTAATAGCATATGCTTCTGATGTATCTATTTAGTATTTAAAAACACCACAAAATTATTATTGAATGTCTTAAGGATTCATGACATTTATCATAAAAATATTTTTATAATGATCTTATGTGGGTTGAGTTCCTTATTTACAAGTGGTTTAGGAAATAAAAAAATATTTAAACAATTGTTTTTCAGTCATATAGAAAATATTTATTGTAACAAATGTTACAAAAGTATAAAGCAATATGACAAATGTCATAAAATGCCCATGCATATCAGGATAATTTTGCATCAAGAAATTCAAAGTATCGTAGATGCTCAAATTTCAACTTTAAATAAAAAGCAGAATGAAAAATTTATTGATATTAGGTGCAGGTACGTCAGGAACGATGATGGCAAATCATTTGGTGAAAAAACTGCCGAAAAAAGAATGGAAAATTACAATCGTAGATCAATACAAAACACATTATTATCAGCCTGGATTCCTATTCCTACCTTTTGATATCTATACAGAAGAGCAGGTAAAAAAAGTGGGTAATAAATTCATTCCCAAAGGTGTCAACTATATTCAAAAGAAAATTGAACAAATTTTTCCTGAAGAAAACAAAGTTCAATTAGAGGATGAAACCTTACAGTATGATATTTTAATTGTTGCAACAGGCTGTAAAATTGCACCACAGGAAACCGAAGGGATGAAAGGTGAAAATTGGCATAAGAATGTTTTTGATTTTTACACCTATGAAGGTGCTTTGGCACTTAGGAATAAATTAAGGGAATGGGAAGGTGGTAAAATGGTCGTTCACTTTACCGAAATGCCCATTAAATGCCCTGTAGCACCATTGGAATTCGTTTTCTTGGCCGATTCTTATTTCACAAAAAAAGGAATGAGAGACAAAGTTGAACTAACATATGTGACCCCACTTGGTGGAGCATTCACAAAACCTAAAGCTACAGCCGCTCTTGGTCATTTAATGAAAGAAAAGAATATTAATGTCGTTACTGATTTCAATATTGAAAGCGTGGATAATGATACCAATCAAATAATTGATTTTGGTGAGAGAAAGGTTGACTTCGATCTACTTGTAACGGTGCCTACTAATATGGGCGATGAAGTAATTGAACGCTCAGGTATGGGTGACGAATTAAATTTTGTGCCTACACATAATAGCACATTACAATCAATAGATCATGAAAATGTATTTGTAATCGGTGACGCTACCAATGTCCCCGCATCCAAAGCTGGCTCAGTTGCCCATTTTGCATCTGAAACTTTAACAGATAATATTTTATTGTATATTGATGGTAAACCTTTAAAAGAGGAATTTGATGGCCATGCCAATTGTTTTATTGAAACTGGCAAAAACAAAGCACTTTTAATTGATTTTAATTACGAGTACGAACCTTTAGAAGGCACCTTCCCTATTGCAGGTATAGGCCCTCTAAGGCTTTTAAAGGAAAGTATATTCAACCATTGGGGTAAATTGGCTTTTAGGTGGATTTATTGGAATATGCTTTTGAAAGGAATACCCATACCAATGGTAAGTAGAAATATGAGTTTAAAAGGAAAAAAAATAAATTAAAAACAATAAAACAAATATTATTATGGAATCAGTATTAGCAGGAATCAAAGTTGATTTATCGGAAGATGGATACCTTAAGGATATGTCTCAGTGGAATGAGGATATTGCTAGGGAAATAGCAAAAGAATTAGATATTGAATTGACTGATAAACACTTTGAAGTGTTACATTATTTGCGTGAAAAAACAGCCGCAAAAGAAGCTTTAACTATAAGAAAAGTAGGAAAATCAGGTATTGTTGATATTAAAGGATTATATAAATTGTTTCCAAAGGGGCCTTTAAAATTCTCATCAAAAATAGCAGGAATCCCTAAACCAACCAGTTGCATATAGTTAACTTTATTAGTAGTTTTTAATAATTAATAAATAAAAAGATGGAAACACAAACAATAGAAAAAAAAATGGACACAAAAGAGAAAAAACCTTTAGAGAAAGTTTGTATTATATGTGCTAAGGGAGCATTAGAAGATGTTTATGCTACCCTGGTCATGGCTAACGGAGCTGTAATGGAAGGAATAGAAACCAATATGTTCTTTACTTTTTTTGGTCTTGAAGGCATTACTAAAAAATCAATGAACCACTTGCATACTGCAACAACCGGTAACCCGGCAATGAAAATGCCTGGAGGTTTACCTTTCCCTACAATGCTTGGCGGATTGCCAGGAGTAGAAACTGCGGTTTCAGGTATGATGAGAAAACAAATGGAAGCGTTGGATATGCCTCCAGTAGATGAATTTTTGGAAATGATCACTGCGGGCGGCGGTACCATTTATGCGTGTAAGCTTGCCGTTGATATGTTCAAATTAAAGAAAGAAGATTTGTCTGATGAAGTTGATAGTATAATTACCATTGGTGAATTTTATGAATTGTGTAGTGGCGACAGAACTAATATCATTTTTACATAAAAATATTTTAACTATTGGTGATTTCCAAAACAGAGAAAATAGAGAAAGGCTTTACATCTATTATTTATATAAGCGTACTTCTATAACTAAATATTCAAGTAAAAATGGGGGCCAAGGCCCCCATTTTTTCATCAAAAAAACAGCTATTTCAAATTAAACTTGCTTAATTTTAATTGTATATATCCTCAAAATGGACTACTGTAACATTTGTTACATTTTATAAAACCAAAAAATGCTTATTTTCGGAAATCAAGAACTTCAACAAACAAAATGAAAAGAAGAAACTTTGTTAGGAAAGCGGTTTTAGGCACTATGACCACTGTTATCGGAGCCGATATTGTTTTTGGCAATGTGCTGCCAGAAGGGTATCAACCATTGGCATTACAAGACCCCGACCCCTTTAAGATGTTCGACAAAGATAAGGAAATGGTCGTACTCAATGACAAACCTTGGAATATTGAAGCCAAAGCACATTTATTGGATGATAAAATCACGCCCAACAAATTCATGTTCATACGTAATAATGGACTCATTCCAGAAGATATTGATGCGAGTAAATGGACGTTGACTATTGATGGTGAATCGGCCAAACAGTCAAAAACATATACACTTGCTGAGCTAAAATCAAAGTTTCCGCAACACACTTACCAATTAACATTGGAATGTGGTGGGAATGGCCGAAGCGAATTTGACCCCCCTGCCAAAGGAAATCAATGGACGATCGGAGCTGTATCCAGTGCCACTTGGACTGGTGTGCGATTGCGCGATATTCTTGAGGATGTAGGCTTAAAAAGTGATGCCGTCTACATAGGTTTTCATGCAGCCGATGTACATCTAAGTAGAGATCCAAAAAAAGAACCTATATCCCGGGGTGCCCCTATACCAAAAGCAATGCAGGATGAGACCCTGATTGCATTCAAAATGAATGGTGAGGATATTCCGTTGGCCCATGGTTACCCTTTAAGGTTAGTTGCTGGTGGTTGGCCAGCTTCTGTTTCGGGCAAATGGGTTAACCGTATCAGTGTACGTAATATAGTTCACGATGGAACCAAAATGACCGGCGATGCATATCGTGTACCTTGTAATCCAGTGGCCCCAGGGGAGAAAGTAAAAGATGAGGATATGTGTATCATAGAATCGATGCCCGTAAAATCCTTGATTACCTATCCTAAATCCGGTGCGACGATTACCAAAGGAAAAAAATTAAATATTAGAGGGCATGCATGGGCAGGGGAATTGGAAGTTCCAAAAATGGAATACTCAATAGATTTTGGTTCAACTTGGAAAGAATGCCCCATCGAAAAACCAGCAAACCGTTTGGCATGGCAGCATTTTACAGCTAGTATTGATTTTCCAAAAAAAGGATATTACGAAGTTTGGGCAAGAGCAACCGACGCTAGAGGAATAAGTCAACCTATGCTTTTACCAGGTTGGAATCCTAAAGGTTATCTCAACAATGCTTGTCATAGAATTGCCATAAAGGTTACATAAGCATGGAGGATCACAAAAAATTCAAACAACAAGTTAGGGCAATATATCGCCTGATGGTAGGTCTTTTTGGTTTGTTTGCAGTAGCTGCACTTTCCGTGCTATACCTTTTGTCGAACCCAAACCTATTTGAAAAATCCAAACCCGAAGCTGAGTATATCGCCGTGGTTGAGGAAGATGATTACGATAAAATAGAAAATGGCATACATGTTCGCACAGGTTTGGTAGAGGCCGAAGGACTCATGGCCGTGGTCAATAATTGTACGAATTGCCATTCTGCCAAGCTGGTCACCCAAAATCGAATGAATAAAGAAAGATGGATCAGCACAATACGCTGGATGCAAGAGACTCAAAATCTATGGGATTTAGGCAATAATGAGGATATTATAGTAGATTACCTAGTTGCCAACTACCCACCAGTAAATAAAGGCAGAAGAGAGGTTTTAAAAGATATTGAGTGGTATGCCCTCAAAGAATAATTTGCACGCTGAAAAATTAAAAAAAATTATATAATTAAATAATAAAGTAATGGAAAAATACTTAGATGCTTTTGTTAACTCATTCATGGGTAGCGTAGATTGGACATGGAAATCAATACTTTTTGATGTTCCCTGGTATACGAATTACTTCTGGGGGCTTACTGTTATTTCTTTAATCGTTTGGGGCCTTGAAATCGCCTTCCCTTGGCGAAAGAACCAATCTATTTTTAGGAAGGATTTTTGGTTGGATGGATTTTATATGTATTTCAACTTCTTCTTATTTGCTATTGCAGTAAGTGGTTTTTATAAATTATTGGGTTTACTTTTCAATGATTTAGGAGTTTCCTCAAAGAGCCTAACTTTATTGGACCTTTCTGCCCTTCCGGCCTGGGCCCAATTGCTGATTTTCTTTATAATTCTTGACTTTGTACAATGGTTCACCCATGTATTACTTCATAAGTATTCCTTTTTATGGAAATTCCACAAGGTGCACCATTCCGTTAAGGAAATGGGTTTTGCGGCACACTTACGTTACCACTGGATGGAAAATATCATTTATAAACCTTTAAAAACACTTGGCGTTATGGTTTTAGGTGGTTTTGAACCTGAACAGGCGTATATCGTGCATTTTATTGCTATTACTATTGGACATTTGAATCATGCCAATATTAAAATAACATGGGGTCCATTAAAATATATTTTTAATAATCCGGTAATGCATTTGTACCATCATGTATATGCCCTCCCTAAAGATACTTATGGTGTAAACTTCGGAATTAGTCTAAGTCTTTGGGATTACATTTTTAAGACCAATTATATACCGGAGGATAGTGGTACAATTGAATTGGGCTTTCCTGGGGACGAAAAATTTCCCAAAGATTTTATCCACCAAAACATATATGGCTTTGGTAAGTCTAAAAAGGACTGATTAAATTTTTATGAAATAAGTTGATTTCTGGTCTAGACCATAATTTCATTTTACACTGAATCATTGTATTAAGTTCAATGGTTCAGTGTAATCCAAATAAGCGGTGGAATGCTGTGTTTATGCTTGTAATCAAGGATTTATCCCTGATTACACCTAAGCTTCAGGATTCGTATCACGAATTAATCGCTTTTCATATAAATTTGTCGCCCATTATGGGGTTGCTCATTTCTATAATTGTTAATAGGCATCAAATTCTTTAATAGTTCTACCTGTTCCAAAGAGACAGTAATGGATTCTTTTAAAACATACCACTTAACACCTTCAGAACAGGGAGGCGTGGTCAATGATCCAACATAAAAGAAATAATCATTGTTTGCTGGCAAGTTGTCGTTCATATTAAAGGACCTGTCCACAATTTTACGCTCACCTACTTTAAGTGGCAAGAAACTTTCCAAAAAATCAAAGGGTGTACTGCTCTGCCCTTCTTTTGCCATGACGGCGATAACCGTGTACTGCCCTGAGTCATTACTATGCACCAAATGCATTTCTAAAGGATAACGTACCCCATCAATTGTATGTTCTGAAGGTTCATGAAAATGCACTTGTTTTAAATCGTATCTAATACCATTGACATTGATAAAATCCCCTTTTTCAAAGTTATACTGAATACTATGCCCATTGTTCGTAACATCATGGATTTTTGTATTTATGGTATAATTCAGATTAATTGGTTCCAAATCATTGTTTTCCTTGTACTTTACGATATTGATTGGTGACTGAAACTTACCATCACATTCAGATTCCTCTTCAATTTCAGCCCAATGTTCTGGTCCTGTTTCACCTGTATAGCCCCAATGGTCATTTTGTGAACTACTATGGGCATCAGCCCCATTTTCATGTTTAGTTGAATTACCTTCTTTACATGCAATTAAGGCAAAAAAGCCAATTAGAAAAATTACCGAATATCTCATTTGTTAATACTATGAATTAATGGTGGTCGCTATTTTTAAATAAACTAAATCAAGAAGCCAAATTTGGTTATTTATCAAAAACTATACTCCAAATACCCCTAACCTCATTAACATCATAACCTAAAGCTTTGTCCGAGGGATAAAGGGCTTTTAACGCACTTAATGTTTCAGATGTAACTTGCTCATTTGGGGTCCCATGACATTGTAGACACATGGTATTTGTAGTTATGGGATAATAGAAATTGACCTCCCCGTTTATTTCTTCTACAATAGGGTCTATTTCATATCCAGTTTTTACCAGTTCCTTAAAAGCTGTAATATGTCCTAGCTCTTTATCATTGGCCATATTCTTTGGGTTCCTGGGTTTATCTGAAACTCTCTTGATTATCGCATTATGCATGACCGAAATACTATCCGTAAGTTTCATCGCCTCAATGTTACAAAATTCAACTGCGCCTATAGTGCCTTTTTCCGCGATGGCCTTCATTAAATTTTTACCTAATTGTGCTTTTGTTGATAAGGCATATTTTAGGCCAATATCGGAATAATCGTCAACAGTGGTGTTTTGTCCAAAACGTTGCTGTCTGCCCATTCCTTTTCCTCTTCCCATGCCATTACCCATAGCATTTCCCATTCCTTGTCCTCTGCCATGGCTTTTTTGGTAATGCTCCTCAAACCATTCTGGTTGTTCTATATCATAATCGTAGAGATACTCTGCAATTTGCCGTATGTCTTCCTCTGGGACAGGGAGGTACGGCATAACACCAAAGCGATCAATTGCACCGGGCATTTTCGACTTCTCGAGTGAAGGTTTCGCGATCCATGCTAATATAGCACTGCTAAATTCATTCTTGGTAGACCCGCCCATTAAGTAACGCCTTTTAATCGCGGCCATTGGTGGACCGAGCCTATATTCTTCTGTTGTAGTAGCGTCATGGCAGGCGTAACATAATGTCTCCATAATTTTTTTCCCCGGATGTAAATCTGAAGCTAGAACATCTAGTGTATCCGTTCTATCTGCTTTTGAAAATTCAGATTTTTTGGCGTCTTTACAACCTGTAATTACCAAGAGAATGGCCAATATGTATGCTATTTTCATTGCTTTGACATTTTCCCTGTGGCACAGCTTACAAACGATTTAGCTTTTGAAGCCAAGGTGTTTTTACTATCAATAGAGGGATATCCTAACTCTTTAAGTTTATCCATGACATTTAAGGCATCATTCGAATCTTCGTAGGCGAAAGATACCATTGACGTATTTGGAGAAACCTGAACTTCTGAAATGTTTTCCATTTCAGATAATTTATTGGTAATGGTACGGGCACATCCACCACATTTTAGGTTTTGTACTATTATAGATGCTTTCATCTGTTTGTATTTATTTGTTTTAATAGGTCACACGTGTGCCTGCTGGCAGGCAGGATAATTAGCCAATCACCATTTCCAACCTATGGGCTGTCCTGTCACTAAAAATGTCTTCAAGACACTTTCTTCACGTTCCATCCAATGGGTCATTTTAGAACTATTTTAATTTCACTATTTCTTACGCGGAGGTTTATTGCTTCCAAATTCTTCTTAAGATGGTCAACTACCAATGTATATAACCTCCTTTTAGATCATAAACTTTTTCAAATCCCATATCCAAAATTTTCTGGGCCGCCTTTCTACTTCTACTTCCCGTCCTACAGTATAGATAAACAGGTTTGTTCTTATCCAATTTTTCAAAAGCCTGCTTAAAACTTCCTCTTTGGAATAGATCTATATTAATTGCTTTTCCAATATGCCCACCCTTATATTCCCTAGGAGTTCTAACATCGACCAATTGTACTTTCTTTTGCCGAATGGCAACTTTATAAGCGTTTTTATCAAGGACTTCGAACTTATCCGAGTTAAGGGCACTACCCCCAAAAAGTGAACTTAAAAATGACATATTTCTTTATATTTATTTTTTTCCTTTTGTAATTGGGGAAGGGCAATTTTAGTAATTGTCTCTCCCATACATCCAACTTGAACAAACTATTGCACCAGCCATAGCAAGGGTAGTCAGACCAATATATGCTGACCTATCAAAATAAGGTTGAACCTTGTGTAATGGATTAAAAATTGCAGCTTCACCTTTTCGCTCCAAATAAAAAGCTGCATGGGTCAAACAGCCTGTACAAATTTGTTCAATTCCCATGTTTACAAGATGATACAGTTAACGGTATAAAATTATAATAGAATAACGAAGTGTAAAGTAACATTGGTTACAAATCTCAGGGTTTCCCAAATAAAAAAGACTGATAAATATCAGTCTTTAACATAAACATTAAACTAAAAATTCGGTATACTTTAATAGCCCTTACTATATACTATAATTAATCATCGTTTAATTTGATCTGGTTTCTATGAAGTTCTATTTTTCCTAGATTCTCCAATTTTTTAAGCAATCTCGAAACAACTACCCTTGAAGTATGTAATTCATATGCAATATGCTGATGTGTTGTACTTATCGTACTATCATTGTTTACACGGGCTTTGTCCTTAATATATTTTAGCAGGCGATCATCCATTTTCAGAAAGGCAATGCTATCCACAGTTTCGAGCATTTCATTTAACCTATTATGATAACTCTGCAACACAAAATTGCGCCAACTACTATATTTTGCCAACCATTCTTCCATTTTTTGGACGGGTATCATAATCAGTTTTGCATTGGTTTCCGCAATAGCCCTTATCTCGCTTTTGGTTTGCCCCACGCAACAAGTAAGTGTCATGGCACAAGTATCGCCATGCTCTAGAAAATATAAAAGTAATTCATCACCATCGCCATCTTCCCTTAACACTTTAATAACTCCGGATATCAGCAGTGGCATGGACTTTACATAATCGCCAATTTCCATAAGTTTATGACCTTCACGAATTTCCCGATACGTTCCTGTCTGGATAATTTCATTTATCAATTCCTCTTCAAAAAGATGTCCGTAATTTTCTTGCAGTTCTTTGATCATGATTATCTGGTAACGCCTTATTAATTCATTTGGAGATCTCAAAAATAACGTCCTAAATCCAAATTAAAAATGTTTATTGTGATTACTTTTAAAATACCCTTATTTTTAAGTTTAAATTAGTCTTTTTAAGCTTTTTTTTAGGTTTATAACCAAGAAATTATCAATGTAAAAAAATGATTGATTATCCCGCAATAAAAGTAACCCCGGATGAAGCTGAGAAATTGGCACTGAAACTTTTCAATATCAAAGGAAAAGCATCTGTATTGCCTGGAGAATTGGATTTTAACTTTAGATTAAAAATTGAAAATGGCGAGGGTTACATTTTAAAGGTTTCGCGGCCCAACGAGAATGAAGCCTATCTTGACTTTCAACAAAAACTGCTTCAACATATTGAAGCCAAGCAAATCGATATTATTGCACCCAAGGTTAACTTGGACGTTAATGGCAAAAGTATTTCTGAATATATTGATGATTTAGGGAACTCACGCAAAGTTCGATTACTCAGCTGGATTTCGGGTAGAATATGGAGCTCGGTCAACCCACAATTAGATAGTTTACGAACTAGCTTAGGAGCGCAATGTGGAAAATTAACCGCCTCTTTGATGGGGTTTGAACACCCGATGGCTAGTCGTGATTTTCAGTGGGATATTGCCCAATCACTATGGACCAAAAAACATTTGGATTTATTTGAAGGTGATAAAAAAGAAATCATCGCATACTTTCAGAACAAGTTTGAAGCAGCATATAAACCCTATAGCCAACTTAGAAAATCAGTAGTCCATAATGATGCCAATGATAACAATGTCATTGTTTCTGATGAATTAGTTGGTCCCATAGTTAAAGCAGCCATTGATTATGGCGATGCCGTACACACCCAAATAATCAATGATGTGGCCATTGCCTGTGCCTATGCCATCATGCATCACAATGACCCCTTACAGGCAGCATTGCCTTTAGTTAGTGGGTATCATGATAGCTTCCCGTTAATGGAATTGGAATTACAACATTTATACACAGCCATTGCCATGCGATTGATCATTTCGGTTACAAAATCGGCATTGAACAAAGTCAAGGAACCTGATAATGAATATTTGTTGATCAGTGATAAAGCGGCTTGGGAAGTCCTCAAAAAGTGGCGAAAAATTAGTCCTGATTTTGCTTGTTTCAACTTTCGTGATGCCTGTGGTTTTAAGGCCCATCCCAAAGCAGACAAGTTCAACGATTGGATGGCAAATAACAGTTTTAGTTTAGAGCAATTATTCCCGACCGTAAAATCAGACGGAGTGTTTGCGTTGGATTTAAGTGTTTCAAGTCCATGGATTGGGCATCAAAGCGAATTCAATGACTTGGATCTATTTCAATTTAAGATTGAGAAACTTCAGAAAAAACATCCCACAAAAATTATAGCCGGTGGATATATGGAACCAAGACCACTTTATACTTCATCTGCCTATGATAAAATTGGCAATAGTGGCAGGGAAAAGCGAACGATACATTTGGGTATTGATTATTGGCTACCTGCTGAAACTCCTGTTCATACGATGTTCGCAAGCGAAGTTGTAATTGCGGTCAATGATGAAGGTGATAAGGAGTATGGCGGTTTGGTCGTCTTAAAACACAATTTCAAAGATGTTGAATTCTATACTTTATACGGGCATTTATCAGTTGCCAGCGCCACAAAACATAATATAGGGGATAAATTAAAAGCCGGTGACCAAATTGGCAGTTTGGGCAATTATCCTGAAAATGGCAATTGGGCCCCTCACCTACACTTTCAGGTTATGCTTTCAATGCTAGATTATACAGTAGATTACCCTGGTGTAGCCTATTTCAAACAAATCAACGTTTGGAAAAGTATTTGCCCCGACCCTAATATGTTATTCAAATCCAAGGAGCTTGATTCTAAAACGGTCTTAACCAATGAAGAACTAATTGCCTATCGTAAAAAGCATTTGGGCAAAAGTCTCAGCTTACAATATAAAGTACCTATAAAAATGGTTCGTGGCAGTGGTCAGTATCTAATCGATCAATTTGGCCGTAGTTATTTGGACACGGTCAACAATGTTGCCCACGTAGGTCATGAACATCCAAGGGTCGTAAAAGCCGGCCAATCACAAATGGCCCTGATCAATACAAACTCACGCTATTTACACGAGAACATCAATGCATTAACGAAAGAAATATTGGAAACCCTCCCTGATGAGTTGAGCGTATTGCATTTTGTCAATTCAGGTAGTGAAGCCAATGAATTGGCCATACGAATGGTGAAGGCAGCAACCGGAGAACGGGATATCATTGCGTCTGAGATGGGCTATCATGGCAATACCAACATGTGCATAGACATTAGCTCCTATAAATTCGATGGCAAAGGTGGAGAAGGAGCTCCAGAACACACGCATATTTTTCCTTTACCTGATGCATTTAGAGGTAAATACAGAGGAAATAATACTGGACCAATGTATGCTGAAGAAGTACAAAAACAGGTTGAGGTGATACATGAAAAAGGCCGTGGAGTCGGTGCTTTTATTATAGAGCCAATCATTAGTTGTGGTGGTCAAATTGAACTACCTCAAGGTTTCTTGGAGCAGACTTATCAGTACATAAGAAAAGCTGGTGGATTATGCATTTCTGACGAGGTGCAAGTAGGTTGTGGCAGAATGGGTAAAACATTTTGGGGTTTTCAATTACACAATGTGGTGCCCGATATTGTAACAATTGGCAAGCCCCTAGGTAACGGACATCCTTTGGCGGCCGTAGCCTGTACACAAGAGGTAGCTGAAAAGTTTGCGAATGGTATGGAGTATTTCAACACATTTGGTGGCAATCCCGTTTCCTGCGCTATCGGAACGGAAGTGTTACGGGTCGTCAAACAAGAAAAACTACAGGAAAATGCATACGAAGTGGGTGAATTCTTAAAGTCCGAATTACATAAACTTGCTATCAAATTTCCAATCATTGGGGATGTCCGCGGTCAAGGACTATTTTTGGGAATGGAATTGGTGGATAACGAACTGATTCCGCTTGGAGCACAAACAGATTATTTGGCCAATCGAATGAAGGACCACGGCATTTTAATGAGTATAGATGGTCCTGACCATAACGTCTTAAAAATAAAACCGCCTTTAGTTTTTACCATAGAAAATGCCAAAGAGTTGATTTACTACCTAAAGAAGATTCTTCATGAGGATTTCATGAAATCCTAACGATACACTTCGAAATGAAAAAAATACTTTTTATAGTTATAGCATCATTGCTTTTATTCCATTGCAAAGATAAACCCCTACGCTCTGTTGCAAAGCAAGAAAACCACTATAACCATCAAATATTCGAAGAGAATAAATTACCTCCAAGAGCTACCTATTTTAGTTTTGAATCCCCGGAAATCTTGAATAAAGAAGAATCAGAACGCTTTTTAAGCCTTAATGGCGAGTGGAAATTCCATTTTGTTAAAGACCCAAAAAAACGGCCGACCACTTTTCAAAATGTAAATTTTGATGACTCTGATTGGGGTACCATTCCAGTTCCTGCCAATTGGGAGGTAGCGGGTTATGACTACCCTATTTATTTGGATGAACGATATCCTTTTGATACCAAATGGCCTCAAGCGCCCGAAGATTATAATCCCGTTGGCACTTATCGCAGGGAAATAAAATTGAACAAAGAATTTCTTTTAGAAGATGTTATCATTCATTTTGCAGGCGCTAAGTCAGCCTTATATTTATATGTGAATGGAAACTATGTGGGCTATTCACAAGGAAGCAAAACGCCGACAGAATTCAACATCACCCCATTTTTAAAAGAAGGTACAAATGTTTTTGCCCTGCAAATGTTTCGATGGAGTGATGCCAGCTACCTAGAGAGTCAGGATATGCTGCGCATGAGTGGGATAGAGCGTGATGTTTACCTCTATTCCCAACCAAAGGCTTTTATATCGGACTATCATGCCTACACTAATTTGGATGATACGTATTCCAATGGGATATTCAGAGGAACCATATCCTTAAAAAACACGACAAATGATGTTGCCTCCAGAATTGTTGCCTTAGAAATGTTGGATGGGAATAAATCTGTCTTCACCACTGAAAAAACGATTGAACTCCCAAAAGATTCAATAATCGATATCGTTTTTAATGATATCGTAAAAGAGGTAAAACAATGGTCGGCAGAACAACCTAACCTATATACTTTGAAGATATCCTTGGAAGACGAAAGCAACCCAAAAAACAATCAATATCTAAACAGGAAAGTCGGATTCAAAAAGGTCGAGATAAAGAATAGCCAAGTACTGATCAACGGTAAAGCCATTTACATCAAAGGAGTGGATAGGCATGAAACTGACCCATACACAGGGCACGTAGTCTCCAAGGAGTCTATGGAAAGGGATATTGCGTTAATGAAACAGAACAACATCAATGCGGTTCGAAGTTCACACTATCCAAACGACCCCTATTGGCTGGAACTTTGCGATACCTACGGACTCTATGTTGTTGATGAGGCCAATATTGAGAGCCATCCACTGGCCATTGATAAAGAAACACAGATTGGCAATGAGCTTTCTTGGTACAAAGCCCATTTATCCCGTACACAACGTATGTTTTACCGGGATAGAAACCATCCCAGTATTTATTCGTGGTCCTTGGGAAATGAGGCTGGTGAAGGTGAAATTTTCAAAGCGACCTATAAATGGCTTAAAGAGGCCGATGATAATAGAATCGTTCAATATGAACCTGCAGGAAAGGAAGATTACACCGATCTATACTGCCCTATGTACCCAAAACCGGAATTCTTGATCGAACATGGAAAATCGGACTCAGACAAACCATCAATAATGATTGAATATGCCCATGCCATGGGTAATTCAGTAGGAAATCTTCAGGATTATTGGGATATCATCGAAAAATATCCCAATCTACAAGGTGGTTTTATTTGGGATTGGGTAGATCAAAGTTTGGAGTATAAGAATGATGAAGGGTTACCATATTTGGCCTACGGACAGGACTTTCATCCTGATTTACCTACAGATGGGAATTTCCTCAATAACGGCTTGGTCGACCCATACCGAAATCCGCATCCACATTTATCTGAAGTGAAAAAAGTTTATGAACCAGTACAGTTCAAGTATGACTTAAATGGCGTAGTTGTGATTGAGAACAAAAACTTCTTCTCAGATCTTTCAGACAAGGAAATAAGAGTTAAGATATTGAAGAATGGTAAAGAAATAGCACAACAGACAAATCCCAGTTTGAATGTACAACCCAGGCAATCCTTAAATGCATATTTTGATAAGATTCCAACTGTTTTCAAAGCCAACAATGAATATATTCTTGAGGTAAGTTTAATTCAAAAGGAAGCTACAACTATGATTCCCAAGGGACATGAAGTAGCCTGGGACCAATTTGTACTGAACAGGGATGTTCAAAAAATAGCTGAACCAGTTCAGGGTGGCGAAAGTTTGAAAATTAAATCTTCAGCATTGGAAATTGAAATAGTAAACAAAAATGTAAACCTGAAAATTGACGCTAAGTCGGGGGAAATTGTGTCATGGTCACATAGCGGCAAGCAGATTACAACACAACCCATTTGCCCTAATTTTTGGCGCCCACCAACCGATAACGATTTGGGTAATGGCATGGATAAATGGGCCAAAATATGGCAAGATGCTTCGTATAACTACCAGGCCTCTTTGGTAAGTAAACCCATTACTATTGAAAATAAGGTTACTTATCAGGTACGTTATGACCTTCCTGGTCATGAAGCCAAAGTATTGGTTAGGTATTCACTTCAACCCAACGGCCAATTAGCTGTGGCGTACGAATTTCTGCCAATGAAAGAAGATTTACCTAATATACCTCGTTTGGGTATGTACCTTACTTTAGCCAATGAGTACAAAGAAGTTTCTTGGTATGGCAAGGGGCCTGAAGAAAGTTACTGGGATAGAAAAACCGGCGTGAAAACGGGTTTGTATACGGGTAAGATCAACGACCAATTCCATCGTTATCCAAGACCGCAGGAAACCGGGAATAAAACAGATGTGCGATGGATGGAAGTTTCGTCCACTGCCATGGCACTTAAGGTATCATCAGAACAATTGTTGAATGCCAGTACATGGCCCTTTACCATGACAGAGATTGATTTTAATACTAGTGAAGCGGTTAAGTCAGCTTCTGGCCTGGTACCCGTTACTTCTAAACATGGGGCTGAAATTAAAATTGGTCAAACCGTACAATGGAATATCGATTTGCAACAAATGGGTGTAGGTGGCGATACCTCTTGGGGGCGTTTGGTACACGAAGCCTATACGATTTCGCCCAAACCATACGCTTACAGTTTTACCATTACACCTTCAAGTCTGGAATAAAAAGGTAAATCAAGAATTGAACCAACTACTTACTAATTCTTGTTCTTGCACATTGCCTTCTTTGTGTTCAAACTCGTTTTTGGCCAAATTTTGTGTATAGTCTTTACCCCATTCCTTATGATTCAAAGCAACTTGTTTTATGGCATTGCAGATAAAATCAACTTCTGCATTGGTCATGGTTGGGTGAATCGACATTCGTACCCATCCAGGTCTTTCCATTAAGCAACCCTCCAATATTTTCTGCTCTATTGCTTTTGAGGTCAGTTCATTTACATGAAGCAAAAAGTGCCCGTAGGTGCCAGCACAAGAGCAGCCGCCCCGGGTTTGGATGCCAAAACGATCATTCAATAGTTTTACGATCAGGTTATAATGTGCATCATCAATATAAAAAGAGAATATTCCCAATCTTTCTTGATGCTCCTCGGCCAGAATATGCAAATTAGCTATTTGGGAAAGACTTTCAAAAATCGTTTTATTTATTTCATTTTCCCTATCATGAATTTTCTTAACTCCCATTTCTTCTTTCAATTGAATAGCAAAGGCCGCACGAATCGCCTGTAAAAATCCTGGAGTTCCCCCATCTTCCCTAGTCTCTATATCATCAATATAATCGTGGTTTCCCCATGGATTGGTATAAGTGACTGTACCACCACCTGGATTATCGGGAACCAAATTTTTGTATAATTTCTTATTGAATATCAATACGCCACTTGCGCCAGGACCACCCAAGAACTTATGGGGAGAAAAGAAAATTGCATCTAAATATTCCGCTTTGCTTTTAGGATGCATATCAATTTCCACGTAAGGCGCAGAACATGCAAAATCAACGAAACAAAGTCCGTTATTTTGATGGATCATTTTCGCAATTCTATGGTAATCGGTTTTAATTCCTGTTACGTTGGAACATGATGTTATTGAAGCAATTTTTATAAGGTTATCTTGATACTTGTCCAATAATTTTTGAAAACTATCAAAACATATCAAACCAGTTTCATCACAAGGAATAACCTCAACCTTTGCAATGGTCTCCAACCAAGAAGTTTGGTTTGAATGATGCTCCATATGGGACACAAAAACTATAGGTCTCAATGCTTCGGGTACATTTGTATGTTCTTTTAAATTTTCAGATACCTTAAGCCCTAATATTCTTTGGAATTTATTTACTGCACCTGTCATTCCGGTTCCTACCGTTATCAGTATATCTTCCTCACTGGCATTTACATGCTGCTTTATTATTTTGCGTGCCTTGTGATAGGCCATGGTCATTACCGATCCGGTAAAGGATGTCTCAGTATGCGTATTTGCAACCATTGGGCCAATTTCATGAAATAGTTTTTGCTCTATGGGACCATATAACCTGCCACTAGCAGTCCAATCTGCATAAATTATGTTTTTCACTCCGTATGGAGAATGGAAAGTTTGGTCAACTCCTACAATGTGTCTTCTAAACTGTTGAAAATATTCTTCCAAATCAGTAGATATGGTTTTTTGCCCTGGTAACGAAATACCCATAGTATAGTTTGTTTTTAATCTAATAAAGCAATGAACAAATAAATGTCAATGGTACTAAAATATATGAAAAAAATATAGATAATACCTTCCTAAATTTAAATAAAACATTTGAGCAAATGCCTAAGTTTATCCAAAAACACGCTTTGGTTAAGCCAATGAAAAGGAGGAAATGAAAATTTTGATTTCAACCTTTGTAACATTTGTTACAAAAAAAGAAATCTGATTCATTTAATATTAGGCCCAACAAATAGATAAATTATGAAAAAAGATTTTGAAACTAATGTTATTGGGTGGGCTTTTATTGTTTCTGCCCTATTATTATGGGGTGGTTGGTTTTTTTCACCACACCATTTAGGGGAGTATATTGTTGCCTCTGATTTTAGCGCCGTAAATGAACATTTATGGACTTGGATTTGGATGTATCGTATTCATATTTTTGGATGGGTAATCATGGGAATAGCAATGTTCGCCTTAACTTCAATAGCAACTAAGAAACCCTATCGCGTACTTATTTATCCCGGTGCGGGCATGATTATCGTAGGTACTTTCACTCTGGCTATTGCCGCTGCATTTTACTACACATTTGGGGCTTGGGGCGTTGGAAAAACCGCAGGAAAATCACCTGAAGAAGTTCAACAGATAATGGATGGGTTAAGTTTCACCAATCATTATGTAACCTGTTTTGTCAGGTTTGGCCGTGTATTTTCAGGGGTTGGACTGGTAATTTTAGGTGCTGCTTTTGTTAAATGGAATCTTGTTAGCAAGGCACTTGGTTGGTTAACCATAGTAATGGGATTCGCTGCGATGGGCATAATCATGGGCATACCTGATAACTATGAAATTTACAAACCGCTGTTCCACGTCAAAGCTGTTTGGCTTGTACTTATGGGCTTGACATTTTTACGTAAGGGTATTAATTTACCCGAAACTGACGAAAAATAATTCCTCCGAAACCTTAATACGCTCAAATTAATTCATAAAAAACCTCTGTTTTAACAGAGGTTTTTTCAATCAATCACAAAAATGAAAATATACTTGGCACAGTATACCCATTAATAATTAAGCTAAAGTAATCCTGAATAAATTTCGATTAAATGGTGATTTACAACCCCAGATCTTCAAAATTAAACCCACCTTTGGCCATTCCAATCTCAATCATTCAAATTCCTGTAGTTTCGTAAGCGCTTCAGATTTTGAATTCACATTTAATTTTAAATAAATATTTTGGATATGAAAATTTATAGTACTTGTTGTAACAAATAATTTATCCGCAATTATCTTATAGGTAGCACCTCTACATAAATAATCAATAATTTGGTTTTCCCTTTCTGAAAAGAAATTATACGATTTTACCTGAAAATTTGATATTACTTTGTGCACAATATCACTACTCATCGCCGCACCTTCATATTTTATTGATTTCAGGGCGCGTAGTAAACGTATTTCACATAATGGCTTTGTTAGATATCCGTTCGCACCATTCTTAAATGCTTTTTTAATAATCTCAAAGTCAGATTTACCACTGACCATCAATATCTTAACATGCCTATTATTTTTATGAAAAAGGCGTATTTCCTGTATGCCTGTTAAAAATGGAAAACCTACTTCCAAAATAATGATATCGGGTAATATAATGGCATATTCCAATAAGGCATTTTCTATTGAGCAATAAACGCCTTCAAGTGAAAAATCCTTATAATTTTCGAAGTAAGTATTGTACTCCTCATGTAGTAATGTATTATTATCAACAACGATAATCTTTAAAACATCTGATCTCATAACGTATAGTATTTTGATTACATAGGTCTAATTATTTAAAATTGAATTAGAATTAATAAAATTTCGGGATTTGAATATTGTGCATAACACATTTAACCAGAACCAAAAGATGGGGACAATTGACCTCATTATTCAAATAATAAGGCACTGAAACGATACAGCAATCCAGTTACTTAGGCTTAAACAAGGTGTACCTTATTTTAGTTCTATTTAGTAATTGAAAATTATCCGTCTATTGAAAACGATTATTAGGGTCTTTAGGCTTGCTCTAGATGTAAGTTATTACTAGAACGCTTTGGGTATTTAACATTGCTTAGGCTAAAGTCTTTTCTTTGGGATGCCGTTGATTCGATTTCGACTTTTTGAATACACTTTTCGGTACTCTGTAGGTTAAGATAGGTCTTCATTTTCATTGGGGGTTTGAAGGTTAATATTATTTGATTTAGGTTTAATACTGGAATAAATATAGAAAAATATTACAAGCACATGTACGATTCCTACATTTATTCGTTCAAATACAGGAGTGAAATACAAGGATTCAGTAGTTTTTAGACGTGAAATGGGCGTGAATTACCATAAATAAAAAGGAGGGGTTTTTATCTCTTTGGATAGCCCCTCCCTTTAAACCCGGTAATCAAACAACTCATTGGAAACCTTTCCCAATTTCTTCTTAGGACTTGAATTTATCTTTGAAACTCGCCCTATATAGGTATTAATTTATATATCTTTTTTAAGTTAAATCTAAAACCATTAATCAGCATATATGTTTGCGGCTGTGGCATTTGTTGTATTTACCTGCATAATCCATTTTTCATCCCGGTATTTACCATTTAGGTTGGAGACGAATGCCGATTCTGCGTCTTTTTTGTAGTTAAAATCGGCTAAGTAAACATAATGGAGACCATTATCCTTGTTGTAAAACTTTCTGGCATCCAATCCTTGCTCCTTGAGTGAATTCATAAAAGCATTCAAATACTTTTTGTTTTTATAAACATTGGCAATTACATAATAACCAGATTTTACGCCTATGATATCTGATGGGTCTAAAACCTTAATTGGTAGCTTTTCATATTTCTTATGTTGATCTTGAGTTATTTTTTTAGCTACTTCCGGTCCGTTGTTACTTGCGACCAAAGTTGGGCTCTGCGATGTGTCATGACTTTTGGTATTTGATTTGATACTTTGTTTTAAATCATTCCGCAATATCCTTACAATGGTTTCAAACCTCTTTTCAAAATCTTTAGCCCTGGCACCTTCAATAGAGTCTTGTCTGAAAATCAATTCATCCAAGATTAGACGGTTTTCAAAGGCTAGTGCATTTGAATCCTGCTCATTATTCTCTAATACAAAATTCTTCTTTTTCACACGCTCCTTTTCACTGCCCTTTTCACTCTTCTCGGCAGTTAATCTTAAAATCTGCTCTTCATAATTTCTTACTATACGGTCTATCTTCGCATCTTGAGAACTATCTGCATAACTATTATTTTCATCATCATCATTTTTAAAAGTGTAGGCTAAGGATAATTCATGATTCCATCCTAGATCGGCGTCTTTTTGTTTGAAATCTTTCTCCATAAGATACCCAATTGACATTTTTTTATTGAGATTGAAGCCTAGACCCATCGACATTCCATACTCATCATCCAAAGTAGACTGCAACCATCCGTAATTTGGCAGATCCAACAGAACGGATCCAAGATAGGACAATGAACCATCCAAATTTTTACCCATTTGTACTAAAGGCATAAGTCTCGCATTTTCAAACAATCCTCTTGAATTGCCAAGAAGATGAGTGTATTGTACTGATGCTTTAATGCTTTTATCATTAAATTGGGTTAAAAATTCATTCGTGGTTTGATTAAACTTAATCAGGTCCTCGGCATACAGTCCAAAATCAAACTTACCAACAGAAAGTGTAATTCCAGGTTGAATTGCTATTTTACTTTCTTTATTGGCTTTACCGACCTCAGGATCGTTTTCTGTGACTATGACGCGGTTCTTATCAAGACCTTCATTAAAATAGGTGACATTGGTTCCAAAAGTTAATTTGCTCTTATCTCCCAATTGTACCGCAGTGGCATAATTGGCATTGAAGCCAAACTCTTGAACAACTCCTGCCCACTGACTATAGACGCCTATGCCCAGTGCTGTATTTTCATTTAATCTATTGCTGAATCCAAGATAATAATTCTGATTATTATCATCAAAAGTGGCATACTGATTCCGATGTAAAATATTTAAATAGGATTTATTTTCACGCACCAAAGAGAACGTCGGATTGATCAAGAATCTATTAAAAAACAATTGATTATGATAGGTGCTTTTTGAGCTTAAGTTTGGGCTTGCTTCCTGGCCAAATACGATAGACATATTTAAACCCATGGATAATACCATTAGCAAACTGATCTTAATTACTTTGCTATGAGTGCTCATGTTATAAGATTATAAGGGTTAAGTAATAATGTAAAACTTGGGTATAGTCACATTTAACTAGCGACATTTGTTCAAATTGATTCAGACATAATTTGTGGGTGATTTAACAAATCATATAGGTCATAATAATCACCGCTGCTGTTGTCTGTTTTTGGCTCTAAACAGTTTAACTATTCATCTTCATAGAGCGAAGTCGTATAATCTACTTTTAAATCATTGTTCAGAATTTCCAATATGTCGAATTCTTTTTTATTGAGATACGTAGACTCATCTTGGTTGGTAATTGAGAAAGCTACTTGACGAACATTTTCTTTGCTTTTTCCACGATTGGACACGACATATCCCATGCCACCATCTGTTTTAAAACGAACCGTAAAATCATCTTCCTCGCTATTGATCGAGCTTCCTAGATTAACAGCATAACCAACATTCTTCTGATCTACCTCAACCATAAAAACATCTAATCCGCCTTGACCCTCGCGCCCTTCAGAGGCAAAAAACAACGTTTTGCCCCCTACTAGATTTGGGTATAGGTCATTCTTCTTCGTATTTACCTTATCACCTAGGTTTTTAGCAACACCTAAACTACCATCACTGCGCACTGAAGAAACATAAATATCATAGTCGCCATAGCTCCCTGGCATGTTCGATGCAAAAAACAATCGTTTGCCATCATGGGAAACTGTTGGGTGCAGTGCTGATGCATACTTGGGGCATAAAGCAATTTCCCTAATATTTTTCCATGCACCATTTACTTTTTTAGCCTGATAAATTTTATGCACCAATTCTTTTTTAGAGAAAATACCAGTCAGCGGTTTTTGATAAATGGACTTGCTAAAATAAGCCGTATTACCATCAGCGGTCAAGACTATTGGGGATTCGTATACATTTTCAGGATTAAGTCTTTCAAGATTTAACGGATAAGCCTTATTCTTGCCAGCAGTACGATTATTTGAAAAGTATTCACTTTTTAATAATACTCCTTTAGATGAGCGATTATCAGCCAATTCGATAGCATTGCTTTGTAAAGGGCTTCGTTCCAATTCGTAATCAGATTTGATCATTGTTAACCAATCCTGATGCTCTGGCATTGAGGAAGCTTCTATACCCATAGACTTTCTTAAAGCATATCGATACCTCTTCTGATAGTTATTATTTAAAACTCCATTGGGGCTATGCCCTTTGAGTTTATCATACCAAAACAGTGCCGTCTCGTAATTTTCTGATAGAAAATTGGCATTTCCTAAATCCTCAAAAATTTCCTTTTCTTCAAAACCCAATTTTTTGAGTTTCATATAACTCTCTACCCTCTTATGGGTATCATGCATTTCTGATTTTTGAATTTTAGAGGTTTTTGTTGACTGTGCGGTTATTGAATTAAAACATAATGTAATAATTAACAAGATTGCCGCGTTGTAGGTAAAAGTATTTCTCATAGTAGTAGGATTTTGGGGTTCTTACATGATCCAAATGTCTATAAACATTTCCAACAATTAGCTAGTAATTTTTCATAGGTTTTAAAATATTTACATTACGAGGTGTAATTATTTGGTGTTAATACCTTAAATAGGTTCACTCCAAAAGTATGATCAAGACCTGCCTGATATTAATAAAGGTTTCTTATCTTTAGTTAGATTCTTTTTTCAATAGGAGTCTATCTATAATACTTTATGGATTAAGCAATTAGGTTCTTTAGAACCTGACTTAAGTTTGATTTGTTTAACTAACACATTCCATTATGAAAAAAATCAAAAAAGAAGATATTAAACAAGAGGTATTTGACCTCTATGATGACTATGCCCACGATAGGGTAAGCAGAAGGTTATTTTTGGACAAACTATCTACCTATGCCGTAGGTGGCCTAACCGTATCCTCTTTATTAGGCTTTATTTCTCCGGATTATGTAAAGAAAATTCAAATAAAACAAGATGACCCAAATTTAAAATCCGAATTCATTACCTATGATTCACCAAACGGCGGAGGCGCGATAAAAGGATTGCTTTCCAGACCTGCTGATGCCCAAGGAAAGCTTCCGGGCATTGTGGTGGTTCATGAAAATCGCGGATTAAACCCACATATTGAAGATGTTGGGCGACGGGCTGGCCTAGCAGGTTTTATCTCATTGGCCCCTGATGCATTAACACCCTTAGGAGGTTATCCTGGCAATGATGATGACGGTCGCGAATTACAGCGTAAGCGAGACCGCAACGAAATGTTGGAAGATTTTATCGCTGCCTTTGAACATTTGAAAACGCATCCTCAATGCTCTGGCAAAGTAGGTGTAGTTGGATTTTGTTTTGGGGGTTGGATCTCTAATATGATGGCGGTTAAAGTTCCTGACCTAGCGGCTGCAGTTCCATTTTATGGCGGCCAACCTAAAGAGGATATCGATAAAATAAATGCTCCCTTATTACTGCATTTTGGGGAGTTGGATAAACGCGTTAATGAAGGATGGCCAGCTTATGAAGCGGCTTTAAAGGAACATGGAAAAGAATTCAAAGCCTATATTTACAAAAATGCCAACCATGGCTTTCATAACGATACGACACCTAGGTATGACCGGGAAGCAGCAGAATTGGCATGGAAGCGAACCATTGATTTTTTTAAGGAAAAACTGAAATAGGAACCAAAGAATTTTCTACCTACCTATGGGATTGCGGTAGGTAGAAAAATGAATGATTATTTGTGTGCTACTCAATCGTCTCTCTTTGGGAATACCAAACTATCGGCAGGGTAGGTTCTCTTTAAATAGTCCATCTGTGCCTTGGCCCAATCGACAATCATTTTACGCTGATCATCAGTTAAATTAGCCTCTGAATGCAAACCTAAATAGGTATACGAAGGTAACGGCATTTCCTTATCCCCTACCATTTCCACAATTTCATCAAACTTATGGTTTTGGACAAAGAGCGGTTTTTTAGTGAACTCTGAAAAATTAAGGTGTTTTTTTCCATCGACCACGTGATCATTAAGCCACCATGCCACAGGCTGTACATTGGAATACCAGGGGTACTCTGTTTTGTTGGAATGGCAATCATTACAAGAAACTTGTAATAAGTGGTTTAGCTCCGAAGACACTTGATATTTAGTGGAAATGTCATTTGTAAGGTCATTCGACTCGTTTTTGTCTGGACGTATAAACTGGATTATTACTAGTACTATACCCAGCCCGATTAGAATTTTTTTTATCATGATAAATATAAATTGGTTAAAAGTTGTTTTCTTTTAGACTTAAAATAATGTCCAGGGTTTAAAGGTTATTGATATTTTTTTACCCTTTCATCATCTATTACTCCATTCCAGTTCAATCCAAAGGCAAAATCATAGGTATTTCCTTCGGAATCAACATAGGCTTTCATATCCCTGGGGACATCTTCATATTGCGTTTCCACCGTTTTCATATCGGTGGGCATTTGAAACGGCAATAAGGCAGAGGGCTCGGCCTTACCTGATATGATATCCATCAGGGCCTGATCTTGAACGCCCATATGCACCAGAATCCCAGAAGCGTTTTTTTCGATTTCCGAAAAGACCATAGGTTTTGAAACTTGCACGATTACAATTACCGGTTTGTTCCCCATTTTGGTCCTTGTATCCTTGACCAGTTTCATATCGGTCGTATTGCTGGCAGTTACCGTTTTATCCTTATAACTGCGGTTGGTAAAATCCTCCATCGGACTGCCGCCTGCCAAACTGGTTTCACGGGCATCAGTCGCCTTATAGGTTCCATATTGCAGGCTAATAGGTACATATCCGTTGCCCCCTTTCTCCAAATCTTCACCATCGTACCCGACACCTCCATCCGGACTTCTAATACCTACCAAGGCAAAATCTGCCTCTTCAGGATTATTAACAACTTCAAAATATTTTGTTACTACTTCGATATTGAAAGGGGATTCTGTTTTTTCTGGGGTTACTATTCCCCACCAATTGGTACTAGGCGCAATATAACGTTGTGGCACAAACACTTTTTGTCTTTCTTTCAATGGAAGAATTTTTTGCTGGTTCTTGAGCATGACCACCGATTGTAACTGGGCATCAAAGCCTGCTTTCATAAATTCGGGATTACCGACTATTTTTTCAGTTTCTGCAATATCCAAATAGGGATTCTCGAACAATCCGACCCTAAAAATATTTTTGAGTAAACGAACTGCCGAAGATTCAAAACGCTTGCGCATATATTCCTTACCATGTTCCTCAACGCCCATTTTATAGGCTTCCAGTACGGGACCCATGGCGTTATTACCGCCAAATTGATCCATACCTGCATCAATGGCCTTATAGTGCCGTTCTGCTTCGGTCAAAGTTTCTACGCCCCAGGGTTTTCCTTCAAATTTATCTATCGCTGAAACATCCTTGGTAATCATCCAATCGGTACAAAGCACGCCATCGTACCCATATTCGCCCCTTAGGAGATCGGTAATCAAATACTTGTTGTAGCCATTGGCTACAGCTTCCCCTTCACCTGTAGAAATAGTATAATACGGCATAACGGCCGAGGCCTTTTTGGTAGCACCTTCCAACTTAAATACCCCTTCGGTAAAAGGTTGTGTATGATCTTTTAGATTTTTTCCTGGATACACGGCATAAGCTCCATATCCGAAATGACCGTCACGGCCTCCCTCTTCAGGGCCACCACCAGGCCAATGTTTGACCATGGTATTAACACTTTCGAAACCCCAACCACCTTCATCAGTAGATTGAAATCCGTCTACAAGGGCCCTTGCCAAATCTGTCGCCAAATCAGGGTCTTCTCCCATGGTACCGTCAAAACGGCTCCATCTAGGTTCGGTTGCGAGATCTATTTGCGGGGATAATGCGGTTGCAATACCCAAAGCACGATATTCCTTTGATGCAATTTCGCCGAACGTTTTCATTAAAGCAGGATCAAAAGATGCCGCGATTCCCAAGGTACCGGGCCACATGGAGATTTTACCGCCCGCTCCCGCATTGAATTCCGCATAGGAATCACTGCCATGCCTTGGATCGGAGCTGGTGTTGACCGGTATTCCAAAATCAATACCCTCTACATATGCTTGTGCATTATTGTTCCATTGTGCCGAAGTAACCGGAGTCTCAACACGGGTTATTAGAACATGTCTCAAATAATCGTCAAGTAGAAATTTCTTTTGTTCATCAGACAGATCACTGGCAATCGCCCCACTTTCCGGAAATGGTTTGCCGTTGTATTGCGATGAACCAAACCCGCGACTGCTGCCTGGAATGGATTGATGTGAACTATACAACATTAGACCTGAAATTTGTTCAACAGTCATTTTGGAAGCCAAGTCTTTTGCGCGTTCATCGGCAGACAAACGCCAATCCTCATAAGCATCCAATGTACCGTTTTTGTTCAAATCCTTAAAGGCGTATTGATCTACCGTCAACAATTTTACTGCGGAATTTGGGCTATAGCCCAAGGTACTCCCGTCTTCATTTTTTACTATGCTGAAATCCCCCTTATTCTCTTCGGTGAATTTTGGGCCACAACTGGTTACCATAAGCGTTATGGCAATGCAAGTTAGGATGGTCATTATAGGAATTGCTTTCATTTGTAATTAGGTTGTTAGCATTGGGTGCGTGGGTATTTAAAGCATCCCCAATTGGTTTGTATATTAATTTAATTTCAGTTTGGGAATATCCTTTTTAAAGTCCCCCAACTACAAAATTAATCCATTGAACAACAGGTGAATCATTTGGTTTCAATAGAGCAAGGATTATTTAAACCCGATTTCCTTCAAGCCTTTATGACTTATTTTAATGGCCTCCAGTGGTTCCAGTCCATCAAAGGTCCTATCCTGCTCTACCATATAGTATTTCATTCCCGATAGTTCTTTGTTGGCAAGAATGCGGGCGAAATCAATTTTACCCTGCCCTACTGGAGCGAATCGACCCTGATCATCCATATCCTTTACATGCCATATTTTAAAACGGCCCGGGTATTTTTCAAAATAGGCTACTGGATCTGCCCCAGCCTTGGTGACCCAATAGAGGTCCATCTGAAAATTGACGTTTTCAGGATTGCAATGTTCCAAGAGATAATCAATGGGTACAATGCCATCCGCATCCTTTATAAACTCAAAATCGTGGTTGTGGTATAATAATTTAAGTCCGGCAGCCGTACATTTTTCACCTAAGGCATCCAAGATTTCGGCCAAGTTGGGGACACCTCCGGTCATGCCCATGGTTCGCGTATCCGGGTCCACTTTAAAAAGACCCATTGGAGGAACGGGAATTACAAAATATTCAAATCCCGCGGCTTTTACATCGGCCATCATGGCAGCTGCATTATCATGGGTTACTGAACCCTGGTGGGTACTTATAGGGTTCAATCCTAATTCGTCCAGGTATTTTTTAAAATCAGTTGGGGACATATTATAGAATTTACCATCGGCGTAACCCGCAGCCTCTATATTTTTATAACCAGCATCGGCCACCGCTTGTAAGGTAGTTTTGGCATCTAAGCCCATAGCATTCCGCACCGTATAAAGTGCCAATCCACCAATTTTTTCTTGTGCGTTCCCAATAAAAACACCCATCAGAAGAATACCTAATAATAGAAGTTTTACCGGTGTTTTTGAAATTGCATTTTTCATTTTACTCATTTTGAAGTTTTTATATTAAGATTTTAATTTTTTGATGTCATTTTGCATTTTAAAACAATCCGTCTAAAATAATAAAATCCGACCACTAAATTGTTAGGAATTAGCTCTAATCGAGTAACCCTTACATAGGCGACCACACCCATTGATTTTTCTACTTCCGCTACTGTGACCAAGATCGACCCACAGCTGCCATAAAAACATTGAAATCATTGGCTAGTGAACCTCAAAAAAACCCACAGGGGCGAATCTTAACATTATCTTGCCCTGAGATCACTACCTTTTTCATCCGCTATCGGTTTTGTATTAAAAATTAAAATATTCTTTTGCATTGTTGTAACTAATGTCCTCTACTATTTGTCCAATCCAAGCCATATCATTGGGCAATTCTCCGTTCTTGATATCATTCCCAAAAAGATTGCAAAGAATGCGTCTAAAATATTCATGTCTTGGATAGGAAAGAAAACTTCTAGAGTCGGTTAACATTCCCACAAAACAACTAATGAGTCCTATATTCGATAATGCATTCAATTGTTGGGTCATGCCATCTTTTTGATCCAAAAACCACCAACTAGATCCAAACTGTACCTTTCCTTTGATACTGCCATCATTAAAATTTCCTATCATGGCGGCCATTACTTCATTATCCGCAGGGTTTAAATTGTATATAATGGTTTTGGTCAATACGTTCTTACGGTCAAGTTTGTTCAGGAATTTAGACAGATTCTGAGCCTGGGGAAAATCCCCTATAGAATCCCAGCCGGTATCGGCTCCCAGCAATTGGTGCATACGGCTGTTATTATTTCTAAGTGCCCCTAAATGAAATTGTTGCACCCAGCCAAATTCGTGATAGGTCTCCGATAGAAAAAGGAGTAAAGCACTGTGAAATTTAGCCACTTCCTCGGCGGTTATGTTTTTCCCTTCTCTTTTTTTCTTGAAAATTGATTTTATTTCAGATTCCGTAAAATCTGCTGCGTACATGTGTTCAAGGCCATGATCACAAAGCTTGCATCCGTTTTCATTGAAAAAACTCATTCTATTTCTAAGTGCATCGCACAATGAATCATAGGTGCCAATTGTTTTCCCTGTAACAACCTCCAATTCATCAAGGTAATCGTTATACGATTCGGCTCCAATAAAAATTGCTGCATCAGGCCTGAAGGCCGTAGTCACCTTGGTTTTAAAATTACTTTTAGAAAGTTTTCGATGGTGTTCCAAAGAATCTGTAGGACCTTCTGTTGTACATAGTACCTCAACATTCATTTTGGACAATAAATTTTGGCAGCTAAATTCCGGAGTTTTTAATTTTTTGGATGTTTCCCGAAATATAGCATCCGCACTCTTGGTATTTAACAACTCATTGATTCCGAAATACCTGTCTAGCTCCAGATGAGTCCAGTGGTATAGGGGGTTGCGCATAGTATAGGGGACCGTGTGGGCCCATTTTTGAAACTTCTCCAGATCACTGGCATTGCCGGTAATATATTTTTCGTCTATGCCCAAGGTTCGCATAGCTCTCCATTTGTAATGATCCCCATTGATCCATAGCTCTGTGATATTCCGATAGATTTTATTTTCAGCTATTTCATTTGGGGGCAAATGGTTATGGTAATCAATAATTGGCATTTTGGACGCATGGTCATGATAAAGCGCTTCGGCATATTTGTTTTCCAACAAGAAATTATCATGTATGAATGTATTTTTGTTCTTCATTTTCCAGGCTCTATTAATGCTAAATCATTGATTTACTAATTCCTACTTCCAAACCTCTAAGCTCGGCCAAACCTCGTAGCCGACCTATGGCCGAATAACCAGGATTGGTTTTCTTTGATAGGTCATCGAGCATTAGATGCCCATGGTCCGGCCGCATAGGAATGGCAGCATCTGCCCTACCTTCTTCAAGTCTCCTTTTTTGTTCGATCAGTACTTCTTTTACGATAGTGAACATATCTACATCCCCTTCCAAATGATTGGCTTCATGGAAATTTCCTTGCATATCCCGCTGAGTACTTCTTAGGTGTAAAAAATGTACGCGATCGGCGAACCGCCTAAAAATTTGAACCAAGTCATTATCAGCCCTTACCCCTAATGATCCTGTACAAAAGGTAATCCCGTTAGCCTTATTGGGCACTTGCTCAAATAAATATGCATAATCCTCTTCTGTGCTTACAACCCTTGGCAATCCTAAAATGGGATATGGTGGGTCGTCTGGATGAAGGCACATCAACACTTCGCTTTGAGCAGCAATCGGAATTATCTCTTTTAAAAATAACACCAAATGTTCTCTTAACTTCCCTGCATCTATATGCGCGTAGGTGTCCAAAGCTTGTTGAAATTGCCCTAGTGTATAGCCTTCTTCGGCACCCGGCAATCCGGCAATGATGTTGTTCACCAATACTTTTCTTTCTTTTTCAGAAAGTGATTCAAAATAAGACTTGGCTTCCTGCTGTTGATCCTCAGTATAGGTGTTTTTTGCACCAGGTCTTTTTAAAAGGTGAAGTTCAAAGGCAGCAAAGGCAATTACATCAAATCGCAATGCCTTGGATCCATCTTCAACTTCAAAATCCAGCGAAGTTCTGGTCCAATCCAAAACGGGCATAAAATTATAACAGATGATATTGATGCCGCAACTCGCCAAATTTTGGATGCTCGTTTTATAATTCTTCAAATAGACTTGAAATTTCCCAGAACGTGTTTTTATGTTTTCATGCACGGGAATACTCTCCACCACAATCCAAGTAAGGCCGGCAGCTTCAATCAAACTTTTATGTTCATTGATTGCGGAAATAGTCCAAACTTCGCCATTTGCAATTTGATGCAATGCAGAAACAATACCCGTCGCACCTGCCTGTTTAATATCATTTAAAGAGACTGGATCATTAGGGCCATACCATCTCCAAGTTTGTTGCATCTTCATTTTAAATCGATATTAATATTCACTTTTTACACCCCACTAAAGGCGCTAAAACCACCATCGATTGGAACAATGGTCCCCGTTACAAAAGAGGCCGCATCACTAATGAGCCAGTGTATGGCCCCGTTGAGTTCGTCGGCATCCCCAAAGCGTTTCATCGGGGTGTTTTTTATAATTGTATGTCCCCTTTCGGTATATGTACCATCTGGATTGGTCAAAAGGGCACGATTTTGATTTCCAATAAAAAAACCGGGCGCAATTGCGTTTACACGTACACTTCCTTCAAATTTTAGTGCCATTTCAGTGGCCATCCATTTGGTGAAGTTATCAATGGCAGCCTTGGAAGCCGAATATCCGACAACCCTAGTGACCGCCTGGGTTGCGGTCATCGATGAAATATTGACAATACTCCCGAATCCCTGCCTTGCCATTACTTCACCAAAAACGATTGAGGGCAATACGGAACCATTTAAGTTCAATTCGGACACCTTTTTAAAATCCTCCATTTTAAGGTCAAAAATGGTCTGGTCTTCTCCGATTGTTGCACCTGGCATATTTCCGCCAGCAGCATTGATCAATGCATCAATTTTACCCCATTTTTCAAGAATCTTGGATTTGGCCTTATCAAGATGACCTTTGTCTAAAACACTACCAGGAATACCTATGACCCCAGAGGCTATTTTTTTTAATTCAACGACCCTTTGTTCAACACTTTCAGAAAATAAATCGATTATTGCGATTTTAGCACCTTGCGTCAGTAAATAGGAAGCCATACTACCTCCCAATGCACCAGCACCACCAGTTATGACAATAACTTTTTCTGAAATATCAAATAAATCCGTCTTACCCATTTCTTTTAATATGTATTATGATGAAATTATTTTTTATTCTTCCCCGATCAAGCAAATGGCATGTTCTTTATAATTTTGGTTCCCAACCAGGTTCATAGGAACGAGACCATAATTTCATGGCTTCCCTGTCAAAAATTCGACCGGTAGTTGCATCAACCTCCAATGATTTACCAATTCTTGAAGCGATATTCGCATAATGGGTCATGGCCTGACTTGTTGCCCCTTGTTGTATTGGGGATGTTAATGTTTCTTTACCACGAATAGTTTCAAAGAAATTAACAGTATGTCGCGTGGTTAAATCTCCACCACCACCTAGGGCAAGTCCTCCTTCTGAGCCACTTGATTTGCTATTTCTTATCGATTTTCCCTTAAGGTCAAATAATTCATACCCTCCCCGATCCACATAAACAGAACCTTCAGAACCGTAAATCACCGTCCCTCTTCCATATCCATATTTATTGTATCCATTTCTACTTTGCCCATCCCATTCAATAACTTGTCCATCAGAAAATGTAAAACGCGCTTCCATAGAATCATACATTTCCCAACCGTCATTTAAATATTGGTTCTTTCCAGATCTTACATTTACCTGTTCAGGCAATTCAACACCCAAAGCCCAGCGCGCAACATCCAATTCATGGGTGGCATTGTTGCCCATTTCGGCTGTACCAAAATCCCAACCATACCAATGCCAATTATAATCAAAGGTATTGTGCGTATATTCCTTTCTTGGAGATGGTCCTTGAAAAAGATCCCAATCCAAGCCTTCTGGGGGAGCAGCTTTTGTTTGAACTGGCACTTCTCCCCGCCCATTAATATAAAATGCAGTTGCCTTATATGTTTTACCAATTATGCCGTTGTGAATATCCTTAACAATTTGGGTGGTTTCAGCAGAAGATCTTTGCTGGTTTCCCATTTGAACCACTTTATTATATTTCTCTTGAGCAGCCACAATCAATTCATTTTCATGCATATTATGTGAACAAGGTTTTTCTAGATACACATGCTTCCCTGCTTGCATGGCCATTATTGCTCCCGGGGTATGCCAATGATCTGGGGTGGCCATAAAAATAGCATCAACATTTTTATCATCCAAGATCTTTCGAATGTCATTTTCCAATGCTGGTTTATAATTTAAATCCTTGCCGAAATCTTCTGCAGCCTTATCCCGTTGACTTTTCATGACATCACATAGATAAAGCAACTTGACATTGTTTTCTTTCGTTATAATTGGTATTTTATAGGCAGGATATCTTCTCCCCAATCCTTGAATAGCTAGATTGATACGATCATTGGCTCCAATGATATTGGAATAACTTTTGGCGGACATGGCATTGATGCCATTACTAAAACCAATACCTACTGCTCCAACAGCTGCTTTTCTTATAAAATCCCTTCTATTTGAATCCATATGATTTACTTAATTGGTTTAATCACTACAGTTTTTATTTGGTAATTAATTACTGCAATTTAAAGATTATTTTTAGATTCCGTTAACGTTAACGGAAATATTTATTAAATTTGTTAGCCTAACAACAATTCCAATTTTTAAGTGTCTAAAACCAAAATAAACAAAGAACTTTAGCAATCATGAATAAAATTAAAATTGAATTTTTAGTCCTACTCTTCATATCCTGTTTCGCTGTATCTGCACAAGATAATTGGGAGGTCCTTTTCAATGGAAAGGATCTGTCGACCTTTCACCAACTAAATGGGGACGCCGCTTATACAATAAAGAACCAGGAATTAATCGGAACTTCAAAACTAGGGACTCCTAATAGTTTTATGGCCACAAAAAAAACCTATGGCGACTTTATTTTGGAGTTTGACGTATTTGTTGAAAATGGATTGAACTCTGGTGTACAATTCAGAAGTTTGAGCACGCCTGGTTATATGGATGGAAGAGTGCATGGGTACCAATGCGAAATAGAAACAAGCCCAAGAAAATGGGCCGGTGGAGTTTATGATGAGGCTCGAAACGGATGGCTCTACCCCCTGACAAGAAACCCAAAAGGTCAAGATGCCTTTAAACCTGGAGAATGGAACCATTACCGTATTGAAGCCATAGGTTCAAACATCCGTACCTGGATAAACGGGGTACAATGCGCCAACTTGGTTGATGACACTACAGCTGAAGGCTTTATCGCCTTCCAAGTACATAGTATTCATGATAATAGCTTGGAAGGTAAAATCGTGAAATGGAAAAATATAAAAATCAAGACTACCGATTTAGAGAATTCACGAAAGCAAGTAGATAGTGAAGTTCCTGAAATCAGTTATTTAACGAACGCGTTAACCCCTGACGAAACCAGAAAAGGTTGGCGCTTTTTGTGGGATGGAAACACTACAGATGGTTGGAGAGGAGCCAAACTTGATAAATTTCCTGAAAAAGGATGGGAAATGAAAGATGGAATTCTCACCGTATTGTCTTCCGGTGGATACGAATCCCGGAATGGTGGGGATATCGTGACGGTGAATTCATTTAGCGACTTTGAGCTAAGTGTTGATTTCAAAATGACCGAAGGGGCCAATAGTGGTATTAAATATTTTGTGGATTCTGAATTGAACAAAGGAGAAGGTTCAGCAATCGGATTGGAGTTTCAAATATTGGATGACGAAAAGCACCCTGATGCCAAAAAAGGAAAAAACGGCAATAGAACGGTAGGCTCTTTGTATGATTTGATCAGAGCAGAAAACAATGGCAGTTTCAGAGGTAAAAACTTCAAAGGGGTAAATACGTGGAACAATGCCCGTATCGTTGTGAAAGACGGTCATGTTGAGCATTGGCTGAATCATGTGAAAGTAGTCGAATTCAATAGGTTTAGTCAAGTTTTTAGAGCCTTGGTAGACAACAGCAAATATGAAAAGTGGAAGGATTTTGGACAGCAGCCTGAGGGCTTGATCTTATTGCAAGATCACGGAGACAAGGTTTCTTTCAAAAACATTAAAGTACGGGAATTTTAAACTAAATATCAGTGCATAAAGCAGGCGCAAATTTATAAAGAAAACGGTTTTTCTGTATCATAGACTTATAGTCCGTTTGTAGTTGACAATGCGCATGCAGGGTGTTTTCAAATACTAACTCATACGTTTGACATTTGAGCCAACCAATCAATTGAATTTATTGACTTAGAAATGGGAATAAAACGAATAGCAAAATTGGCTAATGTTTCTATTGGCACTGTAGATCGGGTATTGCATAAGCGACCAGGAGTATCAAAGGAAACAGAAAAAAGAATCCTTAACATTATCGAGGAAACGGGCTACGTAAAGAACACAACCGCTAGTAGGCTTAAATTGGCCTCAGTAAAAAAAATCAAGATTGCCATTTTAATTCCTAAGGATGAAAATAAATGGAGATGGAATTATTGGAAACTACCAAAAAATGGGATTGTAAAGGCTGTTGAAGAGCTTAGCGAATTAGGTGTTGAAGCAAATTTTTATAATTTTTCGGATTCCACTTCATTCACCGCTCAAAGCAAGGAAATATTCAAAAAAGATTATCACGCCATAGTTACCGTACCATTTTTTAAAAATGAGAGCAATGACCTCTTGAATCTAGCAAATTCCAAGCATATTCCTATTGTTTTTTTGGATACGGAAATAGCGTTGGACAGTCCTGCCAATTTCATTCGTCAAAACTCATATAAGGCAGGCATGGTCGCCGGGAGATTGTTATATGGATTGGTAGGGGGTGAAGGACACTATTATATTGTTAACATTATAAATGACAAAGGCGTTCATGCCAACGGCAAGCAAAGGGAAGATGGTTTTAGGGCATTTTTTAAGACCATTAACCCGCATGTAAATATCCAAACTATAGATCATCCCGTAAATGTTGATTTTGCGATAACCAAGGAAATGGAAAATAGGCTTAAAAAAAACACCATTAAGGGAATCTTTGTTACCAATTCCAGAGCACATCTCATTCCACCATTACTTAAAAAACACAACATAAATAAAACATGTGTCGTTGGATTTGATTTGAACGAGAAAAATATAGCTTGTTTAAAAAAGGACGAAATTAATTTCATTATTAATCAAAAACCTAAATACCAAGGTTATGCTGCTATAAAAGGGTTATATAATTTCTTGACAACACAGGATCCATCCAATTTAAATGTGGATATCCCCATAGATATCATAGTTAAAGAAAATATTGCTGATTCTTAAATTTATCATTTACCGGAATTGCGACAATCCTTGCTTATACAGCACATACTTGCCTGGCTATTTAGGCATAACTGGGCATATCAAAATATTCCAAACTTTCTTAGCGCGGTTAATAGTAATAAAACCATTCTTTAGCGCCAATCCTCCATAATTTTGTTAAATTTTGTTTAATTTATCTATTATATCCTTAAACAATTAATACCTTGCATCATACAAAATAAAGTCATGGCCAAAAGGAAAACAATTACTGAAAGCGATATTATTTCATTTTACATGGATTATGTCATTGAAAATAACGAAAACCCTAAATCTGTATATGCGTTTGCAAAAGCCAATAATTTTGAAGAATCAAAATTCTATACATTTTTTGGATCATTTGAAGCTATTGAAAAGCAAGTATTCAATGTTTTTTTCAATAATACCATTTCAATTTTAAGTAAAAGTCAAGAATATCAATCGTATGATTCGCGAAATAAACTATTGGGTTTCTATTTTACCTTTTTTGAAAATCTTACGGCTAATAGAAGTTATGTTATTTATGTCTTACAAAAACATAAAAATAATTTGAAAGGATTGTCACTTCTTTCAGGTTTAAAAAAGAGTTTTACAAACTATATTGACAGTTTAGACATTGAAATGATAGCAATTAAACAAGAACAAATCGATAAAATACAGACAAGAGCATTGCAAGAATCTGCTTGGTTACAATTGTTATTGACTTTGAAATTCTGGATGGATGATACCTCGGCTTCCTTTGAGAAGACTGACATTTTTATTGAAAAATCTGTAAACACAAGCTTCGACGTATTGAATGTGGCCCCACTTAAAAGTATGATAGACTTTGGAAAATTTATCTTCAAGGAAAAAATGCATTCAAATTAAAGGTACATATGAAAACAATCGATAATATTCCCATTTCAAAAATACATCGTGCCTCTAAGCTAGTATCAACTGGAGCAAAAGTGGGGGTCAATTACCTTAAATACTATGGCGATAAATTAACGAAAACCGAACATCTGGCCAGAACACGACTTAATGAAAATAATGCTGAGGATATTTACGATGGTTTAAAACAACTTAAGGGCAGTGCGCTTAAAGTGGCTCAAATGTTAAGCATGGAAAAGAGCATCATGCCTCAATCCTATGTTGAAAAGTTCTCCTTATCCCAGTTTTCAGTTCCACCTTTATCTTCCCCATTGGTATTGAAAACCTTTAAAAATTATTTTGGCAAATTGCCCAACGAATTATATGATTCGTTTAACTCGACTTCAGTAAATGCCGCCAGCATTGGTCAAGTGCATGTGGCAGAAAAAAATGGGAAAAAACTTGCTGTGAAAATCCAATATCCTGGAGTTGCCCAAAGTATAACGTCTGATTTGGCTCTTGTTAAGCCGATTGCTATGAAAATGTTCAATATTAAGGGTAAAGATTCAGACAAATACTTTAAGGAGGTCGAAGAAAAACTCATTGAAGAAACAAATTATGTGTTGGAATTAGATCAAAGCAAGGAAATTGCCAAAGCCTGTTCCAACATTCCGAACCTTTTGTTTCCCCAATATTATGAAGACTTATCCAATGACCGTATCATTACAATGGATTATATGAACGGCGAACACTTATCTGAGTTTACAGCATATAACACAGATCAAGAAAAGGCAAATCAACTCGGGCAAGCGCTTTGGGATTTTTACATGTTCCAAATCCATAAGTTAAGAAAAGTGCATGCCGATCCGCATCCCGGAAACTTTTTGGTGTCAAAAGAAGGTAAATTAGTCGCTTTGGATTTTGGTTGTATGAAAAGTATTCCCAATGAGTTTTATGTTCCTTATTTTGAATTGTCAGAACCTGAAAACATTAATAATCCGGATTATTTTTCTTCGAAATTGTTTGAATTGGAAATTTTGCGCGAAGACGATTCTAAAGAAGAAATTGAATTTTTTACAGCAATGTTTCACGAATTATTGAGTTTGTTCACACAACCATTTCAAGAAGTAACCTTTGACTTTTCTGATAGTGGTTTTTTTGAAAAAATAACCGAATTAGGGCAACGTTATTCAAAGAGTACCGAATTGCGAAAAATGAATGGCAACAGGGGGTCAAAACATTTTATTTATATCAACAGAACATTTTTTGGCCTTTATAACTTAATGTTTGATCTAAAAGCGAAAAATATAAACATCAATAATTTCAATACCTTTTAAGTACGCATTAGGGCAACAATCATATTCCAAAGATTCAGCATTTGGTTCAAATTTATCTCCTCAATAGCTGTTCATCTAATTAATTGTCTAAAATTAATGAAACCTAATTGACAGAGGTATTTTCAAATGTCGTCATTTATAGTTTTATAACCCATATGGGCCCAAAACCTGCTTTGTTGGCCCTTTTATTTTGATGGGCGTATTCGACATCCTTAAAAAGAGTGGCCATCAGGTCTTTGTTGTCTTACCATGACCTTTCTCAGTTGGAATAAGGAATGACCACTAACGGAATATCAATATTAAGCCCTATCTTTTTGATCACCGGTTCGACGAACAGGCGTTCAAAAAAAGTATGTTTGTTGCGTACCATGACCAAAAGGTCCATTGCTCTTTTATTCTGAAATTGATTGATGGCCTCGATGACGCCTTGATTCGGGAGGTCTTTAAATTTATGGTCGGTCTGGGCAAGAATTTCCTTTAGTTTGTGTTTGTTCCGTAATTGATTGTCCGTTAAATCGTAACCGGAGGACACATGAATTACATAGATTTTTGAATCATGATTTTTCGCTATATCCAAAAGCTGTAACAACTGTTCTTTATCATAGTCGATTTCATAATCCGTTGGGAACAAGATAGCCTTCGGGGTCTTATACTTAAATTCTGAGGACAAGGCAATGACCGGGCAAATCGTCTTTTTTATAACCTGTGTTGTATTCGTGCCGAGAAGGATTTCCCTGGTATTGGTAGCTCCTTGTGTTCCCATGATGACCAGGTCGCTTTTTTGGTTTTTGGTCATTAACAGAATTTCGTCGGTCAAAGTATTAAAGGCTGCCCGTGTTACAAATTTGTGCTTTGGATCTTTGAATTCTTTTTGCAACCGCTTTTTTAATTCTTTCAACTGTTTCATCGCCCTCGTTTGATAAGAATCTCCAAGCCCTATCTGGCTTGGACTCTGAAATATATACTCCACTTGAAAAATGGGCGGGGTATAGGTGTGGAGCAGGTAAAAAGTTGTTTCAACATCTTTAAAAAGCTGTACCGCATATTTAATCGCATTGTAAGCGTTCTCGGAAAAATCGGTGGGAAGTATAATTTTTTTCATTTTCTTGTAGTATTAATTTTAAAGTATTTAGTATTTCGTTATGGATTATTTGACTCCAATTAAAATAGGGTTTAATAAAACCGATGATTAAAAGAACAGCATAGGCAAAAAGCTAAAGTACCACATCATGTTCGCTTAATAAGACCAAGTATAAACTCTGCAAAGGTTCCTAAATAGTATACTTTACAAATAAGTTAGCATATCAGCATAAAAGTAATAGTATAATATTCTGTTTCTTAACCTTGTTTGATACATGTAAAGATAAATCAAAAAAGAATTGCAATACAATGAAAAAATTAGGCATACTACTGCTAGTTTTTATAGGTATAATTCCTGTGAAGAGGAAGGGAAATTGAGCTCCCTAGATCCTGTAATATGGAAAAACCGGGCGGCCAACATAAGCTCCAAGGATTCGCTGGAGACAGGCGAGACCTATCTTTCCATTTATTCACAAATATATAATAGGAATGAACGGGGTAGGCATAATCTTACTGCTGTGGCAAGTTTACGCAATACCAGTTCAACGAATACCATTTATCTGACCAAAGCCATTTACTATGATAGCCACGGCAAAGCTATTCGTACCTATTTTGATTTTCCCATATATCTGGCCCCGATGGAAACCGAGGAAATCGTCATTGACGAAATCGATGTGGAGGGCGGCACGGGGTCCAACTTTATTTTTGATTGGCAAAAAGGGAAATCTACAACCGAGCCTCTATTTGAAGGCGTAATGACATCCGTCATGGGCCAAACGGGCCTTTCGTTGATCACGCAAGGTAAACGGCTAAAGTAAACGGACTTAAAATTGTGCTAGGTGAGGCAAAAATTAAGTCGGTTACTTACGAAAAATCAAGCGGTACGACCTTGTTGAGTAGGCACTCATCTACTTTGTCCAATCCTTCCTCAGTGTCAGAAAGAACGATCAAGGTGTCATTTGCCTCGATTACTGTAGATCCGTTGGGCACCAAGTATTTGCCGTCGCGTTTTATCATGGCAATGATAGCGTTCTTGGGAAATTTCAATTCCACAATCTTTTTATGGGCGGCTTGACATTTGGCGGTTATTAAAATTTCTTTCATCGCCGTTTTGGGGTTCTCGGCCAGAAAGACATCTGTTGGAGTAACAATTTTAGCACTTTCGGGCAGGGCCACGTTCAGCCATTTGGCAACGGTACTTAGGGTGGTTCCCTGAATCAGAACAGAGGTTACCGAAATAAAAAAGACGATGTTAAAGATCATGTTGGCCTTGTCTATCCCTGCCAATAGCGGATATGTGGCAAATACAATGGGAGCCGCGCCCCGAAGCCCGACCCAAGCAATATAAAATCGTCTCCTCAATTTCATTTTGAAAAAAATCAGGCTAATGAAAACGCCCACAGGTCTTGCCACTATGATCAGGAAAAGGGAAATCAGCACCCCGATACCGAGTACAGGAACAATTTGGGAAGGAAAGACCAGTAGCCCTAGAGTCAAGAAAAGTACAATTTGCATTAACCAAGCCAAACCATCATACATCTTCATAATGGTCTTTTTATGGATCAGGTCTTGATTACCCAAGTAGACCGCACATATATAAATGGCCAAAAAACCATTACCGCCCACAAAATCAGTTGCGGAAAACGTAATGAACATCAATGCGATAACCAATACGGGATAAAGACCTTCAAAGTCAAGTCTGATCTTATTGATAACGATTTTACTCAACCTACCGAACCCCCAACCGGCCAAGGCTCCCAGCACCATTTGCTGCAGAAAGAAAGGGATTGTGGACAGTAAATCTTGGTCCTGGTTAATGACCAAGGTCAAACAGGCAATGGTCATGACATATGCCATTGGGTCGTTACTCCCGCTTTCGAGTTCCAAGGTTGGTCTCAGATTCTCCCTCAAAGCAAGATTTTTGGAACGCAAGATGGAAAATACGGCCGCCGCATCCGTCGATGAAACGATAGAGCCCAACAACATACTCTCATAAATGGTAAAGTCGGTGATGAGCCAAACAAAGGTTCCCAGCGATGTGGCAGTCAACAAAACCCCTAAAGTTGATAAAGCCAGCCCCTCTTTTAGAATCGGTTTAACGGCATCATAGCTAGTATCGAGCCCCCCTGAGAACAGGATAAAGTTTAGGGAAACGATTCCGATGAACTGTGCAATCTTGGGATCATCGAAATAAATGCCGCCAATTCCCTCTGAACCGGCCAACATGCCGATGGCCAAGAATATCAACAAGGTAGGAACCCCGAATTTATAGGATGGCTTACCGATAATGACGCTTATTAAAAGTAATAAAGAACCGATCAACAGTATGTTCTCGATGGTAATGGACATTTCTTGGTTTTGATGGTTTTTGTAAAGATAGCACCTAGCAAAATGGCTGCCCTGCACTTGTAGTGTACGATAAAAGTAGAATTAGGGTTTTATCCTGCAGTTTGCGAATGGAACTTTTTGAATATTCTGTCCACTGCTTTCTGAATATTTACTTCTGCTTTTTCGAGCAGGCCAATATCCAAAATCTGCGTTGAAACCCCCTGCCAAACGATTTGTTTCTTCTCAAGATCCACCATATGAATGGTTATACTTCCCTCATCATATCGATAAACGGAGGTGGACTCAATGGGCGCGTAATAATTTGTTTCATTATTATGATAGCTACGATCAATGACCGCATTCTGTTCGAACTGAATGTGAAAATCAATTTCGACATCGACACTATCGTTTCCCAAGACATATCCTTCGCGCTGCATGGCAGCATCAATCGCATTTTTCCATCTTTTGCGGTTCAACGAATTATCAAATTGGGGATAGTCATCATTGATAGGTTGTTCGATGGCGGACCAAGCATAGGTTCTATAACTATCGAAATCCGCTTCCTTATCAACATCGCTTAAAACCTTGGTAGGGGCACAAGCATTTAATAGTAGTACGATTCCGAAAAATTTAACTAACTGTTTCATTTGTTGCTACTGTTTTATTGAAAACTAAATGTACTTAAAATATCGCTATAGCACCGCTAAACAAAATCAATAAAACAATAACGTAGAGAAATATTAACTTTTGAGAACTGGACTAGGGCTTTTCATAGGATACGTTGTTGTAGCTAGTACTTTTATCTACCCTATCTGTAACTAACAATCAAAAATTTGGCTTCGGTATCTCCATTATTTTCTAAAGCATGTTTGCAAGCCTCATGCCAATGTATATCGCCCGAATTAAATTCTTTATCGAGTTTATCTTCTTTATCGGATTCGTATTTTAAGTTATAATCAGTCAGTGAATAAATAATACGGTTGATTCCCGAATGCATTGGAATACTTTCCCCTACGGGCAAATTTACCTGTGTCAACTTAAAATCTTCATTTTCGAATAAAGTCTGTGCAAAGTCAGGTGATACTGAGGTTACATCGTTTTCAACTGTATTTTCTCCGCATTCTGGCAAATCTGTACTTTTTTTGGTGAATACTAACCATTCGGCCAATGTGGTTCCGTTATTCTTTGCGGCATGTGTTCCAGCCTCATGAAAATGAACATCTCCTTTTTTCCAAGTTTTAGTACCCAATTTTTTGCCTTGCTCTTCCCAATCAATTGAGTAATCAGTTAATGCATAAATCACGCGGATTTCTCCTTCATGGGTTGATTGAGATTCTCCTGGAGCAAGGCTGATTTTTGATATTCTGGCATAGTCGTTTTCCAAAATAACAACAGGACTTACTGTTCTTATGGCAAGCTCTTCTGTGGGTTTGTCTTTTTCAGTGTCTTTTTTCTCATTGTTTTTACATGATAAAAAGACTGATGTAAATGCTATTGCCATAAATACGGTTAAGAATTGTTTTGAACGTTTCATGATTTCTAATTTTTAGATTTTATGATATATTGTCTATGTATGTTATCTGAATCTCATATTTAATTTCTTTCATATACGAAATGTAAAGTTCAATAGAAGTCAGATTAATTCCTATGATATCCATCAGCACTTTGACTAACTATGCAATACACTTTTACGGTCCTAAAATTAAGGTATGAGAGGTGTAAGCTTTCTTACAGGCAGATTTTTTATTTTTTGTAATGCCATTTTGGGTATTGGCTAACGGTTAGTATAAAATGCGTTTTAATGTATTTTATACAGTGTTAGCACTTGTTTTTCTTCTTTCTTTTATTTTGCTTATTCCAAGCATGAGTAGAGTTATAATCAATGCAATAAAAAAGACTGTTGTTGTCATACTTTTAACCACTGAAAAAACATTTGTGACTTTCGCAGTAAATGGCGAGAAATCAGGAAAATTGTACAACATTGTAAAAATTCCAAAATTCTCTATATAATCAGCTATTCCTGCTATTAGAGGTAAGAAGCAGAGATAGAAAAAGAAAGAGTCTAGTTTGTTCAGTTTTTTTAAAAAGAACCCAATCAATAGGCAATAGCTTATTCCAAAGAGAAATGGATAAATCATATCGACAGGAAGTTGATTGGTTAAATAAACCTGCCTTCCATTTTCTCCTAATGTCTCGAAAAGCATGTTTATATATTCTAAATCGTATCCTAATGGCATCATGTCCAATAATTTCAGACCATTTGAAAATGTCATTGTTTTTGGAATTGTAACTGTCAGCATAACTGCATAAACAATATTTGTTAGAAGAAAAAGCAGTAGTACTTTTTTGCCGGACAGATTCGTATCTATAATTTTCCGTATTCTCTTCATTTATTCATAATTAGTGCTAACAATTGTATATAGTAACAAGTTACTATATACATCAAATTTAAGAAATATAGTTACTAATAATTATATTCCCATTATATCTAAAATCATAGTTATTTAAACTTTAGGAACCAATTCAGATATAAAATGTTACGGTCCCATAAAAGGGCCGTTTAAAAGAACGGAGTGGAGAAAATTGATGGAGTTCCGAGAAAGGTCTGTTTTATGGGACTTTGCCCTAATTATCAACTCCAATTTTATGTAGAGTTTATACAATTCTGTTTTGGTCCATATGTTAATTAAAACAAGCAGGAAGGTTTTCCATTTATGACCGTGGTCATATTTAAGCATGGCCCAAAACCTTATTTTTACATAAAAATTTCATGGACACGCTTGTTTCCGAATTTTTTGGCGAAGAAACGTTGTTGACACACCTGACGGCATTGTTGGCATGTATTCTTGGGGGGCTCGTACTGAGGTGGGCAATTTTTTCGGCCTTACGATTTTACAACCGCAAAAAACCAACTCTTATAAAAGAGCAATTGCTAAAATATCTAAAAAGGCCTGCCAAGTTTTTCATACCGCTGCTACTTATTTATACCACTCTAGTTTTTTATTCTGAGCTAAATGCATTGGGACATAAGGTAGTAGAAGCCCTTCTCATCATGAATTTTGCTTGGATGTTGATGGCCTTATTACAGGCCTTGGAAGTAGTGGTCAAAGAAAAGTTTCAGATAAATGGCCCCTACAAAGCGAAGGAGCGAAAAGTGGTGACCCAACTAAGGTTTATAAAAAGTGTGGCCATTGTGGTTATCATAACCCTGTCTGTTGCTTCCATTTTATGGAATATTCCGGCGGCCCGTGAACTAGGCGAAACCATTCTAACATCTGCGGGAATTATCGGGATTATTGTTGGGGTTGCCGCCCAAAAGTCAATCGCCAATTTGATCACAGGGTTTCAATTGGCCTTTACCCAACCCTTGAAAATCGATGATCAAGTGATCATAGAAGGCGAATTCGGAACAGTCGAAGATATCACCCTTACTTATGTGGTGGTCAAGACCTGGGACTGGCGAAGATTGGTTTTGCCATTGAACTACTTTAATGAAAAACCTTTTGTGAACTGGAGTTTTAATTCGAGTAAACTTATCGGGAGTGTTTTTTTCTATGTGGATTATACATTTCCCGTGCCGGAACTACGAACAGAGTTATCGAAGGTTTTAACCACTAACCCTTTATGGGATAAAGATAAAGCAGATTTATTGGTAACCAACATTGATGACCGAGCCATGGAACTCAGGGCGACCTTTAGCTCAAAGAATGCATCGGATATATGGAATTTGCGCTGCACCGTACGCGAACAGCTAATGGAGTTTATTCAAGAAAAGCATCCTGATGCGCTACCAAAATTTCGGGGAACGGATGCCCAAATACCCTTTATGGGACAGCCAAAACGACATGGATAGGTATTGCCCTGAACTTTCTTCTTCTTGCTATACAGGTTAATGAAAGCGCTTGGCAATTGATTCGCTGAGGAACTCTGATGTAGTCTTCATACCATTCTATTTAAATTTTTACCATTTATTTTATGGGATGTTACCCTAATAAGAATTATCGGGATAAAGTTCAATTTGATGGAAAAACTATTGTCAATCTGGGAGACAAACTTCTAAATACTGATGAATGGAAATCTATTAACAGTCCAGACGTATTAATAGATTCCGATTGGAGGAAAAGCTGATACGGGTCATTGTGGTTAAAGAACCTTTTTTTCAATTTTACCTTTACGTAAACGTCTTTAAATAAAACATCATGAAAAATCAAGAAATTTACGAGAATGCGAGAAAAAAGGTGGAAGCTAAGTTGAGATTCAGAATTCACCTATCGGTGTTTGTGGGAGTAATGGGATTGTTGTTCGTTATTAATATGTTGAGTTCTCCTGAATATCTGTGGTTCAAGTGGCCATTATTAGGATGGGGCATTGGCGTATTGGTTCATGGCTTAAGGGTCATTGTCTTACCTCAAAAATTGACCCCTACTGAAGAGATGATCATAAAACAAGTGGAGAAGGATGCTGCAAAGAATCTGTAACATTAAAAGCCACTGAACGTGTTGCTATATAAATTCTTTTTTGTCGAAAAACAACCTCAATGATTAGATTTAGCCATAAAGACTGATATT
>CBDUKE010000001.1:0-72323 GCA_965367725.1 uncultured Maribacter sp. | reverse complement strand
TCAGTGATATCATTGCCTACAACATTACTTACAATATCGGCCCCTGTAATAAAACCCGGGGTATTGCTAAAATTGCTCAACGTAATTTGGTCCGTATCCAAGGCTTCCAACCCAACTGCATTTTCCGCTATTTCATTCCTACCCACCGCATCATTGCCTATCTTACTTTGCCCAATGGAGTTGTCCTGTATGTCATCCCCATTAATACCGCCATCAACGATTTGTTCTGTTCGAATGCTATTTGGCGCAACTTCAATATGGTTGTTTTCCCCATTGGGTGTTATGACCAAGGTGCTGTTCGCATTCACCAACGGATCTGTGGTTAAGTTGGGAATGCCGCCAACTTCCTCACAAACATTGATCCACTGCGCCCCATCATAATAATGAATGCATTGTAAATCAGTATTATAAACGATGGCTCCCGCACTGGGAACAATGGCATTCATCTGTGCGGTATTTATTCGGGTAATGACCAAAACCCGGGAATTGCTTTCCAATTCCAATACCGAGGTAGCATCAATATTTTGGGGATTATCCCCAATTTTTATTTGACCTTTTACTTGGCCGCTAATTAAAATGCCAAAAACCAGAAGTAATAGTGCTCGTTGCATAAAAAAATAGTTTTGAAATATCACAATTAGGGGAACAAACAAAAATAAAATTATATGTTCACATACCTAACTTTAGGAGTTAAAATAACCGCTTAATGCGTCAAACGGAGCCTAATTTGTGTTGAACCGTTTTCGAGCTTAAGAAAACGCCTCTTTACGGTATAAAGCACTTTGGCACCCTTGCCCTAACAAATTAACAAAAGTTTAGAGCCGTCTTCTTTTTTATGCGGTAAAGTTGTATTTTCTTTAGTGTCTGTATAAGCAATCTTAAAAAAATTTTAAATGAAAGTAGTTTTACTTGCCATCTGTAGTTTTTTATTTATCTCCATAGGCGTTGCCCAGGATGATGACCGTAGTCCGCTACGCGGACAAGTGCTGCATCGTAATGCCTACGTTCCTAATGAAAACGTGATCAATACAACTTCGGAATTTGCCACCATAACCAATGATAAAGGGGAGTTCCTGATAAAAGTGAAGTTGGGGGATGAGCTTGTTTTCACTGCGATCAACTATCAATTGCAGATTGTGAATATTACTGAGGAAATTATACGAAGAGGTAGATTGGTTGTCGAAGTCAATGAAAAGGTGACCCAATTGGATGAAGTGATCGTAACCCCAGAAGAGCAGGAAAAGTTCCTTGAAGTGAAAAACGAAGAGTTCAAACAGTTTGAATACGAGGCGGATCGTTCAACTGAAGTGGATAACATTGCAATGCCCAAAACCTCTAGGGGAATGAAAGACGGTATTAATTTCGTGAATATTTTTAAAGCCCTGGCAAAGGCCAACACTTCAGCAGCAGAAAAGCGGCCCCCTTTGAAAATAAGCCAGGTAATGCGCCAGGTGTACGAAGATGAATTTTTTGTTAGTGATCTGCATTTACCCCAAGACCAAATAGATGCTTTTTTGATTTATTGTGACAGCAAAATGCCGGCCCAAACTTTATTGAAAAAAGAAAATGAGTTCCAGTTGATCGATTTTCTGGTAACCCATAGCAAATCATTCTTGACGCAGATAAATGACGAGGAGTAAAACACTGCTACTCTTTTTTATTTTAATGGGTACCACATTAAGTGCCCAAACCTTGTTTACCAAACAAATTGAAGGTAGGGTATACAGCGAAAGTGGCGATGTGGCCGCAACCCATGTATTGAATATAACTGCTGACAGGGCTTCGATTACCGATTTGAACGGGTTCTTTTCGATTATCGCAAAACTCAACGATACCTTGGTGTTTTCTGCCATACAGTTTAAGCGAAAGACCATGGTGGTTACCCACAGTGTTCTCGAAAGCAAGATGCTTTATGTGCCTTTAGAGGATGCCCTGACCGAACTTGATGAGGTCATTGTAATGCCTTATAATCTTACCGGGGATATGACCATGGATTTAGACCGAATGCAAATTGAACCCGTAATCACCGCATCAACCTTAGGGCTGCCCAATGCCTATGTAAAGTTGCCTACAAAGGCCGAGCGCGAATTGTTTGCCGCAACAGCGAACCCCTTTATGAGTTTTGACCCCTTGATCAATGCTATTACCGGCCGCACTAAAATGCTAAAGGAGCGAATGGCAAAAAATAAAAAATATAATCGTACGCTAAGGGTAAGGGCATTCTATGCCGATTCTTTGTACCGTACAGAATTTAAAATACCCGAGGATAATATTGCCGATTTTATGTATTTCTGTGAAGTTGATCCTGATTTTCAAACTGTAGTTGATACCCATGACCAGCTTAAAATTTGGGAGTTTATGCGGGGAAAGAGCAGGACCTATAGAGCCAACAATGATTTGGATTAAATCAATTTTTAAATATTACAATCAACCCGAAGATACCATAGGGAGCGCAGTCAAAGTGCGAAGGGTAGCGGTTTGCTTGTTTGTTGTTTTCCTTTCATTTGTACGCTTCGGTCAAGCTCAAGAACGCAAGGATTTAGAAGGCCGGGTATTTAGCAATGATGGGGATGTGGCAGGTACCCATATACTGAACATCACTACCCAAAAGGGCACCATAACCAAAGCAAACGGTTTTTTTTCAATCCCTGTGCATTTGAACGACACCTTGGTCATTTCAGCAGTACAGTACAAGCGCAAAACCATTCCAGTGAATTTAGCAGTATTGAAGCGTATATTTTTAAACGTTTTTTTGGAGGAAGGGGAAATAAAGTTGGATGAGGTCTTGGTTATGCCCTACAATCTAACAGGTGACCTTTACAAAGATTTAGACAGTCTTAAAATTGGACCTCCGATTAACGCTTCTTCCCTGGGCCTGCCCAATGCAGATGTAAAACCACCTACACCATCTGAACGTAAATTATATGCGGCACGAACCTGGGATTTAAAATTGGTTTCGGTAAAGTTAGATCCACTGATAAACTATTTTTCTGGCCGTACCAAAATGTTGAAAAAACAGGTTGCACGTGAGGCAGCCCAAATCAAAGTACAAAATACCAGGAATTTATATGTAGATTCCCTTTTTACACAAGGTTTGGGTATTCCAAAAAACAACATCAATGACTTTATGTTCTTCTGTGAAGTCGATTCAACATTCCAGGCCATTGTTGATTCCCAGGATTTATTTGGGATTTGGGAATTCATGCGTAAAAAGAGCTTGGTTTATAGGGATAACAATGCTTTGGATGAGTAAACAATCTGGCATAAAGATTGCTTTAAGTTGATTGATAATTAGAGAAAATGAAATATTTAAAGAAAAGTTTGATAGTATTGCTTTTGCCCTTGGTGGCTTTCAGTGTAGCCCATAAATTTTATGTAAGTGTCACCAATATTTCCTATTCTGAAAAAGACCAGTCCTTACAGATAACCTCCCGTATTTTTATCGATGACTTTGAACAGGTTTTGTTCGAACGCTATGGGGTCGAAACACATTTGGCAACGGAATCAGAGACTGCTCTGGCCGATGCGTACATCGAAAAATACCTGAAGACCAAATTTTTGATGTTTGTCGACGGGGAACAAAGACAGTATAAGGTGCTTGGCAAGAAATATGATAACGATATTATGATCTGTTATCTCGAAATTCCTGAGGTTTATATTGAAAAAACCAAGTCAATAGCAGTACAGAACGAACTCCTTACCGATCTATTTGATGAACAGCAGAATGTGGTCCATTTTAAAATCAAAGGCAAAAAGAAAAGTTTTGTGCTCATCAAGGAAAATAATAAAGGAATGTTAAACTTGTAACAATCTTTAACAAATCCTTAAAAAAACTCTATTTTTCATCCTTTAAAAATCAAGAAAGAAATGAATAAATTAAAGTATGGTATTGCTTCGGTTTTCTTCTTATTCGCCGCTGTAATGACAGCGCAAGAAGTTAAACAGCAAGAAAGGGAGCCTGGTCACACGAATCAGAGTAAATTCAAGCAAATGTATGAGGAGTATGCTACTCCAAACACCTATCGTTCGGCATCCGGTACTCCGGGTCCTGATTATTATCAGCAACAAGCTGATTATAAGATGGATATTGAGTTGGATGATAAGAATGCCAAAATTTATGGTACAGAGACCATAACCTATACGAACAACTCCCCCGATGACCTGGAATTTCTTTGGTTACAATTAGATCAGAATGTAAGGGCCAAGGATAGTAAATCGCCCTTAAGAGATGGTGGCGGGGTTCCATTGGCAGAGCAGCCTGGAGGTTTTGTAGGCAAGTATTTGAATACACCTTTTGATGGTGGTTTTAATATAGAATATGTAAGGGATGCTTCTGGTAAACCACTTTCATACACCATTAACCAGACGATGATGCGGTTGAACATTCCGCAGCCTTTAAAAAGTAAGGCGCAAATATCATTTTCTATAAAATGGTGGTACAATATCCCCGATCACACCGTAAATAGGGCAAGGTCAGGGTATGAATATTTTGCCAAAGATGGTAATAGGTCTTTTGTAATTGCCCAATTCTTTCCAAGAATGGCTGTTTACAGTGACGTAGAAGGATGGCAAAACCATCAGTTCTGGGGTAGTGGTGAATTTGCCCTTCCTTTTGGTGATTATGAAGTGAATATCACGGTACCTGCCGATCACGTTTTGGATGCGACAGGTGTGCTTCAGAATAGAAAGGAAATCTTTTCAAAAGAGATGATGAAAAGATATGAGCAGGCTAAAAAGTCTTATGACAAACCTGTTGTAATTGTAACACAAGCCGAAGCAGAAGCTGCTGAAAAAGGATTCTCAGAACAAAAGAAAACTTGGCGATTCAAAGCCCAAAATGTAAGGGATTATGGTTTTGCAACCTCCCGTAAGTTTATTTGGGACATGCAGGCCGTTAAGATGGGCAACAAGGATGTAATGGCAGTTTCTTTATATCCAAAAGAAGGTAACCCACTTTGGGAAGAGTATTCCACCAAAGCGGTAGTACAGACCCTAATAACCTATTCAAAGCATACCTTTGATTACCCTTATCCTAAAGCTATCTCTGTACATGCCAAAAACCAAGGTATGGAGTATCCCATGATTTGCTGGAACTATGGAAGGCCAAACGAAGATGGTACTTATTCGGATCGTGTAAAGTACGGGATGATCAGTGTGATCATTCATGAGGTAGGGCACAACTACTTTCCAATGATCGTGAACTCTGATGAGCGTCAGTGGGGATGGATGGATGAAGGTTTGGATACTTTTATGCAGTACTTGGCAGAACAGGCATTCGGAGAGGCAAATCCGCAGGCTGTTGCACCAAACCAAGCTTATCCTTCAAGAAGGGGAGCTCCTGCCAAAATAGTACCATACATGAGCGGAGATCAAAGTACGATTTCGCCGATCATGTCCAATCCTGAAAATGTATACCAGTTAGGTCCCAATGCATACGGAAAGCCTGCCACAGCCCTTAATATTTTAAGGGAAACCGTAATGGGTAGGGAATTGTTTGACCATGCTTTTAAGACTTATGCACAACGTTGGAAATTCAAACATCCAACTCCTGAGGATTTCTTTAGGACAATGGAAGATGCTTCTGCTGTAGATTTGGATTGGTACTGGAGAAGTTGGTTCTACACTACTGATTATGTGGATATAGGAGTAAAAGGAATCAAGAAATATTACGTTACCGATAAGCCTGGCAAAAAGATGCAGGAATATATGGCGGCGAGGAACCTAACGGAATCAGATTTACCCCCTTTGGTCTATTTGGCCGAGGAGGACAGCGAAGGTTTTGATCCCAACTTAAAAGGAAAGGCACCTTCAGAAAGTTCCAAAACTTTAAAAGAATTCATGATGGACAATATGACTGCAGCAGAAAGAGCAGCGGTTAAGGAACCTAAATTCTTTTATGAAATCACTTATGACAAGCCAGGTGGCATACCAATGCCATTGATTGTTGAGTATACCTATGCAGATGGTACTACCGAGAACATCACCTATCCTCCAGAAATCTGGAGAAAGAACGATGCTGAGGTGAAATTGGTATTGTCGTCGCAGAGCGAATTGGTAGGTATCGTTGTTGATCCAAAAGCCGAAACTGCGGATATAGATACAACGAACAATTCTTGGCCCAAGAAAGAAGCACAAAACGACTTTGACAAGTTTAAAGAGAAAATCAAAGGATAGTATATTCCCTTGAATATTGAAAAAGTCCTGACAGTAATGTCAGGACTTTTTTATTATCTGGTAAAATGGTAACCCCCTGCAAATTATTGATACCGATAGCTATCCAAAATAGTATATAAACAACTTTTTCAGGAAATTTTGTCATTCCGCACTTGATGCGGAATCTAATCTTGCATATAGATTCCTGCCTTACTGAAACAAGTTCCGTACAAGGCGCAGGAATGACAATTAGCTAATAATCATGTATAATAAATCAAAAAGCTGTTTAATCTTTAGTTAAAACTATCTATTTCCAATCCAATGTGGTTTAATTAGCGATTAATCTTCACTATATTTGATGTATGTATTCCATGTTATTTTTATTTATTAGCGGAGGTGAGATCTTCTTCATCATGTTCATTGTGGTCATGGTATTTGGTGCGGATAAGATTCCTGGAATTGCCAAAGGCCTAGGTAAGGGTATGCGCCAACTCAAAGACGCTACTGAAGATATAAAACAAGAAATTCAAAAAAGTGCTGAAAAGCAGGGTATTGATACCAGTTTTGTTGAGGATATCAAAAAGGATATCGATGATGTAAAGAGCAACATTGACTCCAGTATTGGCAAGGACATCAAAAAAAGCTTAAGTGAGGTCAAAAATAAAGTCGATGATGTCACAGGTGCCATAAAGCGAAAATAATCATTCTCCTATGCTCGATAAAATTCTGCAATGGGATAGGGAAACGCTAATTTATTTGAACAGTTTGGGTATTGAGGAGTATGACCTATTTTGGTCTACGGTGACCAATATCTATACTTGGATACCCTTGTTTTTATTTTTTTTCCTTTTGATTTTTTGGAAATACCCTCGAAAAGAAGCCATTTATGTGACCTTGACGGTAATCTCCTTGATTGTTTTCATTCTTGTGGCTACAGATTTGACTAAGGGATTTTTCGAAAGGCTACGACCAAACAACAATACCGAAATCAATTCGATAATAAGGGTTTTAAAGAATCCGTCTAGTTTTAGTTTTTTCTCGGGACACGCAGCAAGTTCTTTTTCGATAACGACAATTATCGTTTTGTTTCTAAGAAAGAAAGTTAAATGGCGATGGCTATTTTATATCTGGCCATTGCTATTTGCCTTAAGCAGGATTTATTTGGGGGTGCATTATCCGGTCGACATTATTGTCGGGGCCATAGTCGGTTTGTTGACAGCATTTGCTTTTTACAATCTCTATAAGCGGGTTATAGTACCCTACTTAGGGTTAGCCCATCCCTAATAGGTAATAGTACGGTCTCTACCCGAGGGTCATTTTTAAGCATCCGATTATAATCCAAAAGAGCTTTGGTGGCCATATCCTTCTCATCAACGGGTTCTACAACCTTACCTGACCAGAGTACATTGTCAGAAAGGATAATACTACCCGGTTTTGTTTTTTTTAGGACCGCCTCAAAGTACATGGGATATTCTCTTTTCTCGGCATCTATAAAAATCAAATCAAAGGTCATATGCATTGTGGGGATGATTTGTAATGCATCCCCTGTATGCTGTATGATTTGGGTGCCAAATGTACTTTTATCAAAATAACGACGTTGAAAATCCGTGAGTTCCTCATTAATATCAATGGTGTGTAATTGTCCTTCTTTCCTTAAACCTTCAGCCAAACATAATGCCGAATAGCCTGTATACGTCCCTATTTCAAGAATGTTCGTGGGACTTATGATTTTGGAGAGTATGCTCAAGACCCTACCTTGAAAATGACCTGTGATCATTCTAGGTTGAATAACTTTTAGATGTGTTTCCCTAGAAAGGGCTTTCAATAATTCAGGCTCGTTTTCCGAGCTATCCTGTATGTATTTTTCCAATAAGGGGGACAAAAAGTGCATGGGTATTATTTTTGGTAAAAATATGTAATTATGTACTACCTTGAAATTCCAATCAACAAAGTATACCGCTATGGATAATATTAAGATAAGAACGGCAACGCTTGATGATATTGACGTATTGTTGACGTTTGAACAAGGTGTGATTACAGCAGAAAGGCCTTTTGATGTTACCTTGGGCGCTGACCCCATTACCTATTACAATTTAGAGGAATTGATCCTAAGCGATGATGCATCTTTAGTCGTTGCGGAAATTGAAGGTAAGATCGTAGGTTCTGGATATGCATTGCAGAAACCCGCAAGGCATTATTTGAATCATGAGTTCTATGCCTATATGGGATTTATGTTCACATTACCCGAGTATCGGGGGAGGGGAGTTAATACCAAGATAATTGAAAGATTGAAACGATGGTCTGATTCAAAAGGCCTCAAAGAAATTCGATTAACGGTTTATGATGAAAATCACGGTGCCATTAGGGCCTATGAAAAAGTGGGGTTTAAGAAACATATTATAGAAATGCGCTTGCAATAACATCACGCCATACAGCGCTATATTATTTAAACCGAAGTTGTATTTTTGGGCAAAAGAATACTATGCAATTTCAGAATTCACTGGCCTTTGCCCAAAAAATGGATGCGGAGGATAAACTTCGCAACTACAGGAATGAATTCCATTTTCCTAAAGTAAACGGTAAGCAGGTTATCTATTTCACGGGTAATTCGTTAGGACTTCAGCCTAAAACCACCCAAAAGTATATTGATGAGGTCATGAAAGACTGGAAAGATCTTGCGGTTGAAGGGCATTTTCATGCCAACAAACCTTGGTGGGATTATCACGAACTTTTGGCAAAACCATTGGCAAAAGTTGTTGGCGCCAATATTGAGGAAGTTTCAGTGATGAATACCTTAAGCGTTAATCTACACTTACTGATGGTATCTTTTTATAGACCTACGCATACCCGATTTAAGATTTTATGCGAAGAAAAGGCCTTTCCCAGTGATCAATATATGCTACAAAGTCAGGTGCGATTTCATGGTTTAGACCCTAAGGATGCAATTGTTGAGGTCAAGAAAAGGGATGGTGAAAATTATTGGCGAACGGAGGATGTATTAAAAAAAATAGATGCATTGGGAGATGAACTTGCCTTGGTATTAATAGGTGGTGTCAATTACTATAATGGGCAGGTCTTTGATATGAAAACCATAACCAAAGCCGGAAAATCAGTAGGTGCATTCGTGGGTTGGGATTTGGCCCATGCCGTAGGTAATATAGCATTGAGTTTGCATGATTGGGATGTAGATTTTGCAGCATGGTGCAGTTATAAATATATGAATAGTGGACCAGGGAATGCTTCTGGGGTATTTATAAATAAAAAGCATTTGGGTAAAGAAGACATTCCAAGATTTGAGGGTTGGTGGGGCACTAAAAAGGAAACCCGATTCTTGATGAAACCCAAATTTGAACCTATGGACACTGCCGATGCATGGCAAATAAGTAATCCGCCTGTACTTTCGTTGGCACCTTATTTGGCTTCACTCCAGCTTTTTGAAGAAGTGGGCATGGATGCATTGATAGCAAAACGGGATAAAATCGTTGCTTACTTGGAGTTTATTTTGCAAGAGATTGATAAGGAGGTTGAAGGCACTTTTGAAATTATAACCCCAAAGGATAGGGGTTGTCAGCTATCGGTTTTTCTGCACGGGCAGGGGAGGCCGCTTTTTGATTATTTAACGAAAAAAGGAGTGATTGCCGATTGGCGCGAACCTAATGTAATTCGTTTGGCGCCTGCCCCGTTTTACTGTTCCTATGAAGATATGTACCGGTTTGGACAGCTACTAAAAGATGGGATTTTGACAAAAAGAGCGTAGTGCGCCTATACTATTTTAGGTAGTTTTGCCATCAACTAAGAAGCTGTAATGAATTCACTTAGATTAATCCTATCCAATCCACGTTATTTTGGTCCTGCTTGGGTTTTCGCCAGTCTTAATATCCTATTTGGGACATGGGCCATATACATACCTACAGTAAAGGAGGACTTAGGAATTGATAAAGCCGATTTGGGTATAGCTATTTTTTTTCTGTCGCTTGGGGTGTTTACCATCTTTCCAATCGCAGCTAAGATCATAAATAAAGTTGGAGTGGGAAAAGCAACCTCTTTGGGCGTCTTATTCAGTAGTTTGGTTGCTTTATTGCCTTTGCTTGCCCCAAGTTATTATACATTGATGGCATCGCTTTTTCTTTTCGGGGCATTTAATGGTTTTACTGATATAGCCATGAATACTTTGGTCACGGAACTTGAGAAAGAGGATAAGCAAAAATTTATGTCCGCGGCCCACGGTTTCTTCAGTTTGGGCGGCGTATTGGCCGGATTAGGTAGTTTCTTGATTGTCGCTATAGGGAATCCACCCCTGCATATGCTTATAGCGGTCATTTTGGTTTTATCGGTGAATGCATTGTTCTTTAGAAGATATTATCATATTAAGGCAGCTCCCGTAGATAAAGAACCTTTTAGTATAAAACTCTTTAAGCCTTTGATGATACTTGGCATTGTCTCCTTTATTGCCATGGGAAGTGAAGGGGCCATTGTTGATTGGAGTGGCCTCTATTTAAAGGAAATCAGTTTAGCACCTGAAGCTCTTTGGGGTGCAGGATTCCTGGGTTTTCAAATCACCATGACCTTGGGGCGCTTTATAGGGGATGCCGTAAGTACAAGGATTGGTTCTGTAAAAATGGTGGCATTGGGTGCGATAATAGCCATTTCTGGATATATTTTGGTGCTCACAACAGGGACATATATGGCAATTGCGGGATTTGCTTTAAGCGGATTGGGATTTTCTGTAATGGTTCCTGAATTGTTTCGAATAGGGGGCAATGTCAAAGGAATTGATTCGTCACAAGGTGTCGCCTTTATTGCTGGATTAGGCTATACAGGATTTCTTATGGCACCACCAATCTTGGGGTTTATTGCCAAAAGTTCATCCCTAGTGACTTGTTTTATTGTATTACTTGGTGGTGGTTTTTTGATCCTGGTGGCTACTTCAGTCTTAAAACGAAAAGGTGCGCATACGTAGGTAAAAGCTTATTTGGTTTTCACCTCAATATTCGTGAAATATAATTTGAAACCTTCATCGTTTTTATGCATTTTGGCTATACGTAATCCACCTTTTTCAATATAATCTTCCCAGCTCGTAACCAAGGAAGCTTCAGGCTGATTACCTTTTCTAAATACCCATTCTTTGACCAAATAATCATCTTCAAAGAAAAAATCATAAGCATCGCCAGGCGTATAACCACCTTCTGAACCATAAACGATGGTAAGCTTGTGCATTGGTTTATTACTTAGCGGTGCAATCTCATTTTCTTTATGGATATGCGTATAATTTCCTTTGTCCCATACGAGATTAAAAGGGGCTAATAACCAATATTTATCATTGATAAAACCTCCGTTGCTTTTACTGCTAATGCTGTCTAGCTTATCTCTATGGTATGTAAGTGTGTCGTTATTGGCAATTGAGGTTACTTGGTTTTTACGTACTTCCCAAATCCAGGTTCTTTCAAAATGTGAAGTATCCCTATCTACATTGAAAGTGAACTGCAATTCATCAACATTCTTCCAGTTTTCAAAACCACTTTTATAGGCTACTTTTTCAATTAGGCTCAATTCTTTTTCAATGGCCGGTTTTTCTTGTTTTTTTTCGGTTTTACAACTCACAATCATAATAACCAGGATAAGGATAAAATAGTTTCTCATTTTTTTGGATTTTTTCAAAGATAGTTGAATTGATCAAAATTATATAATTAGGGCTGTATTCTGAAGAAATCAGCGTCTAGAACTTCGGCATATATTTAAGAAAATGCTTAGATTTGATACTTAAAAATAAATGCAATGGGTTCTAAAAAAGGAAAAGTACAAGAAGCAATTGATGAAAAATTATTGGAAGAACGCAAAGTCTTTCTATGGGGCATGGTCGATGATGATTCTGCCAAACATGTAATTGATCGCTTGCTGTATTTAGATATGCAAAATAATAAAGAAATTCAGTTATTTATAAATAGTCCTGGCGGTTATGTTACATCGGGTTTCGCCATGTACGATACGATTAAATCCTTAAAGAGTCCGGTTTCAACCATATGTACTGGCCTTGCTGCTTCTATGGGTTCAATATTGCTTTCCGTAGGTGTAAAAGGCAGGCGATTTATACAACCACATGCCCAAGTAATGATACATCAGCCCAGTGGTGGGGCTAGGGGGCAGGCTTCAAATATAGAAATACAGGCCAAGGAAATAATCAAAACCAAAGAGTTAAGTGCTAAAATCTTGGCAGAAAACTGTGGTCAAGACTATGATACCGTGATGCGTGATTTTGATAGGGATTATTGGATGAACGCCCAAGAATCAATTGAATACGGCATTGTGGATGGAATTTTAGAATAGCATTGAATATTGAATAATAAAGAAAAAGTCCTTCACATTTTTAATGTGAAGGACTTTTTTTAGGTTATATATAGACGCCGAAGCGGAATGTACTATATATACGTAAAATAAGCGCTTTTTGGACGTTTTAAGCGTAAAGAAAATAACATTTAAGGACCAATTTTGTTTCTAGTGCCAGTACATTATCCTATTAAGTTAGGATTGAAGTTTATTTTATTAAATTTATAGACTAAGCTTTAGTACTTCCCAATTCATGAATTATGACACAAACACCCAAAAATATTGCAATTGTTGGATCAGGTTTAGTAGGTTCGCTCTTGGCCATTTATTTAAGAAAGCATGGACATAGAATAACTGTTTTCGACCGTAGGCCCGATATTCGTACGATTCAATTTTCTGGGCGTTCGATCAACTTGGCTATGAGTGATAGAGGGTGGAGAGCCTTAACTGTAATTGGAATAGAAGAGGAGATTAAAAAAATAGCCATACCCATGGATAAACGGGCAATGCATGTCCTGGGTAAACCTATTTACTTTCAGAATTATGGGAAAGATGGAGAAGCTATTTGGTCAATATCACGAGGTGTTTTGAACCGAAAAATGATTGATTTAGCTGAAAAATCAGGGGTTGAATTCAAATTTGAGGAAAAGGTATGGGATGTAAACCTTCCAGAAGCCAAGTTATACACCGGTGAGACCGAAAAAGGGGAGTGGAAAGAATACACATATGATTTAATTTTTGGATGTGATGGGGCTTTCTCTAGAATAAGACATAAAATGCAACGCCGCAGTCGGTTTGATTATTCCCAGGACTTTTTGGATGTAGGTTATAAAGAATTGACGATTCCGGCCAATGCCGATGGCAGTCATAAATTAGATGCTAATTCATTTCATATTTGGCCACGGGGTCGATTTATGTTTATAGCTATGCCCAATATTGATGGGAGTTTTACTTGTACCTTGTTCATGCCATTTGAAGGTGATGATTCTTTTGAACGTATCAAAACCAAGGATGAGGCCAAGATTTTTTTTAAAACTAATTTTCCGAGTGTAGATCATGAAATTGAAAATTTAACCGAGGACTTTTTCAAGAACCCTACTAGTGCAATGGTTACCATGAAATGTTATCCCTGGACCTATTGGGACAAGGTAGCCTTGGTAGGTGATTCAGCCCATGCCATAGTGCCTTTTTATGGACAAGGTATGAATGCAGGTTTTGAGGATATCTATGTTCTTAATGAGATTATTAAAGAACAGGGTGATAATTGGGAGGGTATCTTTGAACAATATCAAAAGCAAAGAAAACCCAATGCAGATGCCATTGCCGAGCTCAGTTATCGCAATTTTATTGAGATGAGCAGTAAAACTGCTGACCCCAAGTTTTTACTTCAAAAAAAGATAGAAAAAAAGTTTGCAGATAAACATCCGGATAAATGGATCCCGTTATATTCTAGGGTTACTTTCTCATATAGACCTTATGCAGAGGCTTTGGCCATTGGTGATGCACAGGAAAAAATTATGGAACAAATTATGGCAATGCCAAATATTGAGGAAAAATGGGACAGTAAAGAAGTTGAGGAGCAAATTTTAGGGTTGCTTTAGTACTTTTCGGAAGATTTTAGTTCAGCCCGGCGCATTGGCATGCTGTCTATCAAGTTACAAATGGTTGAAGGACTCACGACAAAACTATCCTTTAATTTAAGACCTCCATCCTTTCCTATGAGTATTAGGCCTTGAAAATCCTTTAATCCAAATTCCTCAATAATTAATAGTGGTTGTAATTTTGTTTTACTTTTTAAGGTGTCGAATACCGCTTCATCAGTAAGTACAAAAATGAGTATATCCCTATCGTGTAATTTTTCAAGGTTGGATTGGAGCGCTTTTAATTGTTCTTGTAACTTCACTGAATTAAAATGCGAATCCTTTAAAAGGACAATGCGATTTTTCCATTTAAAAGAATCAATATTTTGGGCCATGGTTGTAGTGGAAGTAAGAAGTACGGCCAATAGGCATAAGTTGGTGAAGTATTTCATAATAGTTTAATCGCCAGGCTTCTAAAATAAACAAAAAAAGCCATCTTCTTAGATGGCTTTTTTATGAGTTAGTTTTGTTTCGCTATAGCTTAGCGAACATTTTCTTCATTTTTTCCTGTTCTTCTTCGGCAAGGGTATGGTCAACTAAGATTCGACCACTGTGCTCATCGGTAATGATTTTTTTACGCGAAGCAATTTCAACTTGAACCTGTGGGGGTATTGTAAAGAAAGAACCTCCAGAAGCACCTCTTTCAATGGGCACAACTGCAAGACCGTTTTTTACATTGCTCCTGATTCTGGCATATGCCTTTACCAAACGATCTTCGATTTGATCTTGATATTCGTTGGATTTTTTCAATAGTGCTTTTTCCTCTTTTTCAGTCTCAGCCAAAATAGCATCCAATTCACTTTTCTTGTGCTTTAAATGAGAATCCCTTTCACTTAATTTTTCCTTGGTTTCAGAAATAACCACTTTCTTTTGCTCTATTTGTACCTTGAACTCTTTAATGTTTTTTTCTGCCAGTTGAATTTCCAACTCTTGAAACTCCAGTTCTTTACTTATAGAATTGAATTCCCTACTGTTACGAACATTTTTCTGTTGTTCGGTATATTTCTTAATTAAGCCTTTTGATTCTTCAATCAAATTCTTTTTAGCTGCTATTTCGAAATTAATGGTCTCAACATCGGTTTTAAGTTTGTCCAATCTAGTTTTAAGACCTAAAACATCATCTGCAAGATCCTCAACTTCTAATGGTAATTCACCTCTAACATTGCGTATTTCGTCAACCCTAGAATCAATTAATTGCAAATCATATAATGCTCTTAACTTGTCTTCAACGGTTGCTTCTGCTTTTTTTGCCATACTTATAAATACTTGATTGGATTTGTTTTGCTTTCCGCTAAACGGATTGCAAAATTAGGAATTTTTTTCGTAAGATAATCAACTAAAAGATTTTTTGTAAACTGTTCTGTTTCAAAGTGTCCAATATCTGCGATCACCATCTTATCTTCTGCTTCATAAAACTGGTGATATTTAACATCTGCGGTAATGAAAATGTCTGCGCCGGCAGCTTTGGCGGCTTTAATCGCAAAAGCCCCACTTCCTCCCAAAACAGCAACCTTTTCAATGTTCTTGTTTAATAATTTGGAATGTCGAATACCCAATGCATTCATTCTTTCTTGCACTAATTTTAAAAAGTCATTCTCCCCAATTGGTTTTTTCAAAGTACCGATCATACCCATCCCAATATTTTGATTTACATTCTCCAAAGTCAAAATCTCGTAGGCTACTTCTTCATAAGGATGATTTTTGAATAGTGCGTTCATTACTTTTTTCTCAACGGATGCTGAAAATGTAACATTGACCTGTACTTCTTCTTCAAAATGTGTTTCACCAATTTTTCCAATTGTCGGATTAGCACCCTTTTCTGCCCTAAATGAACCGGTTCCTAAAGTTGTGAAACTACAATGGCTATAATTGCCAATAGTACCTGCGCCCGCATCAAAAAGGGTATTTTTTAGCTTTTCTACAGCATTTATGGGTGCATAAGTTGTCAATTTTTTAATCGTACTTTTTTGTGGAATCAATATTTGAGGATCTAAAATTTCCAATACCTCACATATTTTTGCATTTACACCTTCCTTGGAATTGTCCAATGCAGTATGCATACTGTAAATCGCGATATTATTCTGAATGGCCTTTATTACTACACGTTCAACATAAGAAGAACCAGTAATTCTTTTTAGTCCACTGAATATAATGGGATGAAAACTAACAATGAGATTGCAATTATTGGCGATGGCCTCATCAACAACATTCTCTAAGGTGTCCAAGGTTACCAGGATTCCCGAAACCTCTTGGGTATAGCTGCCCACCAAAAGTCCAACATTATCAAAATCCTCGGCATTGGCCAAAGGGGCTAATTCTTCTAATACGGTTGTAACTTCTTTTACTATCATTTTCAAGTTTTATAAGGTGTTCAAAGATAAAATATTATATTTTCGTTGAGTTCATGATGCAACTGCTAAGAAAAATAGCCTTTCCGATTTCTTTGATTTATGCCCTAGTGGTGCATATCCGCAATTTTCTTTTTGATGTTGGAATTTATAAAAGTAGTTCTTTCAACACACCAACGATATGCGTGGGTAACCTTAGTACTGGGGGAACGGGTAAAACCCCGATGATCGAATATTTGGTTGAAATTCTCAAAGATAAGCACAAAGTAGCGATATTGAGTAGAGGGTATCGGCGTAAATCAAAAGGATTTGTATTGGCCACATCGGATAGTAAGGTTGAAGAGATAGGGGATGAACCCTATCAAATTCATTCCAAGTATGCTGATATTGCTGTTGCTGTAGATGCAGATAGACGCCATGGAATCCAGAAATTACAGAAGACAATAAAACCTGACATTATTTTATTGGACGATGCTTTTCAACATCGAAAAGTAAAGCCAGATTTATCAATACTGTTAACAGCATATGATAATCTTTATATGAATGATTGGTATTTACCTACTGGGGACTTAAGGGATAGTAAAAGAGAAGCCAAACGGGCTAACTTAATCATTGTCACCAAATGTCCGGAGCAACTGAGCGGAAAAGAACAATCTGAAGTGCTACATGTACTGGACCCAAAACCGGATCAAGAAGTAATATTCAGTTATTTGGATTATGATGATGCTTTAAAAGGAAATACAGCATCCCTCGTACTGAATGGCCTTTTGGGGCAGCGTGTAACTTTGGTGACCGGGATTGCAAATCCTAAACCTTTGGTCGATTATTTAGAAAAACAGGGCATGGATTTGGAGCATCTGCAATTTAAGGACCATCATTTTTTTACTTCCGCAGAAATTGAAATTTTCAATTCTAAAGAATTTGTATTGACGACCGAAAAAGACTTTGCAAGATTGAAGGAACATGTAGAAAACCTACATTATATTTCTGTGAGGCATAAATTTTTCAACAAGGGGGCATCAGTTTTGGAAAAGGCTGTAACTGCAATTATACAATAGGCCCTCCATTTTTTCTATTCTCAAAGATATTCTCCCCGATTTTTTGATAGAATACTTCAGGCTTAAACGGTTTGGTGACAACATCATCACAACCAGCGGCATAGAAACTCTCCAAACTATCATCCAAAGAGATTGCTGTTAAGGCGATAATTGGAGTAGTTTGGTCAAATTTCCTAATCTCAATTGTAGCTTCCTCCCCACTGATCCCCGGCATATGTATATCCATTAGAATGGCATCATATTTATTATTCTTGGCTAGTTCAATGGCATCCATACCATTACTGGCAATATCGCTGGTGATTTCTTTTTTGGATAACATTTTCTTGGTGATGACCTGGTTGATCTTGTTATCTTCAACAATCATTAAATGAAGACCTTTAAACTCATAATCTTTCTGTGTGATCTCAAAAGGAATATCATCAACTATACTGTCCTTGCTTTTTAATTTTAGTTCAAAAAAGAAAGAGCTGCCTTTGCCTAGGTCACTCTCTAATTTTATTTTGCTATTGAATAGACCTAAAAGACTTTTTACAATGGTGAGCCCTAGTCCGGTTCCACCGTATTCCCTATTAATCTGAATTGAACCTTGTTCAAATCCTTCGAAAATATTCTCTTGCTGTTCTTTTGAAATGCCAATACCATTATCTTGTACTTCAAAATAAAGGGTTACATCCTCTTCTTCTTTGTGTACCATTTGTGCAATCACTTTTACTTCACCATTTTTTGTGAATTTAAGTGCATTGCCTACGAGGTTCATGATTATTTGTGAAAGCTTCAAGGGGTCACTCATTAAATGCGAAGGTATACTGTCATCATAATCCAAAATGATTTGGGTATTATTTTCCTTTGCGCTCTGCTTTAATGAATCAATGACTTCTGCTAAGACCTTTTTAAGGTTAAATTCCATAATCAATGGCTCTAACTTATCGGCATCGATTTTATTTATGTGCAAGATATCATTGATGAAATTTAAAAGATAGTCACCTGAAAATTTCAAGGCTTTTAAGTGTTCTTTTTGGTTTTCACTCGGGTTTTCTTCCAACAATAAATGGGTGAGACCGGTCACTGCATAAAGGGGGGTTCTAAGCTCATGACTTACTGTAGACAAGAAATTGGTTTTAGCCTCCATGGCATTCACAGCTTCATCGCGTGCATTTTGTAACTCACTGTTTTTTGTTTGTAAGAGATCGTTCGTCTTTAGTTTTATCTGATTGTTCCTATATAATGAAACAGCCAATAAAGAGATGATAATGAGAAAAGCAGAGGTCATTATAGCAGTTATTTCAGACCTATTTGCCGATTTACTCAGCTCCTCTATGCGTTTATCTTGGCGTTTAACCTCCTCGGCCATATTCTCGCTATGTATTTCATCTGCCGTCCTTGTCTCAATTTTAACTTTTTCAATGGTGAAAATAGAGTCTTTTGCAGCATTTAACTCTCGCGTTGTGGCCAGTGCCTCTTGAAAACGACCTAGGTCTTCGTAAGATTTAGCGAGTAATTGGTTACTTTCAATTATTTCTGCATAAAAGCCATTTTCATTGGCCAATTTTAAAGCACTTTCAGCATACTTTGTGGCTTCTTCGAAATTAGATTGTTTAATACTTGTTTGTGCAAGCCCCACATTAGCCCTTGTTGCCAAATATTCTTTTTCATAAACATCAGTATTTACTACTAGCGAATTAAAATTCTTTGATGCACTTTCATATTTGCCCAAATTCAAATAAATATTGCCTTCAGCCAATAAGATATTATTGAAAAAGTTCCGATCGTTGTTCAGTTGCCTTGCTTCATTGAGTAAGAAAAGAGCTTGAAAATTTTGATTCTCCTTAAAAAGCAAAATCGCTTCTATATACTTATAAATGGCATCCCCATAAGGGTATTCAACCTCCTTCAACAAAGCTTTGGCCCTATCCCAATAAAACTTTGTATCGTTAACCTTATCCAATTTAAGATAAAGCAGGGCAAACATGTGATAACTGTCTATCAATGTTTTAACATCCTTGTTCTCCTCTGCCAGAGTAGCGGCCTTATCCAAGGATTTAAGGGCTAAGTCTATTTGGTTTTTATTGCCCAACGTTCTGGCTTCATTGAAATAAGTTTGAACATCGTTATGGACTGAGGTGTCCTGTGCAATTACACTGAGTCCAAAGCATAAGAAGGCCATAGCAACGACTAATTGCTTAATAGGTCTATATGTGGTTAATAAGCTCAAACGAATTTCTTGTTTACCAATAAGTTGATCATATCTATAATTCTACTGCTATAACCTGTTTCATTATCATACCAGCCAATAATCTTAACCATTTTTCCGATTACGGAGGTCATCTGAGAATCAAACGTACAAGAATAACAACTATTGTTTATATCAATGGAAACTATAGGGTCTTTCGTATAAAAAAGTATGTTTTTTAGCTCATTTTGTGATGCTTTTTCAAAAGTATCATTTATTTCTTGAATAGAAGTTTTCCTTTTTACGTTTAAGGTAATGTCAGTTAATGAGCCATTTGCTACGGGAACCCTTATGCCGCAGCCACCAATCACATTGGCCAAATCAGGGAATATTTTTGTTAGGGCTTTTGCTGCTCCTGTGGTTGTTGGGATTATTGATTGCGAAGCCGCTCGTGCCCTCCTTAGATCTTTATGGGGCTGATCATGTAAACTTTGATCTGTTGTATATGAATGTATTGTCGTTATATAGGCCTGCTCAATACCACACAACTCATTGATTATCTTAATCATAGGTGCAGCATTGTTTGTTGTGCATGAAGCATTGGATATGATGTTATCTGTGGTTTTAATGGTGCCTTCATTAATGCCAAAAACTATCATTTTAATTGAATCATCAATTGGGGGCACCGAAAGTATTACTTTCTTGGCTCCTCCGGTAATATGATATTGTAGGTCTTCCCTTGTTTTGAATTTACCTGTGGCTTCGACAACAATATCAACTTTGTTATCAGACCATGGTATATGTTTTGGTGAATTCTGATTGGTTACTGTAATTTTTTGGTCTTCAACGTGGAAGAAACCATCATCTGCGATAATTTCTTTGTGCCAAACCCCATGTATGCTATCGTACTTTAGAAGATGGGCCAATGTTCTTGCATCAGCTAAATCATTGATAGCTACAACATTTAAGTGGGGATGGCTATTTAAAAGCCTAAACAATGTTCGGCCAATTCTACCAAATCCGTTTATACCAATATTTACTTTATTCATAGGAAAAATCCTCTTAAACGCAATGTATTCGGCAGTGAAAAGCTATTATTCTATGTGCTTGTGGGCCTTATAGGAAGATCTTACAAGCGCACCACTCTCAACATGTCTAAAGCCCATTTTAAGTCCCTCTTCCTCGTATTTTTTAAACTGTTCAGGAAGAATAAATTCTTTTACGGGTAAGTGTTTTTTGGATGGTTGAAGGTACTGACCAATAGTAACCACATCTACATTGGCATTCCTCAGGTCTTCCATGGTTTCAAGGACTTCTTCCTCAAGTTCACCAAGACCAAGCATTATTCCAGATTTTGTTCTGTTTACACCACTTGAATGTAAATACCTCAAGACCTCTATACTTCTTTCATATTTGGCCTGTATACGAACTTCCCTAGTCAATCTTTTTACAGTTTCCATATTATGTGAAACTACTTCAGGTTTAACTTCAATAATTCGATCTAAATGCCTTTCAATGCCTTGAAAATCAGGAATAAGGGTCTCCAAGGTAGTTGAAGGGTTCATCCTGCGGATTGCTTTTACGGTCTCTGACCAGATAATGGAGCCCATATCTTTTAAATCATCACGATCGACCGAAGTTATTACAGCATGTTTTATGCCCATGATTTTAATAGATCTAGCTACTTTTTCAGGCTCGGCCCAATCAACAGCCGATGGTCGGCCAGTTTTTACACCACAAAAACCACACGAACGCGTACATATATTTCCTAATATCATGAACGTAGCTGTCCCTTCACCCCAACATTCACCCATATTTGGACAACTACCTGAAGTACATATTGTATGCAGGTCATACTTGTCTACCAATCCTCGTAATTGGGTGTATTTTTTACCTGTAGGAAGTTTTACCCTTAGCCAATTTGGCTTTCCTTTTGGAGGTGCAACACTATTTACGCTCATTCTTCAATTTTCGACAAATATACGAACAAAAAAATGTACCTGTTATAAGGTTAAAAGTAATTGATAGGGCTGATAATGGGCTATACTAAATTAAGAAGTGGTGTATTCTTATTTTTTGTTTTTGATGATTTCGGCAAGTAATTTTTTAGCCCTTAATAGTTTAACCTTTACATTGTTAATGGGTTCGCCAAGCTCTGCAGCAATGGCCGCATAACTTAGTTCATTAAAATAGCGAAGATTAATCACCTCTTGGTAATGTGGTTTTAACTTCTTGATATTTTCGAGGAGTGTTGCCAGATTTTGTTCTATGATCAAATTATCCTCTGCGGTAGGCGCATCATCCAATACTTTAGTAATAGCTTCATTGTTGCCACCTGCGTTTAGCACATTTCTTTTTCTTTTACGAATGAGGTCGACATGAATATTTTTTGAAATTGTAATCAGCCAAGTCTTGAATTCATAGGAATCGTCGAAAGTATGTATTTTATCAAAGGCTTTTGAGAAGGTCTGTATGGTGATATCCTCTGCATCATTTTCGTTTTCGGTACGCTTAAGTTGAAATCCGTAAACAGTATTCCAAAAGGTATCCAATAAATTGCTGAAGGCAATCTGGTTGCCCATTTTTGCCTTGGTGATAGTGGCAGTTATGGTATCTTCAGTTTTATCCAAAAAGGGAAATCATTTAGACTTTAAAAGGTAAAATTCTATTGTAATTCTGGGACTTCGTCTTTCTTGCAATCCTGTTCACTTGGTAATTTACCACACATACCACAAGCTTCACCTTCTTTATTCAAGAATGGACTTTGGCTTGCACATGTACCGGCAAACTGACCATTTTTTTTTGACCAAATTTTGATAGCAATACCTGCGAAGGCCAGTGCTAAAAGACCAATTGTTAAAAGAACCAGTTTCATAGTGAAATTTTGAACAAAGATACAAAAATAAAGCCCTGACCATATGGTCAGGGCTTTATAATTATGGATGTTTATTATTGACTAATAATCTATTTTCGCAACAATGTTTTCAACTGTTGGAGTGTTGTTGCCTCCTTTAGGTTCTATAGTTATATAACTAACTGCCTTATCTGCATAAGGTAATGCCAATAGTTTTTCTTTTCCTGCAGTTTCATCAATAATTCCAAGATTGATCATTTTACCATTGACCTCTGCCCACATTTGAAAACTTTGGTTTTTAGGTAAATTAGGCAGCTTCTTTACATTGATATAGGAAAGCTTTTTAACCGGATTGATATATGCAACTGCCTTCAACTCTTTTGCACTATTGTTGCCTTTAACATTGACTCTTCTGGTTTGGGGATTGTTTAGGACGATGAATTGATTTCGAACATCCGCCAACTCCAATCTCATATCTTCTTTAAGAGTTTCTATTTTATTATTTACCAAGATATTTTCTTCCTGTAAATTTTGGTTTTGATTCCATAGGAAATAAGAGGCCCCTGCAAACATTACCGCTGCAAAACTGGCGGCAATAGCATATCTGAAGAACTTTCTTCTACCTGCATTCTCAGTTTTTATTCTAGCAATAATCTTGTTCTTTAACCCTTCTGGGGTCTTGAGAGCGTGGAGCTTTGCAAATGTCTCCAAGTTCTCTTGAAGTTCATTGTAGGTTTTCCTAACTTCAGGGTACATGGCGATATACCGTTCTACTTGCATAGACTCTTGGGTATTTGTTGTTCCCAACAAATACTTCTCAAGTAGATCCGAATCTAAAAATATTTTTATCTTTTCTTTCATTGTATCAGATTTAATATAAACGCTAGCAACATCGATGAGCCATAAATTTTTCTTAGCTCTCTTAATCCGATTTTCAACCTTGATTTGATGGTCCCTAGCGGAATATCCAGTTCATCACTGGCTTCTTGCTGTGTCATCCCATGAAAAAATAAGGCTTCAAGTACAACTTGATACTTGTTTTCTATCTTATCAAGATTTTCACGAACATCAATTAATTCAGGCTTGATGCTTTCAACGCCTAAGTTATATACGTCCGAAACGTCCATTTGGATTTCTTTATCCGATTTGGTATTAACACTTCTTAGTTTGTCAATCGCCGTATTTCTTGTGATTCTAAAGAGCCAGGTGAACAATTTAGCCTTTGAGGCATCGTAGGAGTCTGATTTTTTCCAGATTTTCACAAAACTTTCCTGAAGTACATCTTGGGCCAACTCTTCATCGCGAACTACTTTTTTCGCGACACCATATAAGGTGTCACCATAGTGTTCATACAAAAGCGAAATGGCTTTGTCATTTCGTTCTTGTAATAATTCTACAATATGCTTTTCAAGAAGTGCGCTCATGCAATGTTCTGGTCTTGAAAAAATTAATGCCGACTGGCGGCATCCAATCAATTCATTTTAACCGTATATCCTTTAAACGCTAATTTATAAAATTGATTGTTATAGCTAGCGTTATCTCAAATTTTTAATTATATAAATGTGCAACTGGTAATTGTACATTTAGTTTTTGGTTAGTTTGGTTTGGTATAGCCCCTGTTATTTCTTAGCAGGGGTTATTTTATGATATTGACTTCTGGGGCTATTCTGATTTCGTAAGTATCAAATACCTTATCAATAATCTTATGTGCCAAGCCAATGATTTCAGCCCCTGTGGCATTGCCATAGTTGACCAATACCAAGGCTTGATTTTTATGTACCCCGGCATCGCCATATCTTTTGCCCTTAAATCCGCATTGCTCAATTAACCATCCTGCAGGGACTTTATATTCATCATCAGAGACCTTGTAATATTTGGCATTAGGATGTTTGGTTAAGAATAATTCGAACTCCGGCTTGGATAAAATGGGATTCTTGAAAAAGCTACCACTATTGCCCAAATCTTTCGGATCCGGAAGCTTGCTTTGCCGAATAGCCACTACCGCATTCGATATATCTTTTATGGTTGGGGATTTTATGCCCCCTCGTTCTAATTCTTCTTCAATGGCTCCGTAAGAAGTATTAAGATTGTGGTTCTTTTTAGTGAGCTTAAATGTTACAGAGGTTATAATGTACTTGCCTTTGCCTTCATTCTTGAAATAGGAATCCCTATACCCAAAATTGCAATTTTTCTTTGAAAAAGTCCGGATTGATTGATCCTCTACATCCACAGTTTCACAACTTACAAAAGTGTCTTTGAGTTCTACACCATAAGCACCAATATTCTGTATAGGCGCTGTGCCGGTTTTTCCTGGAATGAGTGACATATTTTCCAAGCCCCCAAAATTTTGTTCCAAGCACCAGAGCACCATATCGTGCCATATTTCACCGGCCATTACTTTTAGATAAACATGGTCGTCATCTTCTTCGATGATCTCTTTTCCTTTGATATTGATATATAGTACAAGTGCTTCAATATCTTTTGTAAGCAACATATTGCTACCGCCGCTTAGTATGAATTTTTCGGAATAGTCATCAAGCTGTAGCGCTTTTTTCAGCTCATTTACGCTTTTGATTTCGCAGAAATATTTAGCCTTTGCATCTATGCCAAAAGTATTATACTTTTTTAGGGATATGTTTTTTTGGACTTTCATTAACCCTTGTAGGTTTTTAAGGCTTCCTTTAAAATATTAACCGCTCTTATAAGGCTGTCCTTATCTAAGACATAGGCGATTCGTATTTGATTCAACCCTAAGCCTTCAGAGGCATAAAAACCAGCGGCAGGGGCGACCATGACCGTTTCACCGTTTACTCTGAATTCTTCTAATAACCATTGTGCAAAATCATCGGAGTTTTCTATCGGAAGTTCTGCAATACAATAAAATGCCCCTTGAGGTCGACCAACTTTAACGCCCTCAATTTTTTCGAGCGCTTCGACTAGGATGTTTCTTCTTTCAACATACTCCTCCTTGACGTCATCAAAATAACTTTGTGGAGTGTCTAAGGCTGCTTCACTAGCAATCTGTGCATAGGTTGGTGGAGACAATCTCGCTTGGGCGAATTTGAGTGCAGTTTTAATGATTTCATTATTTTTTGATACCAGGCAGCCGATTCGGGCACCACACATGCTATATCTTTTTGAAACAGAATCCACAATTATCGCATGTTCATCCAATCCAGATTCTTGTAAGATGGAATAATGTTCTTTGCCGTCATAGGTGAACTCACGATACACTTCATCCGCGACAAGAAAAAGATCATGTTTCTTGACTATTGCAGCTAATTTTTGAATTTCGTCCTTACTATATAAATATCCGGTAGGGTTACCTGGATTACAAATAAGTATGGCCTTTGTTTTCGGAGTGATCAGTTTCTCGAATTCCTCAATAGGGGGTAGGGCGAAATTGTCGTCGATTTGAGAAATAACTGGTACTACCTTGATACCCATGGCTGTTGCAAAACCGTTGTAATTTGCATAAAATGGTTCTGGAATAATGATTTCATCATTAGTGTCTGCAATGCTTCCCATAGTAAAGGAAAGGGCTTCGGAACCGCCAGTGGTAACTATAATATCCTGTGCCGTGACATGAATGTTATTTTTGGCATAATATTTAGCTAGCTTTTCGCGGTAGACCTCTGAACCTTCAGTTCTGCTATATTCCAATACAGAAATCGTATTGTTTTTTACGGCGTCCAGTGCAATTTGAGGAGTTTTGATATCGGGTTGACCAATGTTCAAATGAATCACTTTCGCCCCTTCTTTTTTAGCTTTTTCAGCGTAGGGAACCAATTTACGAATTGGAGACTCGGGCATCGAAAACCCTTTATTCGATATAGATGGCATAAGCTCTAAATTTTAAACAAAAATGAGAAATCATTACGGACAATACAACAGTACAAATGATTATTTGATTTATTGTCAATATGTTAAATAACAAGGGTTTAAGGTAATTTTTATGTAAATTAAGGAAGTATAATCAATTAATTAATAAAAATTGAAAGGATTTAGGGTGTTTTTATGGTCATTGTTGTTGTGTCTTCCAATTTTGGGAGTATCGCAGAACTATGAATTGCCCGAAGGCCAGAAATATCAAAAAATAAAATTTCAGCTTATAAACAATTTGATTATCGTTCCTGTTGAAGTGAATGGCAGTCAACTGTCCTTCGTTTTGGATTCAGGTGTAAATAAGCCCATATTGTTCAACCTCACGGATCAAGATTCACTACAAATTAATAATGTTTCTGAAATCACTATAAGGGGTTTGGGCGAAGGGGAACCTATAAAAGCATTAAGTTCCACAAAAAATACATTTAAACTAAAAAATATTAAGAACAATAATCAATTGCTTTATGTGATTTTGGACAAGAGTTTAAACTTCTCTACCAGTTTGGGCATTCCTGTTCATGGTATTATCGGATATGACCTGTTCAGGGATTTTGTTGTTGATATTAACTACGCAACAAAGACCATAAAATTTCATGATCCGGATCAGTATGTATATAAGAACAACAGAAAAGGCGAAACTTTACCTTTGTCAATTATCAAGAAAAAGGCTTTTGTAGATGCCAATGTATTTATTGAGAATGCCGATAATTTACCTGTTCGGCTGTTAGTGGATACTGGGAGTAGTGACGCAATTTGGCTCTTTGAAGATAACGATATAGGGATTCCAGATCAGAATTATGAAGATTTTCTTGGTAAAGGCTTGAGCGGTGATATATTTGGTAGACGCACAAAGGTGAATAGTATAAAACTTGGAAGTTTTGCCCTAAGGGATGCAAAAGCAGCTTTTCCCAATAAAAAAGCATTCGGTTCTATTAAGAATTTGGGTAATAGAAATGGAAGTATTGGAGGTGAGGTTTTAAAGCGGTTCAACATTGTATTTGACTACGCCAATCAAAAAATCACTTTAAGAAAGAACGGGATGTACAAAAGTCCGTTTCACTATAATTTAAGTGGTATTACATTACAACACGACGGAGTGAGATATGTTTCTGAACGAATTACCGATGGCAATGGAGTTGTAAAGGACAAAGACAGCTCATTCGGTAATGTCCAAATTCTATTTGTAAATAAAACCAGATTGAGTTTGGTCCCAGAAATAGTGGTTTCTGGTATCCGGGCTGGTAGTCCGGCAGAATCAGCGGGTCTCAAGGAAGGTGATATAATTTTAGCGGTGAATGGTAAAAGTATACATCGCTATAAAATCCAGGAAATAATGCAAATGCTTGATGAGAAAGAGGGCAAAAGGATTAAGGTACTCATAGAAAGATATAATCGAGATTTACTATTCTCCTTTGTTCTTGAAGATATGTTCCATAAAAAAAGCCCTGACTAGAAAGTCAGGGCTTTTTTTTATGTCTTTTACTTTTATTTCGTTCCTTCCGCTTTTACTTCTCCCTTGATCTTCAAGACCTTGGTTGGGGTATCGGCATTTGAAATAACGGTTACGGCCTTTCTTATTGGACCTACACGGTTGGTATCATATTTAACTTGGATCTCACCAGTTTTACCAGGTAAAATAGGTGCATCAGGCTTTTTGGGTATTGTACATCCACAACTAGAACTTACCTTGCTGATTATCAAAGGGGCATTGCCAGTATTTGTAAATTCAAATACACGAATACCATCACTGCCTTTGGCTATTTGGCCATAGTCTACAGTTTCAGTTTTAAACTCAATTTTCGCCGCTGTGTCTTGCGCGGTCAGGCTAAATCCTAATAGTCCTACAAATAATACAAGTACTATTTTTTTCATCATTTTTAGTTTTGGGTGAATTTCAAATGTAAATCTTTTTAGATGAACGTCCAAAATTCTTTTGTTATGTAATAACGTTACTTATTTTTGTTTCGTATTTATAATTGGGCAAAAACCCATCCAAATTGATAATTTAACATATCTTTTCGGCTGCATTTTCAAGCACCGTTTCACACATATTCAAAAACTGTTCCAAAAAATGGATATACCATCAAAATATGAGCCTCAAAAGGTAGAAAACCATTGGTATGGTTACTGGATGAAGCATAACTATTTTCATTCAACCCCTGATAATAGGGAGCCTTATAGTATTGTAATACCTCCTCCGAATGTAACAGGAATATTACATATGGGACATATGTTGAACAATACCATACAAGATGTTTTGATTCGTAAAGCCCGTTTAATGGGGAAAAATGCTTGTTGGGTACCAGGAACTGATCATGCCTCGATTGCAACGGAAGCAAAGGTCGTTGCTAGACTAAAAGAGCAGGGTATTGAAAAGTCTGATTTGTCTAGGGAAGCGTTTTTAAAGCATGCCTGGGATTGGACCCATGAATATGGTGGTGTAATTCTTGAACAGCTCAAAAAATTGGGATGTTCATGCGATTGGGATCGTACTGCTTTTACCATGGACGACAATATGTCGGCCTCGGTAAACAAGGTTTTTGTTGATTTATTTAATAAAGGAATGATTTACAGGGGATACCGAATGGTAAATTGGGATCCTGAGGCTCAAACCACGCTATCTGACGAAGAAGTAATTTACGAAGAAAAGCAAGGACTTCTTTATTATTTGTCATATCCTATCGAAGGGTCTGATGAAAAAGTGACCATCGCAACCACGCGACCTGAAACCATTTTGGGAGATACTGCGATTTGTATAAACCCCAATGATGAGAGATACTCACATTTAAGGGGTAAAAAAGCCGTAGTACCAATTTGCAATAGGGTTATTCCTATAATTGAAGATGAATATGTGGATATTGAGTTTGGTACAGGTTGTTTAAAAGTAACCCCTGCACATGATATCAATGACAAGGCACTGGGGGAAAAACATAAGCTGGAAACCGTTGATATTTTTAATGCTGATGCAACACTCAATAGTTTTGGCTTGCACTATGAAGGGAAAGATCGATTTGTTGTTCGTAAGGAAATCAATAAAGAACTTGAGGAAAAAGGATTTTTACTAAAGACCGAGAATTATATCAATAAAGTTGGTACTTCAGAAAGAACCAAAGCGGTTGTAGAACCCCGCTTATCAGAACAATGGTTTTTAAGGATGGAAGAACTGGTAAAGCCTGCTATTAAAGCAGTACTAGATACCGATGAGATTAATTTCTACCCAAAAAAGTTCGAGAACACCTATCGCCATTGGATGGAAAACATCCGTGATTGGAATATTTCTAGACAGTTGTGGTGGGGGCAACAGATACCTGCCTATTATTTTGGGGACGGACAGAACGATTTCGTAGTTGCAGAAACCAAAGAAGAAGCTTTGGAAATGGCCAAGGCCAAATCCAATAATTCCAATCTGGAATTAGCGCATTTAAGACAGGATTCAGACGTGGTAGATACTTGGTTTTCATCCTGGTTATGGCCAATGACCGTTTTTAATGGAATTTTGGAGCCTGACAATGAGGATATAAGGTACTACTATCCTACCAATGATTTGGTCACTGCTCCGGACATCATCTTTTTCTGGGTGGCACGAATGATTATTGCAGGTTACGAATACCGAGATGAGAAGCCATTTGATAATGTCTATTTTACCGGAATTGTTCGTGATAAGCAAAGGCGAAAAATGTCAAAATCCTTGGGCAATTCCCCAGATGCTTTAAAGTTAATTGAAAACTATGGCGCTGACGGTGTTCGCGTAGGTTTATTACTAAGCTCCGCTGCAGGCAACGATTTGTTGTTCGATGAAGACCTTTGTCAACAGGGGAAGAACTTTGCCAATAAAATATGGAATGGTTTCCGTTTGGTGAAAGGATGGGAAGTGACAGATTTACCTCAACCGGAAGCTTCTAAATTAGGTATTGAATGGTATAAGGGGAAGTTCAATCATGTTTTATTACAAATTGAAGATCACTTTAGTAAATTCCGTATTTCTGATGCTTTAATGGCCATATATAAATTGGTTTGGGACGATTATAGTTCTTGGTTGCTTGAGATTGTGAAACCTGCATACCAACAACCTATAGATCGAACGACATATGATGAGTTAATCAAAATACTTGAAGAAAATTTAAAACTGTTACATCCATTTATGCCTTTTTTATCTGAAGAAATTTGGCAACGGATTGAAACCCGAACCAAAGATGAAGCTTTGGTTATTTCATCTTGGCCAAAAAACATTGAAGCTAAACAGAATCTGATACCACAATTTGAGTTTGCTGCAGAAGTCATTTCAGGCATTCGTACAATTCGTAAGGAAAAGAACATACCCATGAAAGAAAGTTTGGAGCTTTCGGTTTTGAATACGGAGAACAGTTCAAAGGATTGGGATGTTGTTATTTCAAAACTTACCAATGTAAATTCAATATCCTATGTTGATTCTGCTGTTGATGGAGCACTTTCGTTTCGGGTAAAAAGCAATGAATATTTTATCCCTATTAGCGGTGCCTTGGATGTCGCTGCGGAAATCAAAAAAATTCAGGAAGAGCTCACTTATACCAAAGGTTTTTTAAAGTCGGTTCAAAAGAAACTATCCAATGAACGTTTCGTAAATAATGCGCCTGAGCAGGTAATCGCTATTGAACGCAAGAAGCAGGCGGATGCCGAGGCTAAAATAGAAACCTTGGAAAAGAGTTTGGCGGGCTTGAGCTGATTTAGATAAACATTTGTTTTGATTCAAATACTTGTGGGTGATATTAAATTAAATCAGCAAAATTAGTTCCTATGCGAAATTCCCTCAAAGAGAAGGTTGTTCAGATCTGTGACAATAAAATCATGAGTAAAGGAGAAAATGTTGGTTTGTCATTCTATGCTTTTTTTTCAAATAAGAATGATAATCCAGAATTATTGATGGAAATGGCTAAATGGTGGATACTTGAGAATAGATTAGATCATTTTGAAAAAGCAGTCAAGATAAAAAGTATGGTTCAGTCCGTTTAAGAGGGTCGAAATAAATAAATGATCGTCATTGACTAAATCGGAATAAAAAATTATTGAAGAATTCCCTTGTGATGTGTATATTTAAGCAAAACAAGTCATAATGAAACACTTACTATGTATTGCAATTGGTTTGATAGTGATTCCCTCAATTGCCCAAGAAGAAAATCAGATTATACTTCCGAAGGAAATTCAGATAAAAACCGCTGTTTTACCCGCGCCTGAAGCCGATAAAGATGGTGCAATGGTATATGGTTATAATGTTTCGGGTGAATTTGTAGTATTACGTGAAGGAAGCAATAATTTGGTATGTATCGGGGACAATCCCAATACGGAGGGTATTAACGTTTCCTGCTATTCGGCAAAATTGGAACCTTTTATGGCTCGTGGCCGTGAACTAACTGCCGAAGGCAAAGATTTTAAAGAAAAAAGAGAAATACGTGGTGCTGAAGTTGCTTCAGGAAAAATACGTATGCCCAAAGAACCTAGTATGACCTACATTTACTACGGTAAGGATGAAAATTATGATAAGTCCACCGGCGAACTCAAAGACGGACAGTTTAGATATGTTATTTACACTCCTTTCGCAACACCAGAATCCACTGGGTTGCCAATTAAACCCCATGCGAAAGGAATGCCATGGCTCATGGACCCTGGAACACATAGGGCGCATATTATGATTGGACCATTCAATTAATCACACCTATTTTCTTCTTAATATTCATGTTATAAAATTTTTAGGCAAATCATGACATTTGTCAATTTTTCATTTAATTCAAGTTCGTATTTTTAAGTATAATTATTTAATTTATGGGATATACCTCCAAGGATTTATTAAGGGCTAGAACTAGAAAAGACCTTATTTCAATTGCAAAAAAGAAAAAAGTTAATATTTCAAGTGTCGTACGAAATTTAAAATATGAGCTCGAATTAAGCAAGGTTCAGAGCGAGCTTGTAAATTTACAACAGTGGATTACAAAAAATAATTTAAGGGTTGCCGTGCTTTTTGAAGGACGAGATGCCGCAGGTAAAGGCGGTTCTATAAAGCGCTTCATAGAGCACTTGAACCCTCGCTCCTCCCGTGTTGTTGCCTTGTCAAAACCTACGGAAAATGAGAAGGGGCAGTGGTATTTCAGAAGGTATATCAAAGAATTACCCAATCCTGGTGAAATTGTCTTTTTTGACCGAAGTTGGTACAATCGTGCCGTTGTAGAACCTGTGATGGGATTTTGCACCAAAGACCAATATGATCAATTTATGGTCCAAGTACCTGAATTTGAACATATGCTTTATGAAGATGGCGTTATTATCATCAAATTTTGGTTCTCTATCTCTAAAGAAGTTCAAAACAAGAGGTTCAATGCACGACTCAAAAACCCATTAAAACAATGGAAATTCAGTCCAGTTGATAAGAAAGGTCAGGAGCTATGGGATAAATACACCTATTACAAGGAACAAATGTTCACCAAGACCCATACAACTTTTAGTCCATGGATAATAGTTAAGACGAACGATAAGAAAACTGCTCGATTGGAAAGTATGCGTTATTTGCTTTCAAAATTTGATTACACAGATAAGGAAGACAGTTCAAAATTGATGCAACCTGATCCAAATGTGATTTTTCGATATTATAGAAATGCAAAACAAATTGATATTTAATATGGAGCATATAAAGAATTTGAATATTTCCACTGAAGATTTAGAATTACTCAATTCCAAACTTGGGCTACGTAGTTTGTTTAGCAGTAAAAATGTCGATTTAGAGAAAACACTTCGAGAGGTTAAATATGAACTTCGAATACGTGAACTACAGGCAGAATTGGTCAAATTACAGGCCTGGGCGATTGAAAACAGAAAGAAAATAGTCATTCTTTTTGAAGGTAGGGATGCCGCTGGTAAAGGAGGTGCCATAAGGCGAATAACAGCTTATATCAACCCAAGGTATTTTAGAATAGTTGCTTTGAACAAGCCTACCGAAGATGAGAAGGGACAATGGTATTTTCAACGTTATGTCAATAAATTACCCAAACCGGGTAAGATTGTTTTTTTTGATCGTAGCTGGTATAACAGGGCGGTAGTTGAGCCAGCCCATGGTTTTTGCACCGAGGATGAGTATACAATTTTTATGTCACAAGTGAATGATTTTGAAAAAATGATAATGGAATCAAATACCTATTTGATTAAGTTTTATTTTTCAATCACCAAAGAAGAACAGGGGAATCGTTTTGACGATATTCAAAAAAGTGATTTAAAACGATGGAAAATGACGCCAATGGATAAAAGTGCCAGAAAACTTTGGGATGTATATACCGACTATAAAGAAGTGATGCTAAATGATACAAATACAGATCATGCACCTTGGGTAATCATTGATGCCAATAAGAAAACAGAAGCTCGTATCGCGGCCATTGAACATATTTTAAATACCATTCCCTATAAGGATTAGCACTTCCGTAATACATAGGATTTTGGTGTTAATTGTTGATTAATCGGCAATTTTCAATTTTGTTATATTTGTGATAGACAAACTGTTAACTACGTGGAAACCTACGCCAAAGCACTTTTATATGCCATTCCTTTCTTCATGGTCCTTTTGGTCATAGAAATTGCCTATGGGTATTTTGTAAAGAACCAAAAGCATAAGGTTATGGATTCTGTTTCGAGCATTAGTTCAGGACTTACCAATATCGTTAAGGATTCATTGGGTATTGGGGTCATTATTGTTACTTACCCGTATTTACTGGAGCATTTGGCTTTAGTAGAAATAAAGTCTACATGGATAGTTTGGCTGGTCGCGTTTTTGGCCATTGACTTTGCTGGTTATTGGAATCATAGATTAAGCCATAAAATAAATTTTTTCTGGAATCAGCATGTAATACACCATAGTAGTGAGGAGTTTAATTTGGCTTGTGCACTGCGACAATCAATTTCCAATCTTTTAGGATATTTTCCGTTGTTATTGGTTCCTGCGGCCCTAATGGGTGTCCCAGGCAATGTAATAGCTATCCTTGCACCCATACATTTGTTTGCCCAATTTTGGTATCATACACAACATATTGGAAAAATGGGTTGGTTGGAATATATTATCATTACACCCTCACAACATCGGGTTCACCATGCCATTAATCCTGAGTATATTGATAAAAACCTAGGACAAATTCTTTCTGTTTGGGATCGGTGGTTTGGCACATTTCAAGAAGAACTGGATACTGTTCCTCCGCAGTATGGCGTGCTGAAGCCAGCTGCGACATGGAATCCAATTATTATAAATTTTCAACATATATGGCGATTGATAAAAGATGCTTGGAGAACCAAGAGCTATTTTGATAAATTTAGAATTTGGTTTATGCCAACAGGCTGGCGTCCAGCTGATGTGAAAGCGGATTTTCCAATTCCAATAATCGAGGATGTCTACCATTTTGAACGATATAAAACACCGGCATCCTATGCCTTCAAGGGGTATATGATTTTTCAATTATTAGCAACCACTTTATTATTGCTTTTTATGTTCTTTAACTATGCAGCCATTGGTTTTGATGGATTGTTACTTTTTGGTGCCTATGTTTTTATTGGTATTTATGGGTATACAACTTTAATGGATAGAACTAGCTATGCAGTTTGGATTGAGCTAATTCGTGGAATTGCAGGCATTGCCCTTATTTTTATAACAGGTGATTGGTTCGGAATTGATTCTTATTTCAAATTCGGTAGTCTTCTTATAGCATGTTACTTTCTAACTACTATATTAGCTGCACTGTATTTTACCTTTATTGAGCGTAGACCGTCGGTTAGTAAAGTAGCATTTTAATTAAAGGAATAGGGTATGATTAGACCATATATTTTAGCGGAGACCAACTGGAAGTCCCTAAAAAATTCAAAATTTGATTTGGCAATATTACCTTGGGGTGCGACAGAAGCCCATAATTACCATTTGCCTTATGCCACTGACGTATTTGAAAGTGATGCTTTGGCCGCGGAATCTACCAGATTGGCTTGGGAAAAAGGCAGTAAGGTTATTGTACTGCCTACAATTCCGTTTGGTGTGAATACAGGTCAATCAGATATTTATTTGGATATAAATTTGAATCCAAGTACCCAATTGGCAATTTTAATGGATGTGGCTGAGGTGCTTAACCGACAAGGGATAAAAAAATTACTCATATTCAATAGTCATGGTGGAAATAACTTCAAGCCCTTGATTCGCGAATTAGGATTAAAATATCCGGAAATGTTCATTTGTTTCTCCAATTGGTTTCAATCAATGGATAAAACGAAATATTTTGATAATGAAGGTGATCATGCCGATGAGATGGAAACCAGCCTTATCCTCTTTTTAAAACCTGAATTAGTTCTTCCAAAAGCACAGTGGGGTACGGGGGCATCCAAGAGTTTTAAGATAAAATCATTCACGGAGGGATGGGTATGGGCAGAACGTCAATGGTCCCAGATCAGTGAAGATACTGGTGTAGGTGATCCAATGCAGGCCACTAAGGAAAAGGGAGAAAAATACTTTAAAGACGTAACCCGGAAAATAGGGAATTTCATTTTTGAACTTTGCGAAGCAGACTTGAAAGATCTATATGAATAGGGCAATTCGCAGAACTACTTTTTAACCTCTTTTTCTACTAAATCAATATAAGCTTCCATGGCCTCTTGTCGGCTTATATTCTGCGCTTGTATCAATGCATTGGCCTTGAAAGCATTAATAAGTGGGGTTTTGCTGCCCGGATTGTCATAATTTTTATTTGCGATCTTATAATATGCATAAAGTTTTAACAAGAGGTCAGCAGGTAATGGGTCCTTGTAACTGTTTAAAAATTCAACAGCTTTTTCAAAATTTTTATTTAAGATCTCCTTTTTCATGTTTATCGACAAAGGTTGCAATGCATGTTTTAGCGCCAATTACTTTCTGATTCAATTTTACGGCAATACCACAATCCAAAGGTAATAATAAGTCTACCCTAGAACCAAATTTGATGAAACCTGCATCTTCTCCCTGGTGAACACTATCACCTTCTTCTGCATAATTAACGATACGTCTGGCAAGAGCACCAGCAATCTGACGATACAGTATTTCGCCAAATTTGGGTGTATTTATGACTACCGTAGTACGTTCATTGTCAGTGCTTGATTTTGGGTTCCAAGCTACCAGATACTTACCAGGATGGTATTTAGAATATTTAATTGTTCCACTTATAGGATAGCGTGTTACATGCACATTAAGTGGTGACATAAATATAGAAACCTGCATGCGTTTTTCTTTAAAATATTCGGTTTCCATTACCTCTTCAATCACTACAACTTTACCATCAACAGGAGCTAAAATTTCATCGAAAAGATTATTCGCCCCTCTTTTAGGATTTCGGAAAAATTGAAGGATCAATAACAAAATTAAGACTGATACAATCTGAAGGCCCCAACGCAACCAGTCGTGCACTACATAAAACTCTGTAATAAGCACAATTGCAATAACTAGAAAGAAGGTGGTCAATATTATGGTTTGACCCTCTCTATGAAACATAAGCGAAAATATTAAGCGTTAAATAAGCAAACGGGGCTGCAAATACCATACTGTCCAAACGGTCTAACATACCACCATGTCCGGGAATTATTGCACCACTATCCTTGACTCCTGCCGAGCGTTTGAATTTTGATTCTATTAAATCCCCCAACGTTCCAAAAACAACAATTACCACAGCTAATATAAGCCATTGTGGGGTGCTTATAATCGGTTCGTATTTACCTAAGTAGTATGCTGCTATTAAAGTGAATATAAATCCACCTAACGTACCTTCAATGGTTTTTTTTGGTGACACTGCCGTAAACAACTTGTTACGTCCTAGCGTACTTCCAACAAGGTATGCAAAAGAATCATTCACCCAAATCAATACAAAAATGCCCATAATAAGCAATTTTGCAAAATCATTGTCTTTATATGGGATTATGGTCAAAAAGATGCATCCTCCACCAATATAAAATAGACCAACTATAAACTTTTGAAAAAAGCTGAATGGCTTTCTCTTTTTCGAAAAAAGAAAAAAGAGCAATGCAATGTTCATGGAGATGGTTAGGAACATTAAAATATTTATCAACCATTTGTCATGAACCAAATATATAAATGCCCACCATAATGCCAGATAGGCAATAAATATATGGTAGCCTTTGAGGTGTACCAATCTTTTATATTCATAAAGGCATGCAAGTCCAAAAGTCATGATCAAAAAGTCAAAAGCATCTGAACTAAGGAAGATTGCTGAAAGTAAAATTATAATGTAAACTACCCCGGAAAGTGCTCTTCTTAAAACTTCTTTCATATTATAGATCCTCCAAAAGTAAAAGGTAAAGATTTTTGGAGCTACTACCATATGTTAAAAAATCGTCTGAATTCTCGTTTGTAGACTGAAAGTGTTTTAATGTAGTAATATTTGCAGGTATACTATGCCCATATTTCCTCTTTATCTTCTTTAATCCCTCACCAATAGATTCTACCAATTGGCTTGTTGTAGCAAAAACAATAACATTGTCTGGAAGCTCGTTGAGTTTCTTTTCCATTAATTGATTAGAGCAAACCAAAATAGAACCATTTTGAGCGATCAAGTGCTCACATGTTGTAAAGAAAACTTCACTTTCCTTGGTTTTGTGTGTGAAAGTTATATTCTCTTGGGAAAATCTATCTTCCAACATTTGATTCATAGCAAAAAAGGGGTGTTTTTCCCAACTATTTTCTGCTACAATGTTATGGAGAGCTTCCGAGATTTCTTGAAAAGAGTCACAATATATAAACTTGCCACCATTATTTTTAAAGTGAATAGTGAATTTTTCATCAACGGGAATATTGAGGTCAGGCATATGAACCCCTCGGGTTTCCGCTGTTTCTTTGGAAACCTTTTTCTTGCCACCACCGAAAAGTTTGTCAATTAGCCCCATTACCTTAATTAAAACTTCTTATCGCCTTCCCTAATATGTAAGAAGAACGTAAAATGTAACTATTTATTTTCTTTATCTTCCTCCTTGCTCACCGTAGGTTCTGCTTCTACAATTACCTCGGCTTTCGTTACTTCTTGGCCTTTACCATCAAATTCTTTATCGAAAGGTCTAATGCCAAAAATCTTTTCTAAATCTTCCTTGAATATCACTTCCTTTTCCAACAGGCGCTCGGCCAGCTCAATTAGCTTATCCTTGTTCTTTTCTAAAACATCGATTGCTCTTAGGTATTGCGCTTCAATCATCTTAGAAATCTCGGAATCAATTTTTCTGGCAGTTTCCTCACTATAAGGTTTTGTAAAGCCGTATTCGTTTTGACCCGAAGAATCATAATAAGTAATGTTGCCAATTTCATCATTCAAACCATACACGGTAACCATTGCCCTAGCTTGTTTTGTAACTTTTTCAAGATCACTGAGTGCTCCTGTGGATATTTGGTTGAAAATTACTTTTTCTGCGGCTCTACCACCTAAGGTAGCACACATTTCATCTAACATTTGCTCGGGACGAACAATAAGTCGCTCTTCAGGTAAGTACCAAGCAGCGCCTAAAGACTGTCCTCGAGGAACGATGGTAACCTTTACCAATGGTGCAGCATGTTCCAACATCCAACTTGTGGTGGCATGACCTGCTTCGTGATAAGCAATTGTTTTTTTCTCACCAACTGTTATGATTTTGTTCTTTTTTTCTAATCCGCCAACAATTCTATCCACTGCATCCAAGAAATCTTGTTTCCCAACGGCCTTTTTCTCTTGTCTTGCGGCAATCAGAGCAGCTTCATTACAGACATTTGCGATATCTGCACCTGAAAACCCTGGGGTCTGTCTGGCCAAGAAATCCACATCCAATGTTTCCGCAGTTTTTATTGGTCTTAAATGCACTTCGAATATCTCCTTGCGTTCACGAATATCAGGCAAGTCTACATAAATCTGTCTATCGAATCGACCAGCACGCATTAATGCCTTATCCAAAACATCTGCCCGGTTCGTTGCTGCAAGTACAATAACATTGGTATTTGTACCAAAACCATCCATTTCTGTCAATAATTGGTTTAAGGTATTTTCACGTTCATCATTTGACCCGGTAAAATTATTTTTACCTCTGGCCCTACCAATGGCATCTATCTCATCTATGAATATTATAGCGGGCGATTTGTCTTTTGCTTGTTTAAATAGATCTCGAACCCTAGAAGCACCGACACCAACGAACATCTCAACAAAATCAGAACCTGACAATGAGAAAAATGGAACTTTAGCTTCACCAGCAACTGCTTTTGCCAATAAGGTTTTCCCGGTTCCAGGAGGACCTACCAATAAAGCGCCTTTGGGAATTTTACCTCCAAGCGAAGTATATTTGTCCGGATGTCTTAAGAATTCAACGATTTCTTCTACCTCTTCTTTTGCACCTTCAAGACCAGCAACATCTTTGAATGATGTACGGGTGTCTGTCTTTTCGTCAAACAACTTGGCTTTGGATTTGCCAATATTGAATATTTGACCACCGGCACCACCGCCACCGCCGCCAGACATTCGACGCATTAGATAGATCCAAATACCAATAATCAGAACAAAAGGTATGATTGAAATAAATATATCGGCAACAATATTGGATTCTTTGTCAAATTCAACGATGGTATCCAGGTTTTCTGCCTTCTTGATTTCAGTAATTTCATTCTGAAATATCTGAAGATCACCGTAATCCAAAATATATTGGGGAATGGCTCCAGAAGCAGGTAGAAATGGCTTTTCTGAAACTTCTTTATGTACTTCTTTCGCCAGAGCTTCCTCCGACAAAAAAACTTTGGCTTGATTGGTATTGGTAATTATCAATATCTTTTCGATATCACCATTTCTTAAATACTCCTGTAATTCGGAAGTAGTTGATTTTTTTGTACTGGCAAAATTACTTCCGCCTAAAAAATTAAAACCTATCAATAAAACCGCAATTAGTCCATAGATCCACCATGAACTGAACTTTGGTTTTTTGGGAGTTGTATTATTATTATCTTTTGCCATTCTTTTTTTTTACTGATTTATACTACTTTCTATTGTTGTGAACTTGGCATCGCCCCAGAGTCCCTCTATATCGTAGTATTCTCTTATTTGTTTTTGGAAAACATGCACTACAACATTCACATAATCCATTAACACCCATTCTGCATTGTCTTCACCTTCAACATGCCATGGTTTGTCTTTAATAGCTTTGCTAACTGTTTTCTGGATAGAACCTACGATTGCATTTACATGTGTGTTTGAAGTACCATTACATATAATAAAGTAGTCACATACGGTGTTTTCTATTTCTCTTAGGTCCAGTATATTAATGTCGTGTCCTTTTACTTCTTCTATTCCCTGTAAAATTAATGCAATTAACTCATCTGCACTAGCTTTCCCTTTTTGCATTCAATAATTTTAGTTTGTACAAAGTTATTATTTTTTTGTTCTTTTAACCCTAGTTTTTAACATTAGATTATACATTCTCACTTTGGGCAACATATGCAGATAATCAAACTTAATGCCACGGACTCCACAAATTTGTACTTAAAAAATTTATTGAAAACCAATTCATTGGAAGATTATACTATTGTCGTGGCCGAAAAACAAACATTGGGAAGAGGTCAAATGGGTACTAAATGGGAGTCTAAACCCTTTAAAAATCTAACGTTTAGTGTTTTAAAACAAATTGATTCAGGAGAAGTAACCCATCCTTTCATATTGAATATTTGTGTTTCATTGGCGGTATATACCGTGTTGAATAAGTACCATTTACCTGATTTAAAAGTAAAATGGCCTAACGACATTCTGTCAGGTAATTTCAAGATTTGTGGAATTTTAATCGAAAATATATTTTCAGGAAATCGTATGCTTACCTCGGTGATTGGCATAGGGTTAAATGTAAATCAAACTACATTCAATGACCTTCCAAATGTTTCATCGTTAAAATCATTAACAGGCAAGACGTTCAATTTAGATCAATTACTAGTGGAATTGCAATCTGTTCTAAAACAAACTTTTTTTGAACTAGATGAAAAAGGAGCCTTTGAGATGCAAAAAAAATATGAAAATGTGCTTTTTAGGAAAGATAAACCTTCAACATTCAAAGATAAAGACGGTAATCTGTTTATGGGTTTTATTAAAGGGGTTTCAAATGAAGGCAAATTGGTGGTTACCCTTGAAGATGATATAAAAAAGGAATTTGATTTGAAGGAAATAAGTTTGTTGTACTAATTAAATAACACCCAGATTTTCTGAAAGTGTGCCCATAAAGTTTGTGATCGGTGATTTGATCATCATTGCCATCATTGCATTGAATTCACCATTGAAACTCAAGGTCACTTCACATGTATCTTCACTTACCGATATAATATCAGCGGTTAATGTAAATGGTAATTTTTCACTGGCGGCACCCAAAACTATTTTATCATGAGGATTTTGTTCTTTGCGTTGCAAGACGATTTCTGGCATACCTTTTAAGGCAAACAGAAATCTATCTTCATTGATAACTTCGAACTTATCAATGTTTTTAGGCATTAACTTTTCAAAATTCCGGAGATCCGTTAAAAATTCAAAAACCTCTTTAGCACTCTTATCGATTATATTTTTAGGGGCTTCAATATGCATAGTTATTATATTATTGTTGCCATTGCGATGGGTTTTTACGCCATTCCAACAATGTATTCATTTGATCTTCCTTAATATAACCTGTTTCTGATGCTTGCTCAATCAAATGTTCATAATCTGAAAGGGTATGCAATTCAAGTTCTTTTTTATTAAAATTTGCAGTTGCAACATCAAAGCCATAAGTGAATATAGCAAGCATACCTTTGATGTTAGCTCCGGCGGCTTCGAGCGCATCAACCGCATTTAGGCTACTTTTGCCCGTGCTGATCAAATCCTCTATGACTACAACAGTTTGGTTCGGTTCTAAATAACCTTCAATCTGATTTTGTCTACCATGTGATTTTGGTTCAGGGCGTACATAAATGAATGGTAGTCCCATATAATCTGCAACCAAAGCCCCCAATCCAATGGCGCCAGTAGCCACTCCGGCAATCACATCTGGCTTGCCATAAAGTGTTTCAACCTGTTTGGCCATTTCTTCCCGGGCATAATTTCGAATGACCGGATATGATAAAATAATTCGGTTATCACAATATATTGGAGATTTCCATCCGGAAGCCCATGTAAAAGGATTTTCGGGATCCAACTTAATTGCATTAATTTGCAGTAGAAGCTCTGCAGTTTTTTTTGCGGTGTTTTTATCTAAAACCATTACACAAATGTATAAAGTTTTTGTAAAAGATCTGCCTCTGATTTTAACAAATAAATTATCGGAAATTACAAACAGTAAATACTTCTTATTGAATAGTGATTCCGTACAGGAAGCAATAAGTGCATTATCGAAAAAAAAACTTAATGAAGCTTATATTTATCACCCTAACCATGAAGAAATATTGAAAAAATTCTGCAATACAATCCCTATAGAGATTGCTGCAGGAGGTGTAGTTACCAATAGTGTGGGAAAAGTTCTTTTTATTTATAGAAATGATAAATGGGATTTGCCCAAAGGTAAATTGGATAAAGGTGAAACCATTGAAGAATGTGCCATTCGGGAGGTAGAGGAGGAAACAGGGGTAAAAAATCTTATAATCGAGAATTTTCTTAAAACCACTTACCACATTTTTAAGCGTAGTGGAAAGTACAAGCTTAAAGAAGTACATTGGTTTGCGATGAAAACCTCCTACGAAGGTAAATTAAAGGGCCAAGAAAGCGAGGGTATTGAAAAAGTGAAATGGAAGGGTCCCAATAAAATTAAAAAGGCCCTTACCAATTCGTATATAAATATAAAGTCCTTGTTTGGGGAATAACCTATTTTAAATTAGCAGTATTGTCTAATAATTTATTCTGCAGGTATTGTGATAGCAGCAATTTCGGTACTCTTTATTGGTTTTGTGTTAAAGGTGATCTGGTGGTGTGATTTATTGTTGTAATACTTAAAATTTTCATAATCAGCCGGATCAATTGATGAGGTTACGATATTAATGCGAACCTTCTCTTCTATTGGCAATACTATAAATTCTTCTAAAAACTGCCACCCATCCATAATTGGCATATTAATATCCAAGAAAATGACTTCGGGAACTACCTTGGTTTCGTTTAAAACTTTTTTAATACCATCAATAGCTAATTTACCATTGCCATATGTGCTAATGGTTTTGAATTCAACATTGGTGTCCAACATTTTTCGAATTCCAAAAACTGTAATAGGATCATCGTCTATTATGAAGATTGAATTAATTTTTCTCATTAAAATATAGATTAAATGTGGTTCCCTTACCTACTTTACTAGATGCTGTTATTTTGCCACCCATAGCCTCTATTTGGTTTTTAGTAAGGAATAGCCCTATCCCTTTTGCATCGGCATTGTCATGAAAGGTTTTGTACATTCCAAATAGTTTGTCACCATATTTTTTTAAATCTATTCCAAGGCCATTATCATTAATACTCAAAATTGTATAGCCATTTTCATAAGTGGTGCTTAATGTAATGATTGGATCTCTATCGGGCGATTTATACATGATTGCATTCGTGAATAAATTCATTAGAATACTATCTAAATAGGCAGGTATGACATTGATTTTTACATCATCATCGATAGCGTTTATAATTTTCGCGTTTTTGTTTTGTAAAAACACACTAAGGTTTTTTTCTACGGATTTGATTTCTTTGTTTAGGGAGATATTTTTTTTCTTTAGATTGACATTGGTATTAATGACAACAACTTCATTTAAATTGTTCATTGTCTCTAATAAATGATCAGAAGCCTTAACTAACATTTTGACCAGGTTCTCTTTTTCTTTTTCATCTTTTTCGCTGACCAGAAACTCTAAAAGCATAGAGAAATTAGCGGTGTGGGAGCGAAGATTGTGCGATACAATATGTGCAAAGTTCACCAGTTTTTTGTTTTGAAGTGAAGTAACATCGATCAAATTTTTTAGCTCTTTCTCCTTATTTTTGATCTCAGAAATGTCAAGACTTATCCCAACTAGCCCCGTGATTTCACCATTTGCCGCTTTCAATGGGATTTTGGAAGTTAAAAAGGAAGTTATGGTACCGTCTTTTTTTATGTTCGTGGTTTCTTTTTTGAGCATGGGAATACCATTCTCCATAACCCTAATATCTTCTTCTCTACCGATTAAAGCATTTTTTTTATTTAAAAAATCAAAATCGGTTTTCCCCAATGCTTCCGATTCGTTCTTTAGCCCAAGAAAATTCAACTCGGCTTTATTGACCAATATTTTTCTGGAATCCAAATCCTTGACAAATACATTCAATGGCAGGCTATCAATAAGCGTTCTAAGGAGCAGTTCATTTTCCTTTGTTTTTTTGTTCGTGAGCACCTCTTCGTTAATATCTCGAAATGTACCCACAAGGCCTATACATTTATCATCTTTATAAATAGGTTTGCCAGTAGTTACAATCCATTTTTCATTGCCTTTTTCTGTTATGATCTGTAGTTTTTCTTTCCAAGGCAAGCCTTTTTCTGAAGCTTCAAAAAAGGCCATTGATATGGTATTCTTACTATGGCCTTCTTTGTAAAAATCAAAGCATGTTTCTATTTTAGGGATAAAATTAGCATCTACTTCATGAATATGCTTGGTCATATCGCACCACCACAAAGAATTTAAATCCGCATCATATTGCCAACTCCCTATATTGGCATTCGAGGATTTTTCTTGTAAGAGAAGTTGAAGTCTTTCTATGCTGGAATCGTTATTTATTTTTTTTGTGATGACCTCGGTTTGAACGATAATCCCAATTATATTTTCCTTTTCGTCATACCAGGGAATATTGGTCCATTCAGTCCATTTTCTGGGATTATCTTTTTCAGTATAACATTCCTTGATTCTACTACCAATATTTCCTTTTAGGCACTCTTTAAAGTCCTTTTGTAAATCTTCACTAACATGTTTTAAGAGGTCGCCGATTTTTTCCCCGATTACTTTCCCATTGGTAAATTCAAAATCTTTAACCCACAGGTCAGATGCGTAGACAATCTCTAATTTTTTATTTAAAAAAGCAGTCGCTTTTGGCAACTGTTTTATTAAATAATTGTTAGGATCGATTTGACTTCTCTTTAACATATTGCAGTTATTTCTTACTAAAGTAGAAGTATTTTACAATATTAGTAAAGCTTTGTTGTGAATACGGCTATACACGTTGTGATACCTGATATATTGAGTATGAAGATAAAAATATATAGGATTAAAGAAAGAAAAAACCTACTACATACAAGCAAATAAACTTTTGGTTCATGGCTTCTGACTTAGCGAAAGGCTGTGAATACTGAGATTATTTAATTCGCACCGTATCCGGTACCAGAATAGCATAATTGCCACCATTTCTTATGACATCCCTAACAATGGAAGAGCTGATGTAGGATTTGCCTGATGAGGTTAAAAGAAAAACGGTCTCGATTTCTGAAAGCTTTCTGTTCGTATGGGCAATGGCTTTTTCGAACTCAAAATCCCCCGGATTTCTTAAACCTCTAAGAATAAAATCCGCATTTACTTTTTCACAAAAATCAACGGTTAAACCCTCATAGGTCAGGACCTTTATTTTTGGTTCATTGATAAAGGCCCGAGTTATGAAATCCAATCGTTCTTCAAGTGTGAACATATATTTTTTATCCGCATTTAAGCCGACTGCAATAATAAGTTCATCGAATAGTGTGATGCCCCTCATGATAATATCATGATGACCCAATGTAAGGGGGTCAAATGATCCAGGAAATATAGCGCGTCTCATAGGATAAAGTTAGTGGTTTTTGGATAAAACTTCCGTTATGGCATTTTCAAACAATTCCGAAAGTGAAATGCCTGCCGCGCTGGCTTGTGCGGGTAATATACTTTCAGTGGTTAAACCTGGAGTACTGTTCATTTCAAGCATAAAAGGTTCATCTTCAACAAAAATGAATTCACTTCGGGAAAAGCCTTCCATTTTTAGAATATCATAAGCACGTTTTGCGATTTCGCTTACTTTTTTCTCTTGTGCAGGGGATATTCTAGCTGGTGTGATCTCTTGGGATTTACCTTCGTACTTGGCCTCATAATCAAAAAATTCGTTTTCGGTAACGATTTCTGTAATGGGTAAGACTTTGGTTTTCCCCTTGTATTTAATAACGCCCACAGAAACTTCAGTTCCGTCTAAAAATCCCTCTATAATGATTTCGTCATCTTCTTTGTACGCAATTTCAATGGCAGATCTCAACTCCTCTTTTTTATATACTTTGGAGATACCAAAACTGCTACCCGCTTTGTTGGCTTTAACAAAACAAGGAAGTCCTACTTTTTCAACAATGGCCCCTTCATCTATTTCATCGCCTAAATTCAGATAAAAAGAAGGTGCTGATTTTATTCCGTAAGGCTTCAATACGCTTAGTAAGTCCCGCTTGTTAAAAGTCAATGCAGCTTGATAGTAATTGCAAGAGGTCTGCGGAATTCCTAATAATTCAAAATAGGCCTGCAATAAACCATCTTCCCCTGGTGTGCCATGAATGGCATTGAATACACAATCAAAAACAATAGTCAATCCGTCAATTTTTACCGAGAAGTCATGCTTATTTACAGCATGTTCATTTTCTTTATCATCAATATAGACCCATTTGTCCTTTAAAATATGAATTCTATAACTCTCAAATTTTGCTTTGTTCAAATACTCATGAACAACGCTCCCACTTTTGAGTGAAATCTTGTACTCACTGGAGTATCCGCCCATAATGACAGCCACTTTTTTCTTCATATTCAAATTTGGTAAATTGATCTATTAAAGGATTTTCCGTAGTTCAAAGTAAAGAAAAAGCAATCGGTTTTATCTGTTAACTTTGATTTTTTTCAATCAATAAGAGGTCTGGTAGATATATTACAGATTTCTTTAACCAACATTTGGGAACCTTCCAAGCTATTGTTTTGGCTCATTTCCTATATTTGTGGCGTTAAATATAAGCAATGGGAAATTTTTTTAACTTTTTAAGAAGTAGGACTTTTTTAATACAATTGGGCCTGGCTCTTGTGGTATCAGTAGTACTGGTATTATTAGCTTTACGATGGTTGAACAGTTCTACCCACCATGGGGAATTTGTTGAAGTGCCCGATTTTGCAAAAATGTCTGTAATGGATATGCGAAAGGCTGTTGAGGACGCAGGTTTGCGCTACGAAGTATTGGATTCAGCAAATTATAATCCTGATTATCCAAGATTTTCAATTATTGAGCAGGACCCTAAGGCTGGTAGTAAAGTCAAGGAAGACAGAAAAATATACTTTACCGTGAATCCTTCAGGGTATAAAAAAGTTACTATCCCTAATATAATACAGGTTACCCAACGTAATGCCTCATCTATGCTTAAGGCTGTAGGTTTGGATGTGCAACGTGTCACCTATATTGATGAACTTGGTAAAGATATGGTCTACTATATAAAATTTAAGGGCAAGAATATAAACCCAGGGCAAAAATTGCCTAAAACTTCTAAAATAGAACTGGTTTGTGGTAATGGAACAATTCCCAATCGCGCTCAGATAAAGGCCGATTCGGATTAAACTATGGAACCAAAAATGCATCAGCAACCCAGCGAAGATGAACTTTTTGAGCATCATAAGTTTTTGGCTTCAAAGGGCCAAGAGCCGTTACGGGTAGATAAGTTCTTAATGAACTTTATTGAAAATGCCACCCGTAATAAAATACAAAAATCAGCAAAAGATGGCCATATTTGGGTCAATGATAAGGTTGTAAAACAGAATTACAAAGTAAAAGCTGGCGATGAGGTAAAAGTACTTTTTGAACACCCGCCCCATGAATTTTTGCTTACCCCTGAAGATATACCGTTAGATATTGTTTATGAGGATGAGGCATTGCTTGTAGTTAACAAACCCGCGGGGATGGTAGTACATCCCGGTCATGGGAATTATTCAGGAACCTTAATAAACGCCCTATTATTTCACATCAAGGATTTACCTACAAATAGTAATGAACGCCCGGGCTTGGTACATCGTATAGATAAGGATACCTCTGGACTTTTGGTGGTTGCCAAGACGGAAGCTGCCATGACACATTTGGCAAAACAATTTTTTGATAAAACTTCAGAAAGGGAATATATTGCCTTGGTATGGGGAAATGTAGAAGATGATAGTGGAACTGTTGAAGGGCACATCGCTAGAAATCCTAAGAACCGAATGCAAATGCACGTTTTTCCAGAAGGTGATGAAGGTAAAGAAGCGGTAACCCATTTTAAGGTTTTGGAAAGATTGGGTTATGTAACCTTGGTTTCATGCAAATTGGAGACAGGTAGAACGCATCAGATTCGGGTTCATATGAAGTATATTGGCCATACGCTTTTTAATGATGAACGCTATGGAGGTGATCGAGTGTTGAAGGGCACAACATTTACCAAATACAAACAGTTTGTTGATAATGCGTTTAAAATTCTACCAAGACAGGCGTTACACGCCAAAACTTTAGGATTTGTTCATCCTGTAACTGGAGAGCATATGCGTTTTGATTCAGAAATACCTGAGGACATGGCCAATTGTATTGCAAAATGGCAGGACTATGCTAAACATAGCAAGTAAGCATAAATTATGGCTATACTTCTATTAAAAACTACTTTTAAAAGGGATAGGAATGTCTGATGATCCTTTTTATTTTTATGCGCAAAATAGATTGATATGAAAATTGTAATCTCTCCGGCAAAATCGCTTGATTTTGAAAGTGAATTGCCGACCGAAAAGTATTCACAACCTCTTTTTTTGGAGCAAGCTGCTAAGTTGAACAAAATTTTGGTGAAAAAGAGACCAAGAGCATTGTCTAAATTAATGGGCATTTCAAATAATTTGGCAGAACTCAATTGGGAGCGCAATCAAAAATTTTCGATTCCTTTTGACCCAACTAATTCCAGACCAGCGATCTATGCATTCAATGGTGAAGTCTATCAAGGATTGGATGCCTATACGATCCCAGGGAATAAATTAGATAAACTTCAAAATACTTTGCGAATATTATCCGGTTTGTATGGTGTTTTGAGACCGTTGGATTTAGTTCAACCCTATCGCCTTGAAATGGGCACTCAATTAAAAATTGGCCGGAAGAAAAACCTATATGAATTTTGGAAAAAGCAGCTGACAGACCATCTTAATTCAGAACTTGAGCAAGATGAATTGTTTGTTAACTTGGCAAGTAATGAATATTTCGGGGCTATTGATGAAAAGGGTTTAAATGTTCCTGTAATCACACCCATATTCAAAGATTGGAAGAACGATAAGTTAAAAGTCATCAGCTTTTTTGCCAAAAAGGCACGGGGTTCAATGGTTAGATATATTTTGGATTCCAATGCGAAAACCTTGGAAGATATACAAGGTTTTAATTTGGATGATTACATCTATAGTAAAGAACATACGTTAAAAGCGAATCAACCTGTATTTATTAGATAGAATATTTCTTCAAGGTTATCGTTCTTATCATAACACATCTATTTAAAACCGTGTGATATGAAAAAGTTTTTAATATTGACCATAAGTGTTTTTTTAATCAACATTAGTTGTACTGATCAGGATGATGAATTAAACGGAATTCAGATTCGGGTAAAGAATGTTAGTTCAATTAATTTTGACACTATTCAAGTTGGCGGGGATGAAATGGTTCATACCAATATTCTACCAGACGACTATTCCGGATATTTAATCTATGAAAACGCTTATAAATATGCTTATATCAACATTAAATCAGCAGATGAAACCTATATCTTGCAACCTATCGATTTTGTTGGTGAAACCCCATTGCCATTAGGATTTTATACCTATGAAATAGGCTTGGATGCCGAGGGCAATGTCACCTTGGATTTTGTCATCGACTAAGGCTTATTTCTTCTTTTTTATATCTATTTTTTCTTCTACTGTAGGTCGCTTCTTTATTTTTCGAGGCCTTCTTGTGCCATATGAATTGTTCGCAATTTTACCTCTTCTAGACTTAATGTCGCCTTTTCCCATATTGTAATTATTTGATTTCCTTAAAATTACTGATTTTATAGGCACTATTCAATTTATGTATGGGATTATTCAAAACAGTATATTTGGATTATGGATATTCCATTTTCCTAATTAATCTTACATCACGCGATTTGTTTTTTCATAAGCACCCATACGAACCTTTTCTTTTTGACGAAGCCACAAAGTTGATTGTGGGTACGTTGCCCCCGCCAAGATTTACCACTGGGGAGTTAAAAGTAGGGGATGTGAATTTTTGCTATGGAAGTAGGGATGGTCAATTGTGGCCCATACTAGATCGAAGTTTTGGATTGAACTTGAAGTTCGAAACTACGACAGAAGCCATTGAACAACGAAAACAATTCTTAATAGCACGAAAGATCGGAATATGTGATATTGTGCAAAGTGCGGAACGTTCAAAGATTGATGCCTCGGATCTAGGAATGCTAAATATAAAACTAAGAAACCTGATTTTCTATTTGCAGGAATACCCAAATGTCGAAACTTTATTGTTTACGGGTGGAAACAGTAAAAACGGCCCAGAATATTTTTTTCGCCAACTTCTAAAACAAAATCACAATGAATTGGAAGTGATTAATGATCAAGTGCCTAGAATACATCAATTTGTTCTTCGTTCTGAAAAAAAACCACAAAGAATCATTAAAACAGTTTCGCTTACTGCACCATCAGGGGCTGCCAATAGGGCGGTTGGTAGTCTTGCTGCCTATAAACATATGAAAGCGAAAAATCCTTCTTTCAATACGTTGGATTTTAGAGTGCTACAATACGCTCCCTTTTTTTAAATTCACTTTGTGTTTAGTTTGCCATTTTATAAATCCAATTTCTGTTGGTTTTGTAGCGGCTGTACCGTATTTTGTTAATTGATATAATTTACAAATATTGGTTCGCTGAATATACCGATATTTGCCAGTTCAATTGGGTAAGTAAATCCGTATTCACCATTAAGGTGCAATACATTTGACAAAGTCTATGCATCAAACAGAAAGATTAGAACAATTCAAAAAATCGGTCCAAAATAAATTTAACGTTTACAACAGCCTATTTTTAAATTTACCTTATAGGAATATTGAGAATGTTGGGATGGTCGTCCCGCTTTTGTTGCATCAATCTTCAAAAGGCCTCAAAGCAGGTTTGAATCCGCAGGATATCTTGGAATCTTTCTTCCAGAATTATGTAAATATAGCATCTGAAAAAGATAGGATAGATTTCATGTTTCGCATTATTCAATATGTGGAAAGACAGGTGGTTTTGTATGATAGTGTTGAAGATGCCGCATTCCCAAAACTTCAGGAGCATAGCGATTCACTATCTGTAAAGGATTATTTTCAATTGGTCAATAAGACCAAAAGTTGGGATAAAGTGGCCGAAAAATTATCATCCTTTAGTGCAAGAATTGTATTGACTGCGCATCCTACGCAATTCTATACCCCAGCCGTTTTGGATATTATGAATGATTTAAGATCGCTTATAGTTGACAATAAAATAGATGAAATAGATATTACACTGCAACAATTAGGGCTCACTTCATTGATCAATAGCCAAAAGCCCACTCCTTTGGATGAAGCCAAGAATATCATTTACATTCTTAGGAATGTCTATTACGATGCCATGGGTGATTTATATGCTTATGTTAAAGAGAACATCGACGATGAGGAATTTGAGAACCATAACATTATGAAACTTGGATTTTGGCCGGGTGGTGATAGGGATGGGAACCCATTTGTGACAGCGGCAATTACTAAAAATGTTGCTGATGAACTTAGGGTCAACCTAATGAAATGTTATTATAATGATCTTAAATTTCTACAAAAAAAGCTTACATTCAAAAAGCTTCAACTTCATATAAAATCGTTAAGGAACAACCTTTATGCGGCTATGTTCAATCCAAATAAAAGTATTGGTTACCTAGATATTCTTGAGCCTTTATTGACGATGCGCGATTTGTTGATAGATGATTATCACGGACTTTACCTACACGAATTAGAGCATTTTATAGATAAGGTAAAAATATTCAAAACACATTTTGCAACACTAGATATTAGGCAGGACCATAGTAAGCATGTTTTGATTGTTGAAACCATACTCAAGAAAAATGGCTTTATAAAAGAAAGTCTAAATGAATTAAGTGAATCGGAATTGATAAAATTACTTGTTCAGAAAAAATTAAAATTAGAATCCGACGATTACGAAGATATCGTAAAGGATACTATTCTGAACATTTCCCAATTAAAGGAAATACAGGCAAAGAATGGCGAGGAGGGTTGTAATAGATATATCATCAGTAATTCTGAAGATATATTCTCTGTATTATATGTCTATGGGCTGTTTAGATGGTGTGGTTGGAAAGACTCTGAAATTACGTTTGACATAATTCCACTTTTTGAGACCATGAAAGGTATGGATAATGCTGAGGCAGTTATGCAGTTTTTATTCGATTTGCCAGCATATCGAAAACATTTAGAGCAGCGGAAAGACCAACAGACGATGATGCTTGGTTTTTCTGACGGTACAAAAGATGGCGGTTACTTAAAGGCGAATTGGTCAATTTTGAAAACCAAGGAACAACTATCCAAGGTCTGTAAAAAGAATCATGTCAAAGCTATGTTTTTTGATGGCAGAGGTGGCCCACCAGCTCGTGGAGGGGGTAAAACCCACCGCTTCTATGCCGCCCAAACCAAAGATATTGCCAACAATGAAATTCAACTTACGATTCAAGGACAGACCATTACCAGTACCTATGGTACGAAGGAGCAATTTATGCATAATAGTGAGCAATTGTTGACTGCTGGTCTATCCAATAACCTGTTTGGTAAAGAGAATGTGATTTCCAAAGAACACCGAAAGTTGTTAGAGGAATTGTCAGAACTGAGTTTTGTCAAGTATGACGCCCTCAAGAAACACGATATGTTCATCCCATATTTGGAAAATAGGAGTACACTAAAATACTACCAAAAGGCTAACATAGGGAGTAGACCAGGTAAACGAGGGAATAAAAAACAGCTGGAATTGACCGATCTTAGGGCCATCTCCTTTGTTGGTTCCTGGAGTCAATTAAAACAAAATGTACCAGGCTATTTTGGTATTGGTACGGCAATAAAAACGGTTAAAGAATCAGGTAGACTAAGAGAATTGAAGAAAATGTACAAGGAAGTGCCATTTTTCAAAACCTTGATGCTCAATAGCATGATGTCGCTCACTAAATGTTACTTTGAATTAACAAGTTATATGAAAAAAGACCCAAAATATGGGGCCTTTTGGAATATTCTACATGAAGAATACCAGCTTTCCAAGGAAATGTTGTTATTGGTTTCTGGCGCTAACATCCTTATGGAGAATGAGGCCATTTCAAGGGAGTCTATCGAGATTAGGGAGAATATTGTCTTGCCATTGCTGGTCATCCAACAATATGCACTACAGCGAATAGGGCAGGGTACAGCGTACAAAGAATTATACGAGAAAATTGTAACACGTTCGCTTTACGGCAATATTAATGCAAGTAGAAACTCGGCATAAAAAAGTTATAGTATTATAGCAATGTCAAGATGGGCTATAGCAATGTCAAGATGGGCAATAATTTGAAACGTCTGTATTCTTTCTAGTTCATACCCGTACTTAAAATTCCATAAAATGCCTTGATGCCATAGGCGATTTGCCCAATAACCAGATTTTCATTGGGGCTATGTTGATTGTTGTCGGGATTAACCATGGGAACAATAAAAGCCGGAATTTTTAATTCGTTGATGAACGGAGCAATAGGAACAGTACCGCCCATAATTCTGATTTGAACTACATCTTCACCAAATTTGTCATTTAGGGTTTTGACCAAAAACTTACCGTAAGGATTATCCAAATCAGTTCTAAATGCATTGGTGACCGAACCTTCAGAGATAGTTATTATTTTATCATGGGCCATTCGCTCTTCTTTGGTAGGAATCTTATCCGTTACAAAGAATCCTTGATTCTGAATGTGTTTTTTCACCAAACCTTTCAATCTATTTCCATCAGATTCAGGTACCAAACGCATATCAATCTCAGCGGTAGCGCTTTCAGGAACTATGGTTCTTGCCTTTTCGCCTACCCAACCAGAACCTAAACCTCTAATATTCAAAGATGGATATTGAAGAGACTCTTGGTAAAAACTACCCACCTTCTCGGGCGTTTTAATGGCCAAATTCGTATTTATTATTTCAGCATCATCAGGAACACTTTTTAGAATGGCCAGTGTGGCTTCATCCAAAGATATGCCATCATAATAACCATTAATCAATACTTTTCCATTGGTATCTTTCATACCAGCCAGTACCTGAGCCAATTGAAAGCCTGGATTGGGTGCATAGTTGCCATAATGACCACTGTGCTGTGGTTTTATTGGTCCATAGGTTGTTAATGTCAGTGTTGTAATGCCCCGACAACCATAAACCACGGTTGGTTTCCCAGAAACATGGACAGGACCATCATTTATGACCAAGAAATCAGCTTTCAATAAATCGCGATATTCTTTAACTGCCTTGGGTAATGGCTTACTACTTTTTTCCTCTTCACTATCCAAAATCACTTTTACGTTAAAAGGGATGTTGACATTGTTTTTTTTCAAAAGATCAATAGTATTCAATAACATTACAATTGGACCTTTATCATCGGATGTTGAACGACCAAATAATCGCCAATCATAGTTGAGGTTATTCGCTAGACTATCAAAAGCTTGGGTCTTCCAAGTATCACCATCTTTTGATTTTAAAACTACTTCATACGGATTCGGTTGGTCCCACTTCGAAGCGTCAACAGATTGGCCATCCAAGTGCATATAAAAAAGAATGGTAGGCTTATTGTCCTCCATGGGCAATGCAGCAAAAAACAAAGATTCTCCCTCAGTAGGTAGAACCGTGGAATTAAAGCCCCTTTCATTGAATTTTTTGGTTAACCAAGTGAGGTTCCTGTTGATATCTGCATGTTCCAAAGCATCATTGGGAATGGAAACAAAGTCCCTGATTTCATTGATAGAATGACTTACTTGGGATTTTAATTCTGACTCTTCTTGGCCGATAATATTCCCGCAAATGAATACAAATAATAAGGCAAACAATTTTCTCATGTAATAGTGTGGTTTGATAAAGATTTAAATGTAGGCAATTCTATTTTTTAAGCAAGCCAATTAACTTTAAAATAATTAAACGAATTAGAAGAACAAAAGGGAAGCCATGAAAGACAAGGTCAAACCAATCCATGGCCGACATTCCATTGGCACCGCCCATAACCCACTGAATTTTACCCCATACATGGGGTTCTGGATAGAATGGAGCTAATCCTAAAGTCAAGCAAAGTAAAATAACCAGTTTCCAATTATTGATGATTTCCATAGCGTTATCGAATTGTGTTTATAAAATCAGAAATTGAATTTACCCCATTTTTGGTTAAGTGTTTTATAAAAGCCGAACCTATGATGGCACCAGCAGTTGTTTGGGTAGCTTGTTGGAATGTTTCAGCATTGTTAATGCCAAAACCCACAATTTGTGGATTGTTCAATTTTAATGCTGCGATGCGGTCGAAGTACTTTTTCTGTTCCTCTCCGAAACCTGAGGTTGCACCTGTTGTACTTGCAGAACTTACCATATAAATGAATCCATCTGATGCTTGGTCAATTTCTTTGATTCGAGCATCACTGGTTTGTGGGGTAATCAGAAATACATTTGACATGCCATATTTTTTAAAAATGGCCTCATAGTCTTTTTGATATACGTCCAATGGTAAATCGGGGAGAATAAGTCCGTCTATGCCAATTTCCTGACAACGTTTACAAAAGGCTTCAACACCATACTGAAAAACCGGATTAAAATACCCCATGATAATCAGGGGAATAGAGACCGATTTGCGAATATCCTTTAATTGTTCAAAAAGTAATTCAGTATGCATCCCATTTTTTAGAGCTGCTGTAGAAGATGCTTGTATCGTTGGACCATCTGCCAAGGGATCAGAAAATGGCAATCCTATTTCAATCAGATCAACCCCATTTTTTTCCAATTCCTCAATGATTCTAACGGTATCATTTAAGTCGGGGTAACCAGCTGTAAAATATATGGAGAGGATTTTCTTATCTTCTTTTAATTTATTATTTATTCTGTTCATTTAATCAGTACTTAGTATTGAGTAGTTAGATTTTAGACTGGTATTTTGAAAAATTCTCTCAATACCCATATCTCTTTTCTCATTCCTACTTATAGTTCAAAATAATCTATATAAGTATCCAAATCCTTATCCCCGCGCCCCGAAAGGTTTATGACAACAATATCATTTGGTTTGAACTTTTTATGGTCTAAGATGGCAAAGGCATGTGAACTTTCAATAGCAGGAATAATCCCTTCCAACTTGGAAATCATTAAGCCGGCATTCATTGCTTCTTCATCGGTAATCGAAATAAATTCAGCCCTACCCGATGTAAACAGATGGGCATGCATGGGGCCAACCCCAGGATAATCCAAACCTGCCGATATGGAATATGGCTCGGTTATTTGACCATCTTTGGTCTGCATTAAAAGTGTCTTGCTTCCATGAATAATACCCATTTTACCCAAAGCTGAGGTTGCGGCACTTTTACCGGAATCAATGCCTTTGCCCGCCGCTTCAACAGCAATGATATTTACCGCGGGATTATCCAAGTAATGATAATATGCGCCAGCGGCATTACTCCCGCCACCAACACAGGCAACGATATAATCCGGATTTTCAACACCTTCTTTTTCTTTTAGCTGCCATTTAATTTCTTTGGAAATCACCGATTGAAATCGTGCTACCATATCGGGGTAGGGATGAGGACCAACCACCGACCCAATGATATAATGGGTATCAACTGGATTATTGATCCAATCTCGAATGGCTTCATTGGTTGCATCTTTCAAGGTTCTACTTCCTGACAATGCGGGCCTCACTTCTGCCCCTAACATTTTCATCCTAGCAACGTTGGGTGCTTGACGCGCAATATCAATTTCACCCATATAAACCACACATTCAATACCCATTAGTGCACAAACTGTTGCGGTGGCAACGCCATGCTGTCCGGCACCGGTTTCAGCTATGATCCTATTCTTGCCGAGCTTCTTTGCCATAAGAATTTGCCCGATGGTATTATTCACCTTATGGGCTCCGGTATGGCATAAATCCTCTCTTTTGAGATATATCTTGGTATTGTATTTTTTTGAAAGTCGCTCTGCGAAATATAAAGGTGTGGGCCGTCCTACATAATCCTTTAATAACTGCTCAAACTCTTCTTTGAAAGCAGGTTCTTCCATGATCCGAATATAGTTCTGGCGTAATTCCTCAGTATTCGGATATAGCATTTCTGGAATAAATGCACCGCCGAACTCCCCATAATAACCTCTATCATCTGCGTTATAACTCATTTTATGCTTTTTATAAAATCTTTCAATTTTCCTATTTCCTTCAATCCAGGTTCTAGCTCAAACTTACTGTTTACATCAATGGCATGACAATACTTGGATTCTTTTTGTCGCATGAATTCTTTGATGGAATCCAAATCCTCCAAACCAATACCTCCGCTAAGAAAAAATGGTTTTTTAGAGGGATAATCCTTCAATACTTCCCAATTGAATTTAAAGCCATTTCCACCAGGCAATTTCCCTTTAGTATCAAATAAATAATAATCACAAACCGATTCGAATGGCTTGAGTTCCTCAAAATTGAATTCATCTTTAATCGAAAAGACCTTTATGATTTCGACGCCTTTCAATTGTTGTTTCAGAGCTTTACAAAACTCCGGACTTTCGTTACCATGTAATTGAACAGCCAAAAGTTGGTGTGTTTTAACTCTTTCTATAATCATCGCTATTTGTTCATTGACAAAAACACCAATTTTTTTAATACGATGTGGTAATACCACTGGTTTCCCGTTATAATTTCTTTTGGATGGTTTCCAGAAAATAAAACCTAAATAGTCTGGTTTTAAAGCCCCGACTTCCACAGTATTTTGGTTCATACCACATACTTTTATCTTAAGAGGTTCTCTTATGGATTCATCAGTATTTTTATGGTAATGGCTCATTTTAATTGAATATGTTTTATTTAAGGGCTTTTATGAAATTCATCGCGCTTGCACCAGGATCCCCGGTTTTCATAAAATTCTCGCCAATCAGGAACCCTTGATAGCCATAAGGCTTTAATTCTTTAATGGCCTCGACGCTGCTTATGCCACTTTCCGAAACTTTTACAAAATCATCCGGGATGAATTGGGATAGTGATTTACTGGTATCCAAGCTTACCTCAAAAGTCTTTAAATTTCGATTGTTCACACCCAACATATCCAAGCTTGGCATAATTGATTTTTGCAATTCAGTTGTATTATGAACCTCTAGTAAAACATCTAAATGTAAGCTTTTGGCCAATTCTGAAAAGGTTTTGATTTCAGATGGAGTCAATATGGCAGCAATCAATAAGATGACGTCCGCTCCATTAGATTTTGCCTCAATAATCTGATACTCATCAATGATGAATTCTTTTCGTAACAAGGGCATTTTGACCGATGCCCTTGCGAGCAGTAAATCGTCGAGCGAACCACCGAAGTATTTGCCATCAGTTAAGACAGACATACCACAAGCACCAGCAATTTCATAACCTTTCGCAACTTCGTGCACGTTCAAATCTTGATTAATGACTGATTTTGATGGGGAACGACGTTTGTGTTCAGCAATAATTCCCGTGGCACTATTTCTTAAAGCATTGGCCAGAGAAATAGTTTCCCTATTAAAAAGCCAGGTATTTTCCAATTGTGAAATAGGAATCAATCCTTTTTTAAGATCAACCTCTTTTCTTTTGTCTGCAACGATGCTATCTAGAATATTCATTTGTAAATTCAATTAAGCACTTAGTGCTTGCAGTTTATTTAAAGCTTTTAAACCTTTTCCAGCTAACAAGGACTCTTTTGCACTTTCAAACCCTTCTTTGGGACTCACGCCATTCACAGTTGCAATGGCGATTCCGGCATTGGCACAGACTACATTGTTTTGAGCTTCGGTACCTTTACCTTTTAAAATAGCCATAAAAATATTCGCTGAATCGGCAATGGTTTCCCCACCGATGATTTGGGCTTGTTTTATACGGGACACTCCAAAATCCTCCGGATGTAAAATACCTTCTGAATTGTTGGAAATTGTTTTTGTTGCACCAGTCAAGGAAATCTCGTCATAACCATCCAAGGCATGTAAAACTGTAAAATTCTTATCGGTATTCTGATAGAGATAACCATATATTCGTGCCAATTCCAAATTAAATACCCCTACTATTTGGTTTTTCGGAAACGCGGGGTTGACCATAGGTCCCAACATATTGAAAAAGGTTTTTACGGCAAGTTCTTTTCTGATAGGCGCTACATTTTTCATAGCTGGGTGAAATAGTGGCGCATGCAAAACGCATATTCCGGCCTCATCGATTGACCTTTTAAGAAAATCGGCTTCATTACTGAATTTTATCCCTAAGAACTCCATTACGTTACTACTACCACACTTAGAGGAAACCCCATAATTACCGTGCTTTGTCACTTTAACACCAGCTCCGGCCGTTACAAATGAGGCCAAAGTTGAAATATTGAAAGTGTCCTTGCCGTCCCCACCAGTACCACATAAATCGATAGGGTTATATGCTGATAAATCAATAGCCAGACATAGTTCCAACAATGCATTTCGGAATCCCTCAAGCTCTTCAATGGTAATACTACGCATCATATAAACCGTAAGAAAAGCAGCAATTTGGCTTGTATTGTATTCTCCTTTAGCGATTTTAACCAAAACCTGTTTGGCATCTTCCTTTGTTAAGATGTCGTGGTTAATAAGTCTGTTTAGAATTTCTTTCATGTAAGCTGATTTATTTCAGTAGATGGTTTAAGCTTGGTTTTTCAACCAATTTTTCAAGATTTGTTTTCCTTTTGGTGTTAAAACAGATTCAGGATGAAATTGAACGGCGCATACGTCATAATTTTTATGACGTAAAGACATGACCTGTCCGTTTTCATCAACAGAAGTAACTTCTAATACTTCGGGCATATTCGGGTCAACAACCCAAGAATGATAACGCCCAACCTCAATTTCTTTAGGCATACCTTCGAACAAAATATCATCTTTGATCACCTTGATCTTAGTGGCTATTCCGTGATATACTTTATCCAAATTAATCAATGAACCGCCAAATACTTCTGCAATGGCCTGCTGCCCTAGACATACACCAAAAATACTCTTGGTAGGCGCATATTTAGCTATGATTTCTTTGAGTAGCCCGGCTTCATCAGGGATCCCAGGCCCAGGTGATAGCACAATCTTATCAAAAGCATCAACCTCCTCTAATGTTAGTTGGTCGTTTCTTTTTACAACCACTTCACAATCCAAATCCTCTAAATAATGGACTAGATTATACGTAAAGCTATCATAGTTGTCAATCACCAATATTTTTTTCATAATCATCTTGATTCTGGAAATTTTAAATGGATTCTGCTATTTCCAAGGCCTTGGTCAATGCACCTAGCTTGTTATATGTTTCCTGTAATTCGTTTTCCGGATTTGAGGCCGCCACCAAGCCAGCACCGGCTTGATAATGTAATTGATGGTTTTTGCTTAAAAAAGTTCGGATCATTATGGCATGGTTAAAGTTTCCACTAAAATCCATGAAACCAATAGCACCACCATAATACGCCCTATTTGTCTTCTCATATTTTTCTATAAGCTGCATGGCCATGTGTTTGGGAGCTCCACTCAAAGTCCCTGCAGGAAAAGTATCTGCCACTACTTTCATGGTAGTTATATCTTTTTTCTTTCGCCCGGTTACTTTCGAGACTAAATGTATTACATGCGAAAAGAACTGCACCTCTCTATAATTTTCAACACTTACCATATTGCCGTTTCTACTTAGGTCGTTTCGGGCAAGATCAACCAACATCACATGCTCACTATTTTCCTTATCGTCTTCAGTTAACTTTTTAGCCAATTCGGCATCTTTCTCATCATTCCCGGTTCTTTTAAATGTACCTGCTATAGGATGTATCTCTGCTCTTCCATCACTGACGATCAATTGGGCTTCTGGTGAACTACCAAAAATTTTGAAATCCCCATAATCAAAATAGAACAAATATGGAGAAGGGTTTACGGAACGTAACGCCCTATATACATTGAACTCGTCACCTTTGAATCCTTGAGAAAACCTTCTGGATAAAACCAATTGAAATACATCACCACGTTGACAATGTTTTTTTGCCAGGGCTACTTGCTCTCGATATTCTTCATCTTTGAGGTTTGATGTAGGTTCTCCCTCCTTATTGAAGTTGTACGAAGCAAAGTTCTTTACATTGAGAATATGTTCAATCTCTGCAATATTACTTTCAGATTCATAACAATGGGCGAAAATGTATGCCTCATTCTTAAAATGGTTAATGGCAATTATGTTCTGATATACTGCATAATAAATATCAGGTATGTTCAATGCGCCATCCTTTTTGCCAATTTGGACATCTTCAAAATACCGAACTGCATCGTAGGCCATATATCCAAATAGCCCATTGTTTATAAATTTGAATGAATTTTTATCCGCCTTAAAGTTTTGACTAAAATCATGCACGGTTTTTACGACATCAGTATCAGTAGTGATTTCCTTGGTTACGATTGTGCCATCCGGGTAGTGCTCTATAATAGTTTCCTCTTCAATCTTAATGGATGCAACAGGATTACAGCAGATATAAGAAAAGCTATTGTCATTGGCATGATAGTCGCTACTTTCCAAAAGAATGCTGTTCGGGAATTTATCACGTATTTTTAAATATACACTTACAGGAGTAATGGTGTCTGCGAGTATTTTTTTATGATGTGATTTAAATTGGTAATCCATGATTAAAATATATAATTAAAAAAGGCTTGTCGTGATAGACAAGCCTTTTATATAGTTTTACTACAATGATGCTTAGCTCACGATGTTTTACGTAAGTTACTCCACCACCATGTATTTGTTCCATTATTCATTGCCTCAAATATAGAAATGATTTTTAAAACAACAAATACGTTTTTTGTAAAAAATAAACACCATAGGCTCTAATGAACCTATGGTGTTTAAAATGTGAGGTCAAGTTTATTAAAATACCAAGTCTACAACTAAATCAAATTCGTCATAGATTGCTTTGTCAACAGCGGCACCAAAAAGAGTAGAGCCATACTTGACATCATAGTCTGTTCTATCTACTTTCATTGTAGCGGTTGCTTTGCTGCCATATATAGAAACATCAAATGTCACGGCTTTGGTGATGCCTTTTATGGTCAAATCCCCAATTACTTCATAAGAGTTTTTACCTGATGATTCAACTTTTGTGAATACCAAAGATGCAGTGGGATGAGTGGCTACACCAAAGAAATCATCAGATTTCAAATGTCCTTCTAGTTTACCTTTCATGTCTCCAAGGTCATCCGTAGTTACCAAAGTTGGCATATCAATAATAAAATCCCCACCGGTTAGTTTATCGCCGTCAAATATGAGAGACCCTTCTTTGATCGCAACAGTTCCTGAATGGGAACCTGCAACTTTATACCCTTTCCAGGTTACGGTACTTTCCTCGGTTTTAACTACTTTTTTTTCGCCATTTACAGGCTCAGTTGCTGATGCGGTAAATCCAAATATTAACGCTATTGTTAATGCTAAAAAATTCTTTTTCATGTTTAAATTGTTATTTGTTAATGTTTAAAAATTAAAATTTATTTAATAGAATATTTAATTGATTTAATTCTTTAATCGAAAACTTATTTACTAGCTCACTTTCGGTATTAGACATTGCCATGTCCATTTCCTTTAATTTTTCCTTACCCTTATCGGTTATATTGATTTCCACTTTTCTTCTGTTCGATGGGCAGGTTATCCTATCTACATACCCCTTTGATATTAACTTGTCTACCAACCGGGTTGTGTTACTCATTTTAGTCACCATTCTTTCATTTAGGGTTGAAAGATTAGCCGGTTTTCCTTTCTGTCCCCTTAATATTCGCAAAACATTGAATTGTTGCATTGAAACATCAAAGGGCTTCAAAGCAAGGGCAATATGCTCATTGATGGTATTGTTAACCAACATGATATGAATAATCGTCCTTCGTTCTTGAGGGAGACGCTCATTGGTCTTAATACGTTCTTCTACATTCATGTCCTTACAATAATTGTATATACAAATGTAATTATTAAAAACTAACCCAATATTATTAGTGCAATAAAGTTTTGTTAAAATCTGGTTGCGGCAGAATCAAATTGATTGCATTTGAAACAAATGGCATAATCTTGTCCATAAATGTGTTATTTTTGGCCCCTTAAAAATTATATAAAATGGCAGATCTATCTCAACAAGAATGGGCAGAACGGTTAAATGCCGATGACAATGCCTTTATTTTGGATGTACGAACACCAATAGAGGTTGCCGAAGGTTATATTCCGAACGCCGCCAATATCAATATTTATCTTGGACAACAGTTCTTAACGGAATTGGAAAAATTGGACAAATCCAAAAACTTCTATGTATACTGCAGGTCTGGAAATAGGAGTAGGCAGGCATGTGCTTTAATGAACCGCCTTGGTTTTGATTGCGCGTACAACCTGGAAGGGGGTATAATTGCTTGGCAAGGTGATGTCGCTCAATAGAAACTAAAAAAAATTATTTTAAAAAATCCCTCATTTATGAGGGATTTTTTATTTTAGAACATGCGCGAGGATCTGCTCCATTTTATCTGGAAATATAAAAAGCTACAATTAAAGGAAATGGTCACCACCAATAATGCGACCATTGATATAATTGATGTTGGGTTGCATAATCAACAGGCTGGCCCCGATTTTTTTAACGCAAAAATTAATATTGATGGTCAACTTTGGGCAGGTAATGTAGAAGTGCATATTAATTCATCAGATTGGTACGCCCACCATCATGAAAAGGACATCAATTATGATAATGTCATCCTTCATGTGGTTTGGAAAGATGATATGACTATATATCGAAAGAACAATACCGAGATACCTACTTTAGAACTGCGTCAATATATTCCTAAAGAAGTGCTAAAGAGCTATCAAAGCTTATTTGATCAATCAGGAACCACTTTCATTAATTGTGAAAATGAAATTTCAGAAATTGATGAATTCACTGTATCCAATTGGCTAGAACGTCTTTATATTGAACGATTGGAGCAAAAATCGATTTTGGTCAATGCGCTTTTGGAATCCTCAAAAAATAATTGGGAAAGTGTCTTATATATTTTGCTTCTGAAGAATTTCGGACTTAAAATCAATGGTGAATCATTCTTAAGTTTAGCCCAAGCATTTGATTTTTTAATTGTTCGAAAACTACAGAAAAACCCACTTCAAATAGAGAGTATCTTATTTGGATTAACCGGATTGTTGAATGATGATTCCATTATAGATCCCTACCATGTAGTATTGAAAAATGAATACCACTACTTAAAACATAAATTCAATTTGGATGAAACAGCTGTTATCGTTCCTGAATTCTTTAAACTACGTCCGTCAAATTTTCCAACAATACGTTTATCGCAATTTGCCAATTTATATAGTGAAAACCATAACTTGTTCGACCAAGTGGTAAAGGCAAAAACCAAGGCTGACCTCTACAAGATTTTTGAGGTTGCTGCGAGCAGGTATTGGGACGACCATTTTACATTTGGCAAGAGGTCTAAGAAAAGCGCTAAAAAATTAACGAAAAAGTTTATCGACCTTTTGATTATCAATACGATTCTACCTCTGATGTTTAGTTATTACAAACATCTGGGCAAAGATCCAAATGAAAACCTAATTGCCATAATCAGCAGCTTAAAAAAGGAAGATAATAATATTTTAAAAAGATTCAATGCTTTGGGTATTGGTATAAAAACAGCTGGCGACAGTCAGGCTATTTTGCAGCTATATAATGAATATTGTTCTAAAAATAAATGCCTCCATTGTTCGATTGGCAGTAGGTTATTAAATAGAAATAATTAATTTTAGGCAATGAATATTTTCTATCAGCTATTATATTATTTTCAAAAAAGGGGCTTTGAAGTTTGTCGACGAATTGCCGAACGCATTGGTATTCGCGCAAGGGTTGTCAGAACATCGTTCATTTACCTTACTTTCGTAACCTTGGGATTTGGTTTTGCATTGTATCTTTTTTTGGCTTTTTGGTTGAAAATAAAAGATTTGGTGCATACCAAAAGAACATCAGTTTTTGACCTTTGATTATGATTAGATTATTTCGTTCCAAAATATATATTGCCATTGTATTAATTGCAATTGTTTTGGTGACTGGAGTAATTGGGTATAGGTTTCTTTCAAATATGTCCTGGCTAGATGCCTTCTATATGACCGTTATTACGGTCACTACAGTCGGTTTCTCCACAGTGGGCCAATTAAGTCCTGAAGCAAAGATATTTACGGTATTTTTAATTATAGCGAGTGTATTCATATTTGGGTTTTCAATTTCGGTCATAACCGAGTATATATTGAGTAGAAATTCCATAGACATATTAAAAAAGAAAAAAGTGAAAAACAAAATCAGCTCACTCTCGAACCATGTGATTATTTGCGGATTTGGCCGTAATGGCAACCAAGCTGCCGAAAGGCTTAAAGCCTTTAAAAGAGCTTTTGTTGTAGTTGAAAGAGATAAGGAGATTATCGAAAAATTTGGGGATAGTATTCTTTTTGTGGAAGGTGATGCCAATGAAGATGAAGTTTTGATCGAGGCCGGTATTGATCGTGCAAAGTATATTATCACCACTCTTCCAGAGGATGCTGCCAATCTTTTTGTGGTATTGTCTGCGCGGCAATTGAATAAAAAACTCTATATAATCAGCCGGGCTTCACAGATAACTTCTCAGAAAAAGTTGATTTTGGCTGGCGCGGACCAAGTTATCATGCCCGATAAAATTGGTGGTGATCACATGGCATCATTAGTGGTAATGCCTGACCTAATCTCTTTTATGGACGAATTGTCTTTGGAAGGCGAACATACAACCAATTTAGAGGAAGTAGCCATTGAAGAGATTGCTGAAGAAGGTGAATGCAATTCGCTTCGTGATTTAGATCTTAGGAGAAAAACAGGATGTACTATTATAGGCTATATTGCTCCTGATGGCAAATACACCATAAATCCAGAGGCCGACATGCAGTTACAGCCAAAAAGCAAAGTAATAGTACTTGGAAGGCCTGAACAGATTCGTAAGTTGAACGAAATGTTCAATATTTAATCAATTTTCTTTTAAGCCAATATTTGATTTGGAAGAATATTTTTATGATATTGCTGTCCTAGCAAATTAAACCAAAACCAAAACCAGCAACTATGAAGTATAGACTTCTTTTATTATTTACTTTATTACCACTAATTACAAGCGCACAAGAGAAAGGACTGGATGAGAAGGTCAATGATGCATTTATGCCTTTTGCAGTTTGGTGGGAGGGTTTTGTATTGACCGCAATACCTATTGCTGGTTACAACTTGCCTATTGTTTTGATTTTGTTGATTTTCGGAGCAACATTTTTTACCATATACTTCAAGTTTCCAAATATCATGAAATTTCCTCTAGCAATCAATACTGTAAGAGGTCATTATGATGAGATGGATCATCATGGGGTTGAAAAGGCTGATTTAAATATTGTAGATGGTGATTTAGTCGATACTATTAGTGATGAAAGTAAAGATGGTGAAGTAAGTCACTTTCAAGCTTTGGCAACTGCAGTATCTGGAACTGTTGGTCTGGGTAATATTGCAGGTGTCGCGGTAGCGATTGCAGTAGGTGGGCCAGGAGCTACATTTTGGATGATTGTATGCGGACTTATAGGTATGTCGACAAAGTTTGTTGAATGTACTTTAGGTGTAAAATATAGGGATGTTGGTGAAGATGGTACCGTTTATGGAGGGCCTATGTATTATTTGTCAAGAGGATTAAAGGAAAGAGGTTTTGCCGGTTTAGGCAAGGCTTTAGCAGTCATTTTTGCGGTACTATGTGTTGGTGCTTCGTTTGGAGGTGGCAATGCATTTCAGTCAAATCAAGCAGCGGTACAGCTTACTTCCATGTTGAATTTAGAAGGTGGGGCAACAGGTGTTATTATCGGAATAATACTAGCTATTCTCGTAGGTATTGTAATTATTGGGGGAATTAAGAAGATTGCCAGTGTAACAGAGAAAATTGTCCCTTTTATGGCTGGTATTTATGTTTTAGCTTCCTTGGTTATCATTTTTGCGAATATTAAATATATGGGAGACGCCATCTCAATGATTTTCTCAGGGGCATTCTCACCCGAAGCAGGCCTTGGTGGTATTCTCGGTGTCATCATAGTTGGTTTTCAAAGAGCGGCTTTCTCTAATGAAGCGGGGGCAGGTTCGGCAGCGATAGCGCATTCAGCGGTAAAGACGAAATATCCTGCAAGTGAAGGTGTAGTTGCCTTGTTGGAACCATTTATTGATACCGTTGTAATTTGTACAATGACTGCGTTGGTTATTATTTTCTTTAATATGGATGCTGGGGCATTTGATTACGGAAATGCTGTAGGCAGTACCGTATTAATCAATGAATCAGGTACATATATAGGTGGCGTGGATTTAACATCAATGGCTTATGATTCTGTAATACCAGGATTTAGATATATCCTCACCATAGCGATTATTCTATTTGCCTTTTCAACGATGATCTCATGGTCTTATTATGGGTTACAATCATGGAAATATTTGTTTGGAAGGGGAAAAAGAGCTGATGTTGTTTACAAAGTACTGTTCTTAATGTTTGTGGTTATTGGAGCTGCAGCTACTTTAGATGCAGTAATTAAATTCTCAGATGCCATGATATTGGCATTGGTATTCCCAAATATGATCGGTCTTTTATTCTTATTCCCTCGTGTTAAAGAGGAATTGGATAAGTATATGACAGACATTAAGAATTTCGTTAAAGGCTAGTTGCACTACAAATGCATAAATTTAAATCCCACTTTAAGTTTTCTAAACAAGAACGAAGTGGGATTTTCTTTTTGCTCCTTATCATTGTTGCCTTGCAAGTGGTTTTCTATGTGGTAAAATACACTTCAAGTAATTTCGAAGGAAATCTGTCTTTAGATAGAGACACACAAGATAAGATTGATGCTTTAAAACAAAATTCACAGCAAAAGGATTCAATTCGGATTTATCCATTTAACCCCAATTTTATTTCTGACTACAAGGGATATACCTTGGGAATGTCCGTTGAAGAAATAGATAGGTTACACGCTTTTAGAGCGCAAAATAAATTTGTTAATAATTCATATGAATTTCAAAATATCACCAAGATTTCAGATTCATTATTAGAAGCTATTTCTCCAAACTTCAAATTTCCAGAGTGGGTTAAAAATAAATCTGTAAGTCAAAGGAAAATCCCAAGCGCTACTTTTCAAAAAGAATTGGATGCTCACAAAGACAAATTTCAAATAAAAGACCTGAATAGTGCTACTGCTGAAGACTTAAAAGCAATAAGTGGCATAGGAGAGAAATTAGCACTTCGAATAATAAAATTCAGGAATAGGTTAGGAGGTTTTATGGTAGAAGACCAATTGTACGATGTTTATGGTCTAGAGCCTGATGTCGTAAAAAGAACTGTTAAAAGGTTCAAGGTATTGAGCCAACCTCAAATGGAAAAAATAAATGTTAATAGTGCTTCTGCCGAGGAGATTTCCAAATTAATATATATAAGATATAATGTCGCCGCTAATATAGTTGAATATAGGGAGGTTAACGGTAGTTTTTCATCCTTGGACGAATTAACAAAAATTGAAGATTTCCCAATAGACAAGATCCATAATATTAAATTATATTTGACACTTTAAAAAAAAACTTGCATATGTTCAAAGAAACCATGTGTTTTGATTACTCAGAAACTCAGAAACATGTAGCTACTGCTGCCAAAAAGTTTGCAGAGCAGCATATAAGGCCACATATTATGGAGTGGGATGAAGCCCAGACTTTTCCAGTAGCGCTTTTTAAGAAAGCTGGAGAAATGGGTTTTATGGGGGTGTTGGTGCCAGAGGAATACGGTGGCTCAGGTCTGGGTTACCATGAGTATATTGCCATCATAGAGGAAATTTCCAAAGTAGACCCTTCCATTGGGTTATCGGTTGCGGCCCATAATTCTTTATGTACGAACCATATTTTGTCTTTTGGCAACGAGGAGCAAAAGCAGCGCTTCATACCCAAATTGGCATCTGGTGAATGGATTGGTGCCTGGGGGCTTACAGAGCACAATACCGGTTCAGATGCCGGCGGCATGAGTACTACGGCTATAAAAGATGGTGATTACTGGGTATTGAATGGAGCCAAGAACTTTATTACCCATGGTATTAGCGGTGATGTTGCCGTGGTAATTGTAAGAACAGGGGAAAAAGGAGATAGTTATGGCATGACCGCATTTGTCATTGAAAAAGGAACTCCTGGTTTTTCCAGCGGTAAAAAAGAGGATAAATTGGGAATGCGCGCCAGTGAAACTGCTGAATTGATTTTTAATAATTGTAGGGTGCCTGATCAAAACAGATTGGGCGATATCGGAGATGGCTTTGTTCAATCCATGAAAGTGTTGGATGGTGGTAGAATCTCTATCGGTGCTTTGGCATTGGGTATTTCAAAAGGGGCTTATGAAGCTGCTTTGAAATATTCCAAGGAGCGGATTCAGTTTGGCAAACCTATTAGCCAATTCCAAGGTATATCTTTCAAATTGGCTGATATGGCTACCGAGATTGAAGCTTCAGAGCTGCTGTTGCACAAGGCTGCTTTTTTAAAGAATGAAGGTCGAAAAATGACCCAACTAGGTGCCATGAGCAAAATGTATGCTTCAGAGGTTTGTGTTAAAGTAGCAAATGATGCTCTTCAGATACATGGGGGTTATGGTTATACCAAAGATTTTCCTGTAGAGAAATTTTATCGCGATGCTAAACTTTGTACCATAGGCGAAGGCACTACAGAAATACAAAAAGTGGTCATCTCGAAAAATATTTTAAAATAGTTGCGACCTAATCCATTAATTCATTTTATATTTGCACCCTTAATCACTAAAGAAAGGAGGTTGTAGCCCATGTTAATAATACCAATTAAAGAAGGAGAAAACATAGATAGAGCTTTAAAGCGCTTCAAGCGAAAGTTCGATAAGACTGGTACAATGCGCCAATTGCGCAAACGTCAGCAATTCACAAAACCTTCGGTAATACGAAGAGCTCAAATTCAAAAAGCACAATACATTCAAGGTTTAAGAGATCAAGAAGAAATCTAAAATCCATTATTATAGTGTACAATTATTTAAAAAATCCCATCGTGTGATGGGATTTTTTTATTTTCGGTTATTGCTAAGACAACTTTAGTAACTTTGTTCTATGTCGCTGCAATCATTTATTTCTTATTTGCTCCTTGAGAAAAATTATTCTGAGCATACGGCAAGTGCTTATAAGAAAGATATTCAATCTTTTGCTGATTTTTGCCGTGATGAATATGTTTTGGAGAATATAAAAAATGCTGAATACAATATTATAAGAAATTGGATAGTATCCCTTGTAAATGCAGATATCTCCAACAGATCAGTAAATAGAAAAGTTGCTTCTTTAAAAGCCTATTATAAATTTCTGCAAAGAATAGGTAGTATTGATACCAATCCATTAGCCAAACACAAAGCACTTAAAACCTCGAAAAAAGTTGAGGTGCCGTTTTCCGAAGAAGAAATGAAGCGAATCCTGTCTCAATTACCTTTTAAGGATGATTTTGAAGGGAGGCGGGATAAATTAATCATTGAATTATTATATACCACAGGTATAAGACGATCAGAACTAATAAACCTTAAAATAAATGATGTTGATCTTACAGGTAGATCTATTAAGGTGCTGGGCAAAAGAAATAAGGAAAGAATTATACCATTGTTAGCTCCCACAATAGATTTGTTCCTGTCATATTTCATATATAGAAATACCTTGGAAAGTATATTGGATAAGGAGTATGTTTTTCTGGCCAGATCGGGCAATAAAATATATGAAACCCTTGTTTATAGAGTAATAAAGGGGTATTTTAGTAAGGTGTCCTCCAAGGTAAAAAGGAGCCCACATATATTACGACATACTTTTGCGACTCATTTACTTAATAAAGGTGCAGATTTAAATTCGGTAAAAGAGTTGTTAGGCCACTCAAGTTTGGCTTCGACCCAAGTTTATACACATAATAGTATTGCTGAACTTAAAAAAGTACATTCATCTGCCCACCCTAGGGGCAAAAAATTGTGAGGTTAATTTACATCAATTAATATTTTAAATTTTTAATCTATGAAAGTAAACACTCAATCAGTTAATTTCAATGCGGATAGGAAACTTTTGGAATTTGTCCAAAATAGATTGGATAAATTAGAAACCTTTTACGATAAGGTGATAAGTTCAGATGTATATTTAAAAGTTGAGAATACCAGTTCAAAAGAAAATAAGATAGTAGAGATCAAGTTAAATATTCCCAAAGATAAATTTGTTGTCAAAAAACAATGTAAAACATTTGAAGAAGCAATAGATTCTGCTTGCAGTTCTTTAGAGCGGAAATTGAAGAAAACCAAAGATATGCAACGGGTAAAGGTGTGATGAAAATTATGTAAAATTAATTTTGATTAAACAAATAAATATTTACATTTGCAGTCCGTTAGAAATAGCGGACTTTTTTATGCGTAAAAAAGTGTTGAAAGGCCGATGTAGCTCAGCTGGCTAGAGCAGCTGATTTGTAATCAGCAGGTCGTGGGTTCGAGTCCCTCTATCGGCTCTAAAGTTCTTTAAAATAAGGTATTGGGGAGATACTCAAGCGGCCAACGAGGGCAGACTGTAAATCTGCTGACTAC